>NZ_RPRY01000018.1 GCF_003949795.1 Streptomyces sp. WAC06614
GGCGGGTGCACCGGCGGGATCCGCTTCAGGGTCCGCGCCACCGCCCGCGGCAGCGCGTGCGCCATCAGCAGCAACGGCGTGCCCGGCAGGCACAGTTGGCCGTGCCGGTCGGCGAACAGGCGGCGGACGTAACCACGCCCCGGACCGCGGACGACCACCCGCATCGGCGGGACCTCCCCCGGCGGCCCGGCCAGCTCCGGCGGCAGCGGGTCCGGCAGTTCGGGGGTCACCAGGAACGGGGCGACGCCCAGCCTCGGCGGGGTGTCCTTCGCCGTGCGGTACGCCTCGCGCACCGGTTCGCCCGGGAAGCCCGGCAGCACTCCCTCGGCGACCACGACCTGGCCGCCGGGCAGCCGCACCCCCAACTGCGCGGCCAGCGCGGGCAGCAGCGCCGCGCCCGCCCGCCGGTCCCCGTCCAGCGCCAGGGCCGGCGGCCCCGACGCCGTGTCGAGGAAGGCGCAGCGGCCGGCGGCCGCGTCCTCGCCGCCGATCGCGATCAGGACCGGCCGGTTCAGCCCCGCCTCGGGCACCACCATCGGCAGTTCCGCCCGGAGCGCGGTCCACTGCCCGGGCAGGTCCGGCTCGGCCTCCCACGGCTCCGGCGGCCCCGGCACGGACCGGCCGGCCAGCAGCACGGTGATTCCGACGTCGCCGACCAGTGCCGCGTACGGCACGGCCGGCGCGGCCGCCGACCGGGCCGCGGCCAGGGCGCGTTCGGCGTCGCGCCAGCTCTCCGGGTCCCCGAGCCGCCGTACGAGCATCCGCAGCACCCGCCGGTAGCGCAGCCACGCCCGCACGGGCGAGGCGAACGCGGCGGCCGTGACCGCCGCCTCCCGCCGCACCTTGCGCCCGGCCGCCGCCCAGCCGCCCAGCTTCATCGCGAAGTGCCGGACCAGCAGGAGGACCAGCAGGGCGATGCCGAGCACGACGGCCCACCGCATGATCGCCTCGCGGTGGTCGAGGAACCATCTGACCGGGTCGACGTTGGTCACGCCGCCAGCTCCCGCCGCAGGGCCCGCAGGGCGTAGTGCGTACGGGACTTGACGGTGCCCGGCGGCACCCCGATCTCCTGCGCGGCCTGGTCGCCGGTGCGGTCGCACAGGTGGACCCGGACGATGACCTCCCGGTGCTCGTCCGAGAGCCGGCCCAGCGCCGTGCGGACCAGCTGGCCGGTGACCACCTGGTCGGCGAGGTCGCCGTCCGTCGGGCGGTTGAGGAGCTGCAACGGCAGGGCTCCCACCGGCACCGAGCGGTCCCGGCGGTACATGTCGACGGACAGGTTGCGGGCCACGGCGTACAGCCAGGCCAGCAGGCGTTCGTCGTCGCCGGCCGCGGTGGCCGGAGGGCGCCGCCAGGCCCTCAGGAGGGTCTCCTGGACGATGTCCTCCGCGCGGTGGCGGTCCCCGTGGGTCAGGCGGTTCGCGTACTTCATCAATTGCGCCCGGTGGCGCTCGGCCGCGGGGACGAAAGGGGCGGAACCGGCAGTGCCATGTGCAGCGATCATGAGTGCTCCACAATGCAGTGGAAGGCGGCGCAACAGGACATGGAAATCCCGTTCCCGCGAGGTCAGTTCCTCGGTGACACGCAGTCAACATAGAACAGAAATCCTGGCTTCGGGCTCAGGAGAACCTCAGAATTTCGTACCGTCCGAAATGATGCGTGCCAGGTCAGGGGCGCCGAGCGCCATTTGACCGATCTTGCCCCCGGTTCCCGGAGCGGGGCAGCGGTTACCCTGGCCGGACCGGTCCGCCGATGTACCCTCCCCACCCCGCAGGGGGAAGAGCCGCACCCGCCGTGACCCTCCCGACTGGAGCCTGAAGGATCCGATGAACCCGCAGCCCAGGAAGTCACCCGAACCCGCCCGGCCCGCGCCCGACTTCGCCGCCGCGTTCCACCGCCGGCCGACCCGTGGGCCCCGCGGCCTGGCACCCGGCCGCAGGGTGTGGACCACCTTGGGCGTGGCCGCCGCCGCCTCCGTCCCGGTGGCCCTGTCCTTGACGCTGGCCGGCAGCGGCGCCCTGGACTTCGGCGCCACGCACGAGACGGCCGCCGTACGCGAGATGCCCGACCGGGTGTCCGAGCCCACCGAGGTGCCGGCTCCGCCCTCGGTGACCGCTCCGGCCCCGACGCCGTCCCAGCAGCCCGTGGTGCAGCCCACGCCGCAGACCGCACCGAAGGCCGAGCAGCCGCCCACGGAGCCGGCCGCGCCGGCCGCCCCGAGCCGGGGGGCACCGCCCGTGAACCAGGTGGCCCCGCAGGCCGCCCCCGAGCCGCCGGCCGTCGCCCCGGACACCGCGGCCGGCGCGGTGTCCCGGCTCGCCGCCCGGCAGCCCGGGCGGCACATCTGCTACCGGGCGTTCGTGGAGGGCAGCGGCTGGCAGAAGCCGGTGTGCGACGGCGCCACGGCCGGCACCACCGGGCAGGCCAAGCGGCTCAAGGCCCTGAACATCGCCACGTCGGGCACCAAGGGCACGGCCGCGAACGCCTACGTGCACAAGGAGCACTGGAAGACCCCGTGGAACAGCGCCGCCGACGGCATCGACCTGTACATCGGCAGCACCGACAAGGACTACCCGTACATGCTGGGCTTCGTCATCAACGTCGGTGACGGCGCGGTCTGCCAGAACGCCCACATCCGCACCCACGGCTGGGGCGGCCTGGCCTGCGACAAGCCCCTCGGCCAGGCCGCCGGCAACTACATCTTCGGCGGCACCCTCAGCGACAGCCTCTGGCTGGAGGCCGTGCGGTTCACCGTGTGAGGCGCAGACCGCCCGGCGGGCGAGGGGCGGCGGCGCTCAGCCGTTCAGTACGGGGATGATCTGCGTGCCGTACGCGTCGATGGTGGACTCCTTCGCGTCGTGCATGTCGTAGACGGCGAACTGGTCGACGCCGAGGTCGCGCAGGGCGCGCAGCTTGGCGATGTGCGCCTCGGCGGGGCCCAGCAGGCAGAAGCGGTCGACGATCTCGTCCGGGACGAAGTCGGTGGACGGATTCCCGGCCCGGCCGTGATGGCTGTAGTCGTAGCCCTCGCGGGCCTTGATGTACTCGGTGAGGGCGTCCGGGACCATGTCCGAGTGCTCGCCGTACCGGCTCACCAGGTCGGCGACGTGGTTGCCGACCATGCCGCCGAACCAGCGGCACTGCTCGCGGGCGTGGGCGAGGGCCGCGGGCGAGTCGTCGGCGGTCACGTACGCGGGGGCGGCCACGCAGATGGTGAGGGCGTCCGGGTCGCGCCCGGCCCGGGCGGCGGACTCCCGGACCGCCCGCACCATCCACTCGGTGAGGTAGGGGTCGGCGAGCTGGAGGATGAACCCGTCCGCCTTCTCCCCGGCCAGGGCGAGGGCCTTCGGCCCGTACGCGGCCATCCAGACCGGGAGCCTGCCCTCCTTGATCCACGGGATGCGGATCGGGTTGCCGTCGACGACCGCCTCGCGGCCCTCGGCGAGGTCCCGGATGACCTCCATGGCCTCGCCCAGCCGGGCCAGGGTGTTGGGCCGCCGGCCGGCCACCCGCATCGCGGAGTCGCCGCGGCCGATCCCGCAGACGGTGCGGTTGCCGTACATGTCGTTGAGGGTGGCGAAGGTGGAGGCGGTGACCTCCCAGGTGCGGGTGCCGGGGTTGGTCACCATGGGGCCGACGTGCAGCTTCTGCGTGTGGGCGAGGATCTGGCTGTAGATGACGAAGGGTTCCTGCCACAGCACGGCGGAGTCGAAGGTCCACCCGTAGCGGAAGCCGTTGCGTTCCGCGCGCTTCATCAGGCTGACGACCTGGGAGGCGGGCGGGTCGGTCTGGAGCACGAGGCCGAAGTCCATGGCGTTCCTCACTTACAGGTACTGGCACGTGGAGCGGTGGACGAAGGAGCCGTGCCCGGCCCGGCCGGTGTACTGCCGGGCCTCGACGACGGGTTCGCCGCGCGAGAGGACGGTGTCGACGCGGCCGGTGATCCGCCGGCCCTCGTACGCCGAGTAGTCGACGTTCATGTGGTGCGTGGCGGCGGAGAGGACCTGCTCGGCGTGCGGGTCGTAGAGGACGATGTCGGCGTCGGAGCCCGGCGCGATGGTGCCCTTGCGGGGGTAGAGGCCGAACATCCGGGCCGGGGTCGCGCAGGCGATCTCGATCCAGCGGCGGCGGCTGATGTGCCCGTCCACGACGGCCTGGTGCAGGAGGTCCATCCGGTTCTCCACGCCCGGCAGCCCGTTGGGGATCTTGGAGAAGTCGCCGCGGCCCAGTTCCTTCTGGCCCTTGAAGCAGAACGGGCAGTGGTCGGTGGAGACCACCTGGAGGTCGTCGGTCCGCAGCCCCCGCCACAGGGCCGCCTGGTGCTCGCGGGGCCGGAGCGGGGTGGAGCAGACGTACTTGGCCCCCTGGAAGTCCGGTTCGGCCAGGTTGTCGGTGGACAGGAACAGGTACTGCGGGCAGGTCTCGCCGAAGACCGGCAGGCCCTTGTCCCGGGCGGCCGCCAGTTCGGCCACGGCCTCCTCGGCCGAGACGTGGACGACGTACAGCGGGGCGCCGGCGACACGGGCGAGCTGGATGGCCCGGTGGGTGGCCTCGGCCTCCAGCAGGACGTGGCGGACCTCGCCGTGGTGGCGGGGGTCGGTCTCGCCGCGGGCCAGGGCCTGTTTGACGAGGACGTCGATGGCGATGCCGTTCTCGGCATGCATCATGATCAGGCCACCGTTGTGGGAAGCCCTTTGCATCGCGCGCAGGATCCGGCCGTCGTCGGAGTAGAAGACGCCCGGATAGGCCATGAACAATTTGAACGAACTCACGCCTTCTTCGACGAGTGCGTCCATTTCTTTCAGGGTCTGCTCCGTCACGTCCGAAACGATCATGTGGAATGCGTAATCGACCGCGCAATTCCCATCGGCCTTCGCGTACCAGGCGTCCAGGCCTTCCCGCAGGGACCGGCCCGCGCTCTGCACGGCGAAGTCCACGATGGTGGTGGTGCCGCCCCAGGCGGCGGCCCGGGTGCCGGTCTCGAAGGTGTCGGAGGCGAAGGTGCCGCCGAACGGCAGCTCCATGTGGGTGTGGGCGTCGACGCCGCCCGGGATCACGTACTTCCCGGTGGCGTCGAACGTACGGTCGGCCGTCCAGGCCTCGGCCGCGGCCGAGCCGTGCGCCGCCAGGGCGGCGACGCGGCCGTCCTCGATCAGGACGTCCGCGTGCAGCTCGTCGGAGGCGGTGACGACGAGACCGCCGCGGATCAGGGTGCGGAAGGTCATGGTGCGGCTCCCCCGGGGATCAGGTGATGGTGCGCAGGGCCTGGGCCAGGATCCGGGCCCCCTCCTCCGCCTCGGTGACGGTGAGGGACAGCGGCGGGGCGATGCGCAGGACGGCGGTGTCGTGGCCGCCGCCCTTGCCGATGAGCAGGCCGCCCTCGCGGGCCGCCTCCAGGACGGCGGCGGCCGCTTCCGGGTCGGCCCGGTCGGTGCCGGGCCGGGTCAGTTCGATGCCGGCCATCAGGCCACGGCCGCGGACCTCGCGGACGGCGGGGACGCCGGCGCAGACCGCGCGCAACCGTTCCAGCAGCAGGCCGCCGACGCGGCGGGCGTTGCCCTGGAGGTCGTGGTCGAGCAGGTGGGCGAGGTTGGCGCCGGCCGCGGCCATGGTGACCGGGGAGCCGCCGAAGGTGGAGATGGAGTTGGTGTCGATGCAGTTCATGATCTCGGCGCGGGCGACGACGCCGCCCACCGACATGCCGTTGCCGATGCCCTTGGCGAAGGTGAGCAGGTCCGGCGGCCCGTTCTGGGCGTGGGCCTGCCAGCCCCAGAAGTGGTCGCCGGTGCGGCCCCAGCCGGTCTGCACCTCGTCGCTGATCCACAGGATGCCGTGCCGGTCGAGGACCTCGCGGAAGGCGGCGTAGAGGCCGTCGGGCGGGGAGGTGAAGCCGCCGACGCCCTGGACCGGCTCGGCGATCAGCGCGGCGACCCCGCCGCGGGCCTGGCCGAGGACGTCCTCGAGGTCGGCGACGGCGGCCGCGGTGAACGCGGCGTCGTCCAGGTGCGCGAAGGGGCCGCGGCCGCGGACGGCGCCGTGGACGTAGTACGTCTGGAGCGGGGAGAGGCTGGTGGCGGACCAGTTGCGGTTGCCGGTGATGCCGACGGTGGTGAACGACCGGCCGTGGTAGCTGTTGCGCATCGCCAGGATCTGGTTGGACCGGCGGTAGGCGGTGGCCAGCAGCAGGGCGGTGTCGTTGGCCTCGGTGCCGGAGGTGGTGAAGAACACCCGGGCGTCGGGGATGCCGGACAGGGCGGCGATCCGCTCGGCCAGTTCGACCATCGGCCGGTTGAGGTAGAGCGTGGAGGAGTGGATGAGGCGCCCGGCCTGGTCGGCGACCGCCTTGGTGACCTCGGGCAGGGCGTGGGCGGTCATGGTGGTGAGGATGCCGCCGAAGAAGTCGAGGTAGCGGTTGCCCTCGGCGTCCCAGACGTGGCGGCCCTCGCCGTGCGTGATCTCCAGGGGGCGGTCGTAGTACAGGGCCAGCCAGTCGGGCAGGACCTGACGGTGGCGGCTGAGCAGCGGGGTGGGGTCGGTCACGGCTGGACGAGTCCTCCGTAGGCGTCGGGGCGGCGGTCGCGGTAGAAGGCCCACTGGGTGCGGACCTCGTCGATCAGGTCGAGGTCGAGGTCGCGGACCAGGAGTTCCTCCTCCTTGTCGCTGGCCACCTCGCCGACGAACTTGCCGCGCGGGTCGACGAAGTAGCTGGTGCCGTAGAAGTCGTTGTCGCCGTACTCCTCCTGGCCCACGCGGTTGATCGCGGCGACGAAGTACTCGTTGGCGACGGCGGCGGCGGGCTGTTCGAGCTGCCACAGGTGGGCGGACAGGCCGCGGTGGGTGGCGGAGGGGTTGTAGACGAGCTGGGCACCGGCCAGGCCCAACTGGCGCCAGCCCTCCGGGAAGTGGCGGTCGTAGCAGATGTAGACGCCGACCTTGCCGACGGCGGTGTCGAAGACCGGCCAGCCGATGTTGCCCGGGCGGAAGTAGTACTTCTCCCAGAAGCCCTTGACCTGGGGGATGTGGTGCTTGCGGTACTTGCCCAGGTAGCTGCCGTCGGCGTCGATCACGGCGGCGGTGTTGTAGTAGAAGCCCTGGCTCTCGATCTCGAAGACCGGTACGACGATCACCATGCCGGTCTCACGGGCGAGGTCCTGCATCCGGCGCACGGTCGGGCCGTCGGGAACGGGCTCGGCCCAGCGGTAGTGCTCGGGTTCCTGGACCTGGCAGAAGTAGGGGGCGTTGAACACCTCCTGGAACCCGATGATCTGCGCGCCCTGGGCAGCGGCTCTGCGGGCGTGCTCCTCATGTTTGGCGATCATCGATTCGGTGTCGCCGGTCCAGGTGGCCTGGACCAGCGCGGCGCGGACGATGTGGGCCATGAGCTGCTCCTTGCGACGGACGCCGGGCCTCTACGCACGTAGACGGAATGCGTAGGTACGTGACCGTAAGCCCCGTCACACCGTGGGGCAAGACCACCGCGCACGGTTGGCCCAATCGATCAAGTTCCCGCCCCTGGCGGTCGGTTGCGGTCAGGCCTTGACCATGCGGAGCGCGTGCCGGAGCTCCCGGTGCCGTACGTCGGACACGGCGTGGGCGGCGGCGAGCAGGCGTGGCGTGAACCAGTCGGGCGCGCGGCGGGCGAGTCGGGCCGCCTCGACCGGGGTGCGGTCGCGGACGAACGCGGCCAGCAGGGCCTCGGCCTCGGCCTCCCGCCCTACGGTGGCCAGGCCCAGGGCGGCGTCGGCGATCTCGTCGCCGGTCCGGGCGGCGGCCTGGCGCAGCAGCAGCCGCTGGTCACGGGCCCGGCCCGCCGCGGCGAGCGCGGCGGCCGCCGCGGTCACCCGCTCCAGCGGCAGGGAACCGGCCTCCCACAGCAGGGTCGCCCAGTCCGCGGCCAATCCGCCGCGCTCCAGTTCCCGCGCGAGGGCGGGCAGCCGCGGGGCGGGCCAACCGGCGGCCTCGCAGAGCACGGCATGCGCCTCCCCGCTGCGCCCCTGCGCGCGCAGCGCGCCCAGCTCGGCCACCAGCTCGGCCGTGCCCCGGGGGCCTTCGGGCGGGGCGGCGGTCCCGGCGGCGGCCGGCCCCCCGGCGGGGGCGGCCGGCTCCCCGGGCGTGGCCGGGGTGCGGGCGAGGGTGGTCAGCCGGGTGGCCAGGTCGGTGCAGCGGGAGGTGGCGCGGGCCAGGTCGTCGCGGGTCCAGGAGAGCTCGTGGGTCAGGAGCGCGGGGTCCGTCCCCGTGTCGTACGAGGCCCCCGGCCACGGCGGGGCCGACGCGGCGAGGCGGGCGGTCAGGGCGCGTACGGCGGTCTCGGCCGCGGCCCGTTCCGCCGAGGCCGCCGCGAGCTGGGCGTGCAGTTCCTCGGCGCCGCCCGGCCGGCGGTCGTACCCGGCGACCGCCGCCCGCCGCAGCGGCGCGGCCCACCGGGTGCGCTCCGCGGCCGCGTCCGCCCCCCGGACCACCGCCAGGTCCTGGAGCAGCGATTCGAGCACGTCCCACGGCACCACGGCCGTGCCGTCCAGGCAGGCGCGCATCCCGTCCGGGTCCCGGCTCAGGAAGGCGCCGTACCACCCGGCGCCGGGGTCGAGCTGCGCCGTCAATCCGCGTAGATACGCGGCCAGTTCGCTCATCGCCGTCTCCATGGACGGCTATTGCACCGCACGTGTGTTACGCGCGGACTACGGGAGCCTCAAACCTTGACGGCGATCGCGGTGTGCGGCCGCTTGCCGCGCCGGGCGAGGGTGGCCGGGATGTCCACGGCCCAGAACAGCCACCGGTACTTCCGCGACATCAGCTGCCGCACCCGGCGCAGCCCGCTGTCGTCCAGCAGCCGCGCCCGCCCCTCCAGGACCGGCGTTCCCGGGAGCAGCCGGCCGCGGATGTCGCACGCCGCGACGGTGACCCGTGCGTCGTTGCGGATCCGCTTGACCTTCCAGGTGTCGGTGCGGGTCCAGATGAACAGCTCGCCCGCCTCGGCCACCACCCACACCGGGGTGGCGACCGGGGTGCCGTCCTTGCGGTACGTGGTGAGGCTGACGTATCTGCCGCGGCCCAGTTCCTCCAGAGTCATGGCCGCAACCCTAGCCCCCGCGCCCGGGGCCCACCCAGGCCGCATCCGGGTCTTCCAGCGCGGCTCGACCGGTCCGCGGCACGGTCGCGGAGCCGGGCCGGTCCGCCGCCGTCCGGGTGGCGCAGCACGGCCTTGCCGCGGGTGTGGGTGCGGCCCTCGGGGGTCACGCAGGCGGAGAGCAGCAGGCCGCCGGCGAGCAGCGAGCCGAGGAGGCCGAAGCCGAGGCGTTGGACGGTGTTCGGTGCTGACACACCCTCACCCTCCCCCGCCCGCCGCGGAACCCATCGCCGATTGGGCCGTTCGGCCGCGAAGCCGTCGGGACGCGGCGGTCGGCCCCACCGCCCCACCGCCCCTAGGCTGGCCCCGTGACGGACGACAAGGGCCAGGAGCAGGGCGCCGGGCGGGTGCTCTACGGGTGCATGGGGCTGGGCGGCGGCTGGGGCGGGGAGCCGTACGGTCCCGCCGACCTCGACGCGGCGCAGGCCGCGGTCGAGGCCGCGCTGGACAGCGGGATCACCGCCTTCGATCACGCCGACATCTACCGCCACGGCACGTCCGAGGCGGTCTTCGGCGAGGTGCTGGCCCGCACCCCGGGGCTGCGCGAGCGGATCACGCTCCAGACCAAGTGCGGGATCCGCCTGGCCGACGGCACCCTCCCCGGGAGGTACGACCTGCGGGCCGGGAGCATCAGGCAGCGGGTGGAGGAGAGCCTGACCCGGCTGCGCACCGACGTCATCGACGTCCTGCTCCTGCACCGCCCCGACCCGCTGGCCGACCCCGACGAGATCGCGGCCGCCCTGACCGACCTGCACCGGCAGGGCCTCGTACGGCACTTCGGCGTGTCCAACATGGCCGCGCCGCAGATCGCCGCGCTCCAGGCCCGGCTGGAGGTGCCCCTGGTGGCGAACCAGCTGGAGATGAGCCTGCACCGGCGCGACTGGGTCGAGGCGGGGGTCCTGCTCAACACCGCGCAGGCCACGGCCAACGGGTTCCCGTTCGGCACCCTGGAGCACTGCCGCGAGCACGGCATACGCCTCCAGGCGTGGGGCGCGCTGGCCCAGGGCCGGTTCACCGGGCGGCAGCGGACGCAGGCCGAGCACGCCACCGCCGCCCTCGTGGCGAGTCTGGCCGGGCAGAAGGGCACCACGCCCGAGACGGTGCTGCTGTGGTGGCTGATGCGTCACCCGGCGGGCATCGCCCCGGTCGTCGGCACCACCCGCCCGGAGCGCATCCGCGCCTGCCGGGACGCGGCCGTACGGGAGCCGGAGCTGACCCACGAGGAGTGGTACGAGCTCTGGGTCAGCGCCCGCGGCGTCCCGCTGCCCTGAGGGCGCCGCCCGGGGGCCGCGGCGGGCCGGCCGCACCCCCGGGAACGCCCACCCACTACGGCCTGCCGTACGGGTGCACCACCATGGCCGAGCCCCCGCCCCGGCGGGTCTTCTCGGCGGCGGCCAGCCAGCGCCCGTCCGGGAGCCGCTGGACGCCGGTGGCGGCGCCGATCTCGGGGTTCTGCCGGAAGCCCTGGCCCAGGGCCTCCAGTTGGCCGCGCAGCGGGCTGTTCCACAGCCCCGGCTCCAGCTCGGTGGTGGTCTGGTTGCGCTGGCTGGCCCGCGGCGCGGCGATCGCCTCGACCAGGGGCAGGCCGCGGTCGAGGTGGCCGGTCAGCGTCTGGAGCACCGTGGTGATGATGGTGGCGCCGCCCGGCGAGCCGACCGCGAGCACGGGCCGGCCGTGCTCCAGGACGATCGTCGGCGACATCGACGAGCGGGGCCGCTTGCCCGGTCCGGGCAGGTTCGGGTCCGGCACGCCGGGGGCGGCCGGGGCGAAGGAGAAGTCGGTCAGCTCGTTGTTGAGCAGGAAGCCCCGGCCGGGGACGGTGATGGCGCTGCCGCCGGTGGATTCGATGGTGAGGGTGTAGGAGACCACGTTGCCCCAGCGGTCGGCGACCGTGAGGTGGGTGGTGTTCTCGCCCTCGTAGGTGGTGGGGGCGGCCTGCCCGCCGGTGGCGCAGGGCGCCGGGTGGCGCGGGTCGCCGGGGGCGACCGGGCTGGTCAGCGCCTTGTCCGGGGAGATCAGGCAGGCGCGGCTGTCGGCGAACGCCTGGGAGAGCAGCTGCCGGGTGGGCACGTCCTGGGCGGCCGGGTCACCGACCCAGCGGCCCCGGTCGGCGAAGGAGATCCGGGACGCCTCGATGAACCGGTGCAGGTACTGCGCCTCGGAGAGCTGCGACAGGTCGGTGCCCTCCAGGATGTTGAGGGCCTCGCCGACGGTGGTGCCGCCCGAGGAGGACGGGGCCATGCTGTAGACGTCCAGGCCGCGGTAGCCGACCCGGGTGGGCTCCTGCCGCTTGGTGGAGTACGCCCGCAGGTCGGCGGCGGTCAGGTCGCCCGGCCGGACGAGGCGGGTGGCGGCCGGGTCCACCGGGGGCGTGCGGACCGCGCGGACGATGTCGTCGGCGATGGGTCCCCGGTAGAGGGCGGCGGTGCCCTTGCGGGCCAGCTCGGTGTAGGTGTCGGCGAGGTCGGGATTCTTGAACGTGGAGCCCACGACGGGGAGCTGACCGCCCGGCAGGAACAGCTTGGCGGTGTCCGGGAAGTCCTTGAACCGGTCCTGGTTGGCCTGGGTCTGCGCACGGAAGGTGGCGTCGACGGTGAAGCCGTCCCGGGCCAGCTTCACGGCGGGCCGCAGCAGCCGGTCCAGGGGCTGCGAGCCCCAGGCGTCCAGGGCGGTGCGCCAGGTGGCCGGCGTACCGGGGACACCGACGGAACGGCCGCTGGTCATGCCTTCGGCGAACGGGATGGGGACGCCGTTCTCCTGGAAGAGGGTCTCGGTGGCGGAGGCGGGCGCGGTCTCGCGGCCGTCCACGGTGTGCACCCGACGGGTGGCCGCGTCGTAGTAGACGAAGTAGCCGCCCCCGCCGATGCCGGCGGAGTAGGGCTCGGTGACGCCCAGTGCGGCGGCGGTGGCGATCGCGGCGTCCACGGCGTTCCCGCCGGAGCGCAGCACCGCGATGCCGGCCGCGGAGGCGTCGGCGTCGACGCTGGCGACGGCCCCGCCGTAGCCGGCGGCGACGGGCTCCTTGGCTGGGGTCCGGGCGGCGTCCGAGGGCGGGGCGGCGGCGCCGGTGGACACGAGCGCCCCGACGAGCGCGACGAGGGCTAACTGACGTGCGGCGGGACGACGCATCCGTACCTCCGGGCGAGGACCTTCTCGGGAGCTGGAAGCGGCACTGTAACTTCACCGCACCGCCCACGTCAGCGGCGCGTCGACGCCGATACGATCCGCCGCATGAACGACGACGTGCGCAACATCGTGCTCGGGGTGATAGCCACCGCCGTGAGCGGCGGCTTCGGCTGGTTCGGCCGGACGTATCTGTGGCGCCGCAAACTCCGCCGCAAGCAGGCGTTCTTCGGGTTGCCGACCGGCTCGGACTGTCTGTTCGTGGTGGGCCGGCACATGGGTGAGTCCGAGCGGTCGGTGCACCGCAACGACGCGTTCGCGCTGCTGGAGATCTCCGCGCTGATCAAGGACTGTGGTGCGTCCGTGCAGATCGTCACCCACGAGGACGCCCGGCAGGGCTTCGGCGAGCGCGGCGAGTTCTGTGTCGGCGGCCCGGCCTCCAACGCCCGTACCGCCGCCCATCTGAGTTCGATGCTGCCGGGGGTGCGCGTCGACACCGGGAGCGAGCCGGGCCCGGAGCGGGGGGCGATCACGGTGGGCGGGGAGACGTACCGCTGGGACAAGGGCACCGTGGAGCACGTGCTGCTGGCCCGGCTGACGACCCGGGAGGGCGCCCGGCCGGTGTTCCTGCTGGCCGGGCAGACCGCGGTGAGCAACCAGGCCGCCGCCCGGTACCTGGCCCGGCACCACGAGCGGCTGGCCGCCACGTACAAGGACCGGCCGTTCGCCCTGGTGCTCAAGGTGGTCAACTCCCGGGCCTACGGGCCGGACGTGACCGAGCTGGTGGCCGATGTCACGGCCGCGGCGCGGACACCCGCAGCGGCAGCCGTGTGACGCCGTTGATGAAGTTGGACACCAGCCTGCGGGGTGGTCCGGCCAGCTCCGGGGCGGGCATGGCGGCCCGCCACTCCTGGTGCAGGATCCGCAGCTGGAGCCGGGCGAAATGGGCGCCGAGGCAGACGTGCGGGCCGTCGCCGAACGAGACGTGCGGGTTGGGGCTGCGGGCCAGGTCCAGGCGTCCGGGGTCGGGGAAGACCCGTTCGTCGTGGTTGGCGGCGGCGTGGAAGACGACCACCTTGTCCCCGGCGCGGATCGGCCGGCCGGCCAGTTCGGTGTCGGTGGCGGCGGTCCGGCGGAAGCTGAGCACGGGCGGGTGGACGCGCAGGAGCTCCTCCACGGCGCCGTCCACGGTGTGCCGGCCGGCGGCGAACTCCCGGTAGACGTCCGGGTGCTCGGCCAGGGCGAGCAGGCCGCCGGGAGCGGCGCTGCGGACGGTGTCGTTGCCGGCGACGGTGAGCAGGAAGAAGAACATCTCCAGCTCGCCGTCGGCGAGCCCGGCGTGGGCCAGGGCGGTCATCAGGTCCTCGCCGGGGGTGCGGAGCTTGGCCGCGGCCAGCTCGCGGGCGTAGCCGAACATCTCGCCGAGCAGGGCCGGGGAGCGGGGGTTCAGCGGCCTGCCGTCGGGGCCGCGGGCCGGTGCGGGGGCGTCCTCGGGGTCCTGGTAGCCGATGATCCGGACGGTCCAGTCCAGCAGCAGGCCCCGGTCGGCCGCCGGGACGCCCAGCAGGTCGGTGAGGTTCAGCAGGGCGTACTCGTCGGTGACCGTGCGCACGAGGTCGGCGACGCCGTCCTCGGCGCCGTCGCGGGCACCGGCCAGCAGCGTCCGGGCCCGCTCGCGGACCCGGCCGGCGAAGGCGTCGACCCGGGCGGGGGTGAAGGCCCGGGCGGCCAGCCGGCGCAGCCGGCCGTGGGCCGGAGGGTCCTGGTTGAGCATGGTGCGGCGGATGAACGGCAGGTCGGCCGGGTCGGGGTCGCGGATCTGGGTGGCGCCCACGTACGAGGAGTACGTGCGGTGGTCGCGCAGCACCCGGACCACGTCGGCGTGCCGCGTCACCGCCCAGAAACCGGGACCGGCGGGCCAGCCGAGCAGCTCCGGCTCGTCCTGCCAGGCGACCGGGTGCCGGTCGCGCAGCACCCGGTACCGCTCGTGCGGCAGTCCCTCGGCGTACAGCCGGGGGTCGAACACGTCGGGCACGTCCACGGTGCGGTCCATGCGGCCACAGTGACGGCCGGGGTCCGCCCCCCGCAAGGCCGCGCGGGGCCGCCCCGCCGGGGTCATCCCCTGGGGCAGTGGGCGGCGGGGAGGGCGCCGTCCGGGCCGAGGAGGGTGACCTCCACGTCGAAGGCGGAGCGGCCGGTGGTGTGGGCCGCGGTGCACACGAGCTGCAGCCGGGCGCCGGTGCTCAGCGGGCGCACCGCGAACGGCACCCGGACCGTCACCTCGGCGTTCCCGTCGTACTCCACGCTCCAGGACGGACCGCCCACCTGGGGCCCGGCGCTCCAGGCCGGACCGCCCTCCTGGGGCCCGGTGAGCGCGGGCAGCTCGGTGTGCAGCCCGGCGGCGCGTGCGGCCTCGCCGGGCCCGCGCAGCAGCCGCCCGAGGACGTCCACCGGCGGGGACGGCGGGTAGCCGGACTCCGGCACGGGCACCAGTCCTCCGGTGGGCGAGAGGAAGTACACCTGGGTGGCGTAGGGGGACATGACCACGGGGACCTGCGCCGGCTGGCCGCTCTCGACCACTCCGGTGGGTTTGATGCCGCAGCCCGCGGTGAGCAGCACCCCGCCCAGGGCGAGCACGGCGGCCGCACCGGCCCCGGTGCGCCACGTACGCACGGCAGTCCTCATGCCCCGGCCTCCAGCGGCATCTCCACCGTGAACACGGCGCCGCCGGCCGGCGCGGCGGCCGCGCGGACGGTCCCGCCGTGCAGGTGGACGTTCTCCCTGGTGATCGCGAGCCCGAGTCCGGAGCCGGCGGACCGGGTGCGGGCCGCGTCGGCCTTGTAGAAGCGGTCGAAGATGTGCGGCAGCACCTCGGGGGCGATGCCGGGGCCGCTGTCGGCGACCTGGAGGGTCAGCCAGTCGCCGCCGACCCGGGTCTCGGTGCGTACGGACACCCGGACCGGGGCGCCGCCGTGCTTGAGGGCGTTGCCGACGAGGTTGGCGAGCACCACGTCGAAGCGGCGCGAGTCCAGCCGGGCCCGGACTCCGTCGGGCAGGTCGGTGACCACCCGGTCGTCGTCCCAGCGCCGGCGTTCGAGGGTCTTGCGGACGGCCTCGGCGAGATCGACGTCGTCCAGGTTGAGTTCGGCGGCGCGTGCGTCGAAGCGGGAGATCTCCATCAGGTCCTCGACGAGGACGGCGAGTTTGCCGGTCTCGCTGCTGATGAGCCGCAGGGCGCGGGCGGTGTCCGGGTCGAGCTGCCCGGCGTCCTCGTCCAGCACCTCGGTGACGGCCAGCATGCCGGCCAGCGGGGTGCGCAGCTCGTGCGAGACGTCGGAGGCGAACCGCCGGGCCCGGGCCTCGGCCTGCCGGAGCTCCTCGACGGAGTGCTCCAGCGCCCCGGCGGTCTCGTTGAAGGTGCGGGCGAGCCCGGCGAGTTCGTCCGCGCCGCGGACCTCGATCCGGGCGTCCAGCTCGCCCCGGCCCATCCGCTGGGCGGCCTTGCGCAGGTCCCGTACGGGGCGCAGCACGCTGCGCGCGGCCAGCAGGGCGGGCACCACGGCGATGGCCAGCCCCGGCAGGGCTCCGTTGCGGGCGGCATCGACCAGCAGTTTGACCGTCTGCTGCTCGGTGACCAGGGGCATGACGGCGTAGAAGACGACGCCGGTGGGCTGCCCCACGCCGTTCTGCACGAAGGTGGCGGGCATCCCGACGACCACGTACGGCGCGCCGCTCTGGCCGATGACCCGCTGGAAGGCCCCGTGCGGTACGCCGCCCAGGCGGCTGCGCATGTCGTCGGTGATGAGCGGGGAAGCGGCCGGCCCGTCGGTGTTGGATCCGGCGCGCAGGCTGCCGTACTCGCCGTAGATCTGCCAGGCGTGCGGTTTGCCGCGCTTGCCGAGCTCCATCACCACGCGTTCGAGCTGCTGCTGGTCCATGGGCAGTTGGAGGTGCTGCTCCCCCACCTGGTCCCGCAGGCTCGCGACGGCGGTGTCCTGGCTCTGGGTGAGGATGGCGGTGCGCGCCTGCCGGTAGGTCAGGGCCGCCGTGCCGACCGCGCTGATCGCCGCGACCAGCAGGAACGCGGCGATCAGTCGGGTGCGCAGGCCCCACGGGGATATCGCCCTGATGCGTCTCACGGGGTCACCGGGCCCGGCTCACAGCGGGCCGAAGCGGTAGCCGAAGCCCCGCACGGTCTGTATGTAGCGGGGGTTGCCGGCCGGGTCGCCGATCTTGCTGCGCAGCCGGCGGACGCAGGCGTCCACCAGGCGGGCGTCGGCGTGGTAGCTGTGCTCCCAGACGTACTCCAGGAGCTGCTGGCGGCTGAAGACCTGTTCCGGGGAGGCGGACAGGTGCAGCAGCAGCTTGATCTCGCTGGGGGCCAGGGCCACCCGCTCGCCGTTGCGGGCGACGGTCAGGCCCGCCCGGTCGACGGCGAGTTCGCCGTGGAACTCGATCTCGGGCCGGCCCACCGGGGTGGCGAGGCGGCGCAGGACGGCCTTGATGCGGGCCTCGATGACCTCGGTGCGGGCGGGTTTGACGATGTAGTCGTCGGCGCCGGCCTCCAGGCCCACGACGATGTCGAAGTCGTCGCCGCGTGCGGTGAGCATGATGATCGGGACCTGGCTGGTCTCGCGGATGCGCCGGCAGACCTGCACGCCGTTGATGCCGGGCAGCATCAGGTCCAGCAGGACGAGGTCGGGCCGGACGGCCGCGAGCAGCTCCAGGCCCTCCTCGCCGGTCTCGGCGGCGCGCACGTCATGGCCACGGCGGCGCAGGCCCAGACAGACCCCTTCCCGTACGGAGGGGTCGTCCTCGATCAGCAGTACGCGTGGCATCGGGTCAGTATTCCAGGTGGTTCCAGGGCTTTCCTCCCCCTATCGGCCGATGCGTCTATCGGCCGGCGCGGCGGCGCAGGGAGTCCAGCAGGTCGGTGATCTCGGTCAGCCGCAGGGGCCGGGCGAGGAGGACGACGATCAACAGCAGGGCGGCGGTTCCCGCGCCCACCGCGGCGAAGTCCCCGGCGGGCGCGGCGGCCCGGGCGGCCAGGTGACCGGCCGCCCCGGCGGGCAGACAGGCGAGCAGCAGGCGCAGGTGGGTGCGCAGGGCGGTGGCCCGGCGCTCGGCGCGGGTGGCGGCCGCGCGCGGGCCCAGCCGCCGGGCCAGGGTGTACGCGGTGAGGGCGGCGCCCGCGGTGAAGGCGACGGAGGAGGCCGCGGCCATGCCGGTGACGGCCCAGCGCGGGGGCAGCACCAGGTACGCGGTGGCGGACAGGCCCGCGTTGAGGCCGGCGACGACGAGGTTCAGGAAGAACGGGGTCCGGGTGTCGGAGAGGGCGTAGAAGGCGCGGGAGAGGACGTACTGGGCGGAGAAGGCGACCAGGCCCGGCGCGAAGGCCGCGAGCATCCCGGCCATGACGGTGACGTCGGCCGCGCCCGTGCGCCCGTACCCGTAGACGCTGCCGGTCACCCAGGGGGCGAGGGCGGCGAAGACGCAGGCGGCGGGCAGCACCAGGGCGGCGCTGGTGCGCAGGGCGGAGGAGACGTCGCGGCGGACGGCGGCGAGGTCGCCGTCGGTGGCGGCGGCGCTCATCCGCGGCATCAGGGCGGTGACCAGCGAGACGGTGACGATCCCTTGGGGGACGATCCACAGCTGGTAGGCGTTGCTGTAGGCGGTGTAGCCCGCGCCGCCGGCCACGCCGGCCGCGGCGGCGTGCTCCCCGGTGGTGGTGGACAGCCGGGTCACCACCCAGTAGGCGATCTGGTTGGTCAGGACGAGCAGCACCAGCCAGCCCGCGTTGCGCAGCGGCCGGGCCAGGCCGCTGCCGTGCCAGTCGAAGCGGGGCCGCCAGCGGAATCCGGCGGCGCGCAGCGAGGGGACCAGGGCGAGGGCCTGGACGACGATGCCGGTGGTGGTGCCGATGCCGAGCAGGGCCGTGCCGGAGGCGGTCAGACCGTCGGGCGAGCCGTGGGCGACGTGGAGGAAGAGTCCGAAGACGGCGATGACGACGAGGTTGTTCAGGACCGGGGTCCACATCATCGCGCCGAACCGGCCGCGCGCGTTGAGCACTTGGCCGAGCAGGGTGAACAGCCCGTAGAAGAGGATCTGTGGCAGGCAGTAGCGGGCCAGCGCCACCGTGGTGCTCGCGCGGGCACCGTCGTAGGGGGTGTACGCCTCGACGATCAGCGGGGCGGCGAGGACCGCGGTGGCCGTGAGCACGAGCAGGGCGGCGGTGCAGGCGGTCAGCAGCCGGTCGGTGTACGCCCGGCCGCCGTCGGCGTGCTCCTTGGCGGCGCGGACCAGTTCGGGGACGAAGACGGCGTTGAGGGCGCCGCCGATGAGAAGCATGTACAGGATGTTGGGGACGGTGTTGGCCACCGCGTAGGTGTCGCCGAGCAGTCCGGTGCCGAGGGCGGCGACGACCACCGCGGAGCGCAGGAAGCCGGTGGCGCGGGAGACGATCGAGCCGGCGGCCATGAGGGCGCCGCTGCGCAGCACGGAGGGCTTCCGCGGTGCCGTCCCGGAGGGCTGCTCCGAGGTGTCCGGGGCGGTGGCGGTGGCGCTCACCGGCGGGCCAGGTACGCCTGGAAGGCCTTGTAGAGGGTCTGGTTGGCGTATCCGTGCATCGGTGTCTCCCACTCGCCGAGCGTTTCCACGACGTCTCCACCGGTACCGAGCTTCCAGCGCAGCAGTCCGAAGGAGCGTTCGGCGGGGTCGAGTGTGGAGGGTACCCCGCGCATGTCGTACTCGTCGGCGCCGAGGGCGTGGGCGTCCTTGAGCATGCGCCACTGCAGGGCGTTGCTGGGGCGCACCTCGCGGCGGTGGTCGGCGGAGGCGCCGGTCTGGTACCAGACCCGGGCGCCGGCCACGATCATGGTGTGGGCGGCGAGGATCTCGCCCTCGTGGCGTGCCAGGTAGAGCCGCATCCGGCCGGGCTGTTCGGCGTTCAGCACCTCGTACTGCTGCTGGTAGTACGCCAGGGACCGGCCGAGCCGGAAGCCGTCGCGCTCCTCGGTCAGGCACAGCAGCCGGTAGAACTCGGGCAGGTCGGCGGCGGTGCCGATGGCGGTCTCCACGCCGGCCTTGGCGGCCTTGCGGACGTTGCGGCGCCATTCCTGGTTCAGGCCCGACCACAGGTCGTCCAGGGTGCGGCCGGTCAGCGGGACGCGGAAGACGTGCCGGGGCTGGGCGTCGCCGTCGGACTCGCCGCCGCAACGGGTCCAGCCGCGGCTGCGCAGCCGGTCGGCGAGGGCGGCGCCCAGGGGGTCGACCTCGGTGGCGAGAACGTCGGAGAGCTGTCGGCCGGGGCCGGTGGCGGCCTTGAGGGTGGCCGCGTCCCAGCGGCGGTAGACCGGGGAGGGGCCGATGCGGACGGCGAAGGCGCCGGCCGCGCGCAGGTGCCGCAGCAGGGGGTCCAGCCAGCGGTCGAGATCGGGGTCGGACCAGTCGGCGACGGGGCCTTCCGGGAGATAGGCGAAGTATTTGCGGGTGCCCGGAAATTGGCGGTAGAGAACGAGAGCGCCGCCGACGAGTTCACCGCCGGGCACGTGCCATCCGACCCTTTCCGAGCGCCAGAGGTCCTTCACTCCGGCCCAGGACGGGTATTGCAGGAAACTCGCCCCGCGGTGCCGGCCGAGGAAGTCCAGCCAGTCCTCCGCGGTCAGCGTGCGCACGGTGAGCCGCCCCGGCCGGCTGGGGTCCGGGGCCTGGTCCTGGGGGGCGGGGTTCACGAGCAGCGCACACACGGCATGGAGACCTTCCGATGGTTCCGAACGGGAATGACCAGGAGTTTCACAGCGGACGATGACCAAGCCGAGCGGCGTTTGTGACCGGACGATGACCGTTTCGCTGCGGTACTCGTCACAAGCCCCGTTGCCATGTTTTCGGGCGCGGAACGCAACCTAAGGTCGAGGCGTTCGCATCCTCCTTTGCGAACGGTCATTACTCGGGAGGGTTTTCGTTGAGCCGCACACGCCGTACCGCACGTCCGCGTCGCCGGTCCCTTCAGGCGGGCCGCCGCCATGCCGCCGTGGCGGGCGCGGCGTTGCTGGCCGCCGCCCTGACCGCCTGCTCGGGCGGTTCGGGGAGCCCGGGCGGTGGTGACGCCAAGGGCGGTGAGGCGAAGAAGAAGGACATGGCCATCTCGGTGAACCTCGCGGGCGACCAGGTCAAGGCCGGCGAGCCCGTGAAGGTGACCCTCGCCGACGGCAAGCTCGCACAGGTCAAGGTGACCGACGCCAAGGGCGGTGAGCTGCCGGGCAAGATATCCGACGACGGTCGCACCTGGACCTCCGAGCGCAATGCGGCGCCGGGTTCCGAGTACAAGGTCGAGGCGCAGAACACCGACAGCCAGAGCGCCTCGACGCAGTTCAGGACGACGGCCGCGGACAAGGTGAACAAGGTCACGATCGTCCCGGGCAAGGCCAGCGGTGGCACGGTGGGCATCGCCCAGCCGATCTCCCTGGTCTTCGACAACCCGGTGAAGAACAAGGCCGAGGTGGAGAAGCAGCTCAAGGTGACCACCTCGAACAACACCGAGGGCTCCTGGGGCTGGTTCAAGGACTACACCGGCAACGACCGGGTGGACTGGCGGCCCAAGGAGTACTGGAAGCCGGGCACCGAGGTGAAGGTGCAGATGAACCTGAACGGCGTGGACTCGGGCAGCGGCCTGTTCGCCCGCGACTACAACACCGAGTTCAAGATAGGCAAGGACCGCCGGCTGGAGGTCGACCTCGACACCAAGAAGATGTCGGTGGTCGAGGACGGCAGGACGGTCCGGACGATCCCGGTGTCGGCGGGTACGCCCGGCGGCAAGAAGGCCTCCTGGTCCGGGAAGATGGTGCTGATGACCAAGGAGGGCACCATCCGGATGGACTCCCAGACGGTGGGCCTGGGCGACTCCTACGACAAGATGGTCGACTACTCGATGCGGGTGACCTGGTCCGGCATGTACATCCATGCCGCCCCCTGGAACACCGGCAACTTCGGCCGCGTCAACTCCAGCTCGGGCTGCGTCGGGATGAGCGACGCCGACGCCAAGGAGCTGTTCGCCGAGGCCCAGATCGGGGACCTGGTCGAGGTGACCGGCGAGGGCTCCAAGGGCCAGGCGGAGATCGGCAACGGCTACGGCGAGTGGAACCTGACCTGGGACCAGTGGAAGGCCAAGAGCGCCCTGAACGGCGCCCCGCAGACCGGCTGAGCCCGCCCAGGATCGTTACCACCGCGTAACTTACCGATGGGTTACCTGCGGTAAGTCCCTCCCGTTACCGTCGGGTCACTTTCTCGACCCGGCGCACACGAGGAGCGACCGATGGACCGCACCACCACCGCCGCGGCCGTGGCAGCCGTACTCGCCGTCGCCACCCTGGGCCTGGCCCCCCACCAGGCCCGGGCGGCGACGCCGCCGGCCGAGCAGACGGAGCAGGCCGGGCAGGCCGGGCAGGCCTCCGGCATCACCTTCCACGACATCCCCGGCTCCGGCGGCATCACCCTCAAGGGCAACGTCTGGACCCCGGCCGGTGCCGCTCCCGGCCGGACCTACCCGCTGATCGTCCTGCCCACGAGCTGGGCGATGCCGCAGATCGAGTACGTCGCCCAGGCCAAGCAGCTCGCCGACTCCGGCTACGTCGTGGTCAGTTACACCTCGCGGGGGTTCTGGCTCTCCGGCGGGCAGATCGAGGTGGCCGGGCCCCCGGACGTCGCCGACGTCTCCGCCGTCATCGACTGGGCCCTGGCCCGGACCCCGGCCGACCCCGCCCGGATCGGCGTCGGCGGGGTCAGCTACGGCGCCGGGATCAGCCTCCAGGCGGCCGGGCAGGACCACCGGATCAAGGCCGTGGTCGCCCTGAGCGGCTGGGCGGACCTGATCGAGTCGATCTACTCCGGGCGCACCCAGCACCTCCAGGCCGCCGGCCTGCTCGGCGTCTCCGGCGCCCTGACCGGCCGGCCCGGCCCCGAACTCCGTCAGGTGCTGGGCGACTTCCTCGCCTCCCGGCTGGACAAGGAGGACGAGATGATCGCCTGGGGCCGGCTGCGCTCCCCGGCCGCGCAGGTCGACCGGATCAACGCGGGCGGCGCGGCCGTGATGCTCGGCAACGCCTGGGGCGACACCATCTTCCCGCCCAACCAGTACGCGGCCTTCTACGAGCGGCTGACCGGCCCCAAGCGGCTGGAGTTCCGCCCCGGCGACCACGCCACCGCCGAGGGCCTGGGCCTCTTCGGCCTGCCCGACGACACCTGGACCAACGCCCGCCGCTGGTTCGACCACCACCTGGGGGGCGTGGCCAACGGCATCGACCGCGAGCAGCCGGTTCAGCTCAAGTCCCGCACCTCCGACGGCTACGAGGGCTACCCGGACTGGAAGTCGGTCGGCGCGGCCGGCACCGAGAAGCTGGCGCTGAACGACTCCGAGCACCTCTGGGCGAACGTCGACTCCGGCGCCAACGGCGGCGTCCTGCTGCTGTCCGCCGCCCTCGACCAGTTCGTCAAGGCCCCGCCGACCGCGTCCGTCCCGCTGCTGCCGCGGGCCTTCGCCGCCGTCTGGCAGTCCGAACGGTACGACGCGGCGCGCCGGATCCGCGGCACGGTGACGCTGCACACCACCGTCACCCCCACCCACGGCGACGGCACCTTCGTCGCCTACCTCTACGACGTCGGCCCCCTCGGTATCGGCAAGCTGGTCAGCAACGCCCCGTACACCTTCCACGGCAAGGCCCCGGGGCAGGCCTTCGGGGTGGACCTGGAGCTGTTCTCCACGGCGTACGACGTGCCGGCCGGACACCGGCTCGCCCTGGTGATCGACACCGTGGACCCCCTGTACATCGAGCACAACCCCACCGGCGCACAGCTGACCTTCTCCTCGCCGCGCGCCGATCCCTCGTACCTCTCGGTGCCGCTGCGCGAGCAGTGATCTCCGGCTGCTGCCGGGTGGGGCCGCTCGGTGCGGCTACAGCTGTCCCGGCAGCACCGTCCCGGGTTCGGCCGGGGCGACCTCCACCGCCCTGGTCTTCAGGCTGCGCCGTTCTCTGCGCGCCACCCAGGTCGCGAACCAGGACAGCAGCATGCACATGCCGATGTAGATCGGCGCGATCACCATGACCACGGGGATGAAGGGCAGGTCGTAGTCGAGGTTCGAGGCGATCAGCTTGCCGGCGTGCAGGAACTCCTCGTAGGTGATCAGGAAGCCGAGCGAGGTGTCCTTGAGCGCCACCACGAGCTGGCTGATGATCGCCGGCAGCATCGCCCGGACCGCCTGCGGGGCCAGCACGAAGCTCATCACCTGGGTCTTGCGCATGCCGAGCGCGTACGCGGCCTCGCGCTGGCCCCGGTCCACGGCGTTGATGCCGGTGCGGAAGACCTCTGCCAGCACCGAGCCGTTGTACAGGGTCAGCCCCGCGACCAGGGCGGGCAGCGGCTGGACCTTCAGCGCCACGAAGATGAAGAAGATCATCACCAGCACCGGCATGGCACGGAAGAACTCCACGAACAGCGTGGCCAGCCAGCGCACCGGCCGGTGCACCGAGAGCCGCCCCGTGGCCAGCACCGCCCCGAGCACCAGCGAGAGCACCGAGGCGTAGGCGAAGGCCTTGAGGGTGTTGCCCAGGCCGTGCAGCAGCAGCCGCTGGATGCCCTCGTAGGTGAACGGGTTCCACTTGGCGGCGGCGAACTGCCCGGTGTCGACGAGCAGGTAGACGATCCAGCCGGCCAGGGCCAGGACCAGCACGGTCGAGACGAGCCCGTAGAGCAGGTGGCGGCGGCGGGCCCGGGGCCCGGGGAGGTCGTAGAGCGCGGTCGACCGGAGGTCCCCGTGCAGGGAGTGGACGGTCACCGGGCGACTCCGTAGCGCTTCTCCAGCACGTTGAACAGCGCGCTGATGGACAGGGTGATGATCAGGTAGCCCACCGCGATCCAGACGAAGGTCCAGACGATGTTGTAGCCCAGCTCGTTGAGGGTCTTGTAGGTGCCCAGCAGCTCGGTGACGCTGAAGGCGCCCGCGATGGCGGAGTTCTTGGCGAGCGCGATCAGGGTCGAGCCGATCGGCGGGATGACCGAGCGGAAGGCCTGCGGGAGCACCACGTCGCCCAGGGTCTGGGTGAAGGACAGCCCCAGCGACCGGGCCGCCTCGCCCTGCCCCTTGGGCACGGTGTTGATGCCCGCGCGCAGCGCCTCGCAGATGAAGGCCGAGGTGTAGCAGCCCAGGGCCAGCACGGCGAACAGCTCGAAGGGCAGGACCAGGCCGAAGCGGGGCAGGCCCAGCACGACCGCGAAGAACAGCAGGGTCAGCGGGGTGTTGCGCAGCACGGTCACCCAGACGGTGCCGAGGACCCGCAGGGAGCCGATGGGGGCGACCCGGAAGGAGGCCATGACGAAGCCCAGGACGAGGGCGAGCAGGGAGGCGTACACGGTCAGTTCGACCGTGCCGAGGAAGCCCTGCCAGTACAGCGGGAAGTTCTCGGTCAGGACGTACATGCGGGTACGGGCTCCCCTCAGCTCGCCGGGTAGCGGTCGATGGCGGGCGGTTGCGGGGCCGGGTTGCCGGACAGCCCGAGCGTGGCGTCGTAGGCCTTCTTCCAGTCGCCGTTCTTCTCGTGCGCGGCGAGGGCGTCGTCGAGGGCGAGGCGCAGGGCGGTGTCCCCGCGGGGCACGCCGATGCCGTAGGGCTCGGTGGAGAAGGGCTTGCCCACCACCTTGAGCGCGTCGGGCACCTTGGCGGCGTAGCCGAGGAGGATGGTGTCGTCGGTGGTGACGGCGTCGACCTGGTACGTGAGCAGGTTGTCCACGCACACGCTGTAGGTGTCGTAGGAGACCAGCACCGCCTCCGGGTGCTCCTGCTGCATCCGCTGGTACGGGGTGGAGCCGGTGGCCGAGCAGACCTTCTTGCCCTTGAGGTCCTCGGGGCCCTTGATGTCCTTCTCGTCCTTGCGGACCAGCAGGGACTGGCCGGCCAGGTAGTAGGGACCGGCGAAGCCGACCTGCTTCTTGCGCTTGTCGTTGATGGTGTAGGTGCCGACGTAGTAGTCGATCTGGCCGTTCTGCAGGGCCGTCTCGCGGTTGGCGGAGGCGATCGTGCGGAACTCGACCTGGGTGGCGGGGTCGAAGCCGAGGGAGGCCGCCAGCATCTTGGCGATCTCGATGTCGAAGCCGGAGTAGCGGCCGGAGGCCGGGTCCTTCTCCCCGAGATAGGGCTGGTCCTCCTTGACCCCGATGATCAGCCGGCCGCGCTTCCTCGCCCGCTCCCAGGTGGGCGAGTCGGGCAGGGTGAAGCCGGTGGCGACGTGGTACGTCGGCAGGTCCTCGGGCTGGGGGCCCTTGACCGGCGGGCTGCCGGGCTTGCCGCAGCCGGCCACGGCCAGGCCCAGGAGCAGCAGCAGGACGAGCGCGAGGATGCGGCGGACGCCGCGGAGGTGGTGCATGGCGCGGCGCCCCTCTAGTGCTTGAGGATCTTGGACAGGAAGTCCTTGGCCCGCTCGCTCTCGGGAGCGGTGAAGAAGGCCTCGGGCGTGCGGTCCTCGACGATCCTGCCGTCGGCCATGAAGACCACGCGGTGGGCGGCGGAGCGGGCGAAGCCCATCTCGTGGGTGACCACGACCATGGTCATCCCCTCCCGGGCGAGCTGCTGCATGACCTCCAGCACCTCGTTGATCATCTCGGGGTCGAGGGCGGAGGTGGGCTCGTCGAAGAGCAGCGCCTTGGGGTTCATGGCCAGGGCGCGGGCGATGGCCACGCGCTGCTGCTGGCCGCCGGAGAGCTGGGCGGGGTACTTCTCGGCCTGGTCGGCCAGGCCCACCCGCTGGAGCAGCTCGCGGGAGCGCTTGTCCGCCTCCTCCCGGCCGCGCTTCCTGACCTTGATCTGGGCGAGGGAGACATTGGCCAGGACGGTCTTGTGCGCGAAGAGGTTGAAGGACTGGAAGACCATCCCGACCTCGGCGCGCAGGGCCGCGAGCTCCTTGCCCTCGGCCGGCAGCGGCCGGCCGTCGAGCAGGATGGTGCCCGACTCGACGGTCTCCAGCCGGTTGATCGTCCGGCACAGCGTGGACTTGCCGGAGCCGGAGGGGCCGATGATCACCACGACCTCGCCACGGTCGACGGTGAGGTCGATGTCCTTCAGGACGTGCAGCTGCCCGTAGTGCTTGTTGACGTTCCGGAGCTCGATCAACGGATCGACGGCCATACGCTGCCCCACTTGTAGCTCGTGTCGAGTCAGCGCAAACTATCCAGCCCGGAAGGGCACTTCACCTCGACACGCCTAAAAGGGACATAAAGACGATCAGCCCTCGGACGCCTCGGCATAGGCCTGGGAGAGCTCGGGGGACCCGGTCATCGCCCAGGACACCCCCGACTCCACCACGTTCAGCTCGCGGCCCGACGCCAGGACGATCACCGGCTGACCGTTGGGCCAGACCTGCCAGTGGGCACCCGGCACGGTCCGGACCACCACCGTGCCCAGGTAGAAACCGGCGTCGTTGCCCAGCCAGGGCGCCGCCTCCGGGTCCCGGCGCCAACGCGGCATGAGCTGGTCCAGGGCCTCCAACGAGGCCGGGGTCCCGTCGAGTTCCAGCCCGGCCGCGCGGGCCTGGACCCGTAGCATCTCGCACTCCGCGAACATCTCCGCGACGCCCTCGGGATCGTCCGCCAGCGCGGCGGCCAGCGCCGCGCCCTGTCCTGTCTCGTGCCGGTGCAGCCAGTTGTCCAGGAAGGGGATGTTCATACCGTCCAGCGTGGCATCACACGTCCAGATCGACAACGACCGGCGCGTGGTCGGAGGCCCCCTTGCCCTTGCGCTCCTCCCGGTCGACGTACGCGTCCTTGACCGCGGCGGCGAACGCCTGGTTGCCGTACACCAGGTCGATGCGCATGCCCCGGTTCTTGGGGAAGGCGAGCTGGCGGTAGTCCCAGTACGTGTACGGGCGGTCGTACTTCAGCGGGCGGGGCACCACGTCCTGGAGGCCGGCGGCGCGCAGGGCCTCCAGCGCGGCCCGCTCGGCCGGGGTGACATGGGTCAGGCCGGCGAACACGGCCGGGTCGAACACGTCCTCGTCGGTGGGGGCCACGTTGTAGTCACCGAGCACCGCGAAGGGCCGCTCCCCCGCCGCGTCCTCGGCGACGGCCGCGGTCAGCGCCTTGAACCAGTCCAGCTTGTAGCCGTAGTGATCGTGCTCGACCTCGCGGCCGTTGGGCACGTAGACCGACCACAGGCGCACCCCGCCACAGGTGGCCGAGATCGCGCGGGGCTCCTGCACGCCCTCGTAGTCGGGCCCGCCGGGCAGGCCCGTGACCACGTCCTCCAGGCCGACCCGGGACAGCAGGGCCACGCCGTTCCACCGGCCGGTGGCATTGACCGCGGCCTCGTAGCCCAGCTCGCGCAGCGCGTCGTGGGGGAACTGCTCGGCGGAGCACTTGGTCTCCTGCATGCACAGGACGTCCGTGCCGGAGGACTCCAGCCAGGTGAGCAGACGGGGCAGCCGGGCGGTGATGGAGTTGACGTTGAACGTGGCGATACGCATGTCCTCCAACCTACCGCCCGGCACCGACAGCCGCGGCGCCCCGCGGCCGGACGCCGCTGGCCGGTGGCGTCAGACGTCGGCGGCCTCCCCCGCGGCCAGCCGGGCGTGCGGGGCCCCGCCCAGCAGCTCCAGGGAGTGGTCGTAGATCGGCCGGGCGATGTCGGCGAGGTAGGCGTCGTGGATGTCGATCGCACGGGCCGGCTTGACCTCGCGGACGTAGTCGATCACCTCGCCGACCTTGCTCCACGGCGCGTGCACGGGGAGCATCAGCGTCTCCACCGGTGCGTCCGGCACGGTCAGCGCGTCCCCGGGGTGGAAGAGGGAACGCTCGACCAGGAAGCCGACGTTGGTCACGCGCGGCATGTCGGGGTGGATCACCGCGTGCAGCTCGCCGTGCACCTGCACCTCGAAGCCGGCGGCGGTGAAGGCGTCACCGTGGCCGACGGTGTGCACCCGGCCCGGGTAGGCGGCGGAGAGCCGGTCCGCGACGCTGCGCAGGGTCCACAGCCCGGCGGCCGGGTTCGCGTCGAGGGCGGCCCGCAGCCGGCCCTCGTCGAAGTGGTCGGGGTGCTCGTGGGTGACCAGCAGGACGTCCGCGCCGAGACCGGCGTCCGGCTCGCTGAACACGCCGGGGTCGACGACGAGGACGCGCCCGTCCTTCTCCAGCTGGACACAGGAGTGGAGCCGCTTGGTGAGCTTCATGATCCAAGGCTACGGCGTGGCCGTGGACACCACGTAGACCTTCGGGTGCTCGGGATCGCTGAGGTCCACCGTGATGTCCTGGGCGGGCCGGGGGTCGGGCTGGTCGTGCGTGGTGCCGTACCAGGCGTTCTTGGTGTCCCAGTGCCAGCCGGCCACCTCGGTGTCCCGGGGGCTGACGGTGACCCCGCGGGTCAGGTCGTCGCGGGCGACGCCGTAGGAGGCGAGGAAGGCGTCGAGGTCCGCCGGGGTCACGGCGAACTGCACGTAGAGCCGGCTGGTGTGCCAGTTGTTGGTCTCCAGGTACCCCACCCGCCAGGCCTTGTCCGGGATCGGCACCTCGTAGATGCTGCGCTGCACCCGCGAGGGCCAGCCGGGCCGGACGTGCGTGGCCCCCACCTTGGCCGCCTTGTCGCGCCCGCTCTCCCGGCTCTGCTGGGCGGAGACGAAGAGGTAGCCGGCCGGTACGCCGATCAGCAGCACGATGATGATCGCGGTCAGCCAGCGGCGCCGGACGACGTGCCGGCGGTCCTCGGGGGGCGGGCCGGCGCTGTCGCCGTCGGAGGCGGACGCCTGGCGGGGCAGGGTGGGGGGCGGGTTCACTGCGGTTCCTGGTCCTCGGGGCGGCCGGGGATGTCGCGCCGGCCCAGTTGAGCGTACCGCTCGTACCGCTCGACGCGCCGCCGCTTGGCCCGCCGGAAGCGCCGGGCGACCAGCCGCGCCAGGTCCGCGGCGCCGACCATGCCCGCCTCGGGGCCCAGCTGCGCCTTGGCGATCCGGGCCTCGGGGCGGTAGCCGCGGCCGGTGAGATGGCGGCGGAAGGCGTCCCGGGCCGGGCCGATCAGGAGGTCGTCGGCGGCGCTGACGCCGCCGCCGATGACGAAGCAGGACGGGTCGAGGGCGGCGGCCAGGTTGGCGATGCCGACGCCCAGCCACTGACCGATGTCCTCCAGCAGCTCCACGCACATGGCGTCGCCCTCACGGGCCAGCTCGGTGATCAGCGGCCCGGTGATCTCCGGGATGGTGCCGCCGACCCGGGCGAGAATGTTGTGGGCGACCGGCGAGTCCGCCAGCGCCAGCTCCTTGGCCTCGCGGACCAGGGCGTTGCCGGAGCTGTACTGCTCCCAGCAGCCGCGGTTGCCGCAGGGGCAGCGGTGTCCGCCGGGGACCACCTGCATGTGGCCGAACTCCCCGGCGACGCCGAACCGGCCCCGCTTGACCTGGCCGTCCTCCAGGATGGCCCCGCCGATGCCGGTACCCAGGGTGATCATGACCAGGTGGTCCTCGCCCCGGCCGGCGCCGAAGCGCCACTCGGCCCAGGCGGCGGTGTTGGCATCGTTGTCCACCATGACCGGGACCGCGAGCCGGGACTGCAGGGCGTCGCGCAGCGGCTCGTCGCGCCAGGCCAGGTGGGGGGCGAAGAGCACCCGGGAGCGGTCGGCGTCGACCCAGCCGGCCGCGCCGATGCCCACGGCGTGGACGTCGTGCCGGTCGGAGAGGTCGAGGACCAGCTCGACGATGGTGTCCTCGACCACCTTCGGGCTCTTGGACTTGTCCGGGGTCTCGGTGCGCAGCTTCTCCAGGATGACCCCGTCGGCGTCGACCACGCCGGCCATCACCTTGGTGCCGCCGATGTCGATGCCGACGGTCGGGACCCGCGGGGCCGTCAGGTGCGAGCGGCGCTCACGGGTCCCGATGGTCGTCCGCAGGACGGTGCCGCGCGCCGAGCCCCGGCGGGCGAGCGTGAAGTCCCGGTACGTGCTCATCGAGTCGTGTCGTCCCTACGGGTGCGGTCGGTGGCCCCGGGCCGGTGGCCCCGGGCGGCGGGCGGGGTGTCCTGGGGCGATTGTGCCACCCGGGCCAGTTCGTGGCTCAGCTCGTCGAGCTCGGAGCCGCCGGCCATCTGGCGCGTCAGCTCGTCCAGGGTGATCGAGTCCCGGGTGTGGCTGCCGGCCATGGTCCCGCGCTTGAGCAGCACGAAACGGTCGCCGACCAGGTGGGCGTGGTGCGGGTTGTGGGTGATGAGGACCACGCCGAGGCCGGCGTCGCGGGCGGCGGCGACGTACTTGAGCACCACCCCCGACTGCTTCACCCCGAGCGCGGCCGTGGGCTCGTCCAGGACCAGCACCTTGGCGCCGAAGTACACGGCGCGGGCGATGGCCACGCACTGGCGTTCGCCGCCGGAGAGGGTGCCGATGGGCTGGTCGACGTCGCGCAGGTCGATGCCCATGCGCAGCAGCTCGGACCGGGTGGTCCCGCGCATGCGGGCCACGTCCAGGCGGCGGAAGGGGCCGCGGCCGGTGGTGGGCTCGGAGCCGAGGAAGAAGTTGCGCCAGACCGGCATCAGCGGGACCACGGCCAGGTCCTGGTAGACGGTGGCGATGCCGCGGTCCAGGGCGGCGCGGGGGTTGGCGAGGACGGTCTCCTCGCCCTCGATCTCGAAGGTGCCCTCGTCGTGCTGGTGGAGGCCGGCGATGATCTTGATCAGGGTGGACTTGCCGGCGCCGTTGTCGCCGAGGACACAGGTGATCTCCCCGGCCGAGACCTCCAGGGAGACCCCTTCCAGGGCGCGGATGTTGCCGTAGTACTTGCTGACGTCGGTCAGCTTCACGAGCGCCGTCATCGGGTCTCCTCCGCCCGCCTGCGCACCCATGCGTTGAGCAGGGTGGCCAGCAGCAGCATCGCGCCGAGGAAGAACTTGAACCAGTCCGGGTTCCACTGGGCGTACACGATGCCGTTGCTGGTCATGCCGAAGATGAAGGCGCCCACGGCGGAGCCGATCGCGGAGCCGTAGCCGCCGGTCATCAGACAGCCGCCGATGACGGCCGCGATGATGTAGAGGAACTCGTTGCCGACGCCTTCGCCCGACTGGACGACGTCGTAGCTGAACAGGATGTGCTGGCCGGAGATCCAGGCGCACAGGCCGACGCCCATGTAGAGGCCGATCCGGGTCTTGACCACGGGGACGCCGACCGCGCGGGCCGCGGCGTCGTTGCCGCCCACGGCGAAGATCCAGTTGCCGGCGCGGGTGCGCAGCAGGATCCAGGTGGCGACGGCGACCAGGGCCAGCCACCACAGGACGGTGACCTTCAGGGTGACCCCGCCGACGTCCCACTGGGAGGCGAACACGGCCCGGGCCGAGGAGAAGCCCTCCATGTCGCCGATGGACTTGGTGGAGACCCCGCCGCTGATCAGCTTGGTGAAGCCGAGGTTCAGGCCGGTCAGCATCAGGAAGGTGCCGAGGGTGATGATGAAGCTGGGCAGCTTGGTGCGGGTGAGCATGAACCCGTTGAAGAAGCCCAGGCCGAGGGTGACCAGCAGGGAGACGGCGACGCCGACCCAGACGTTGGCGGTGAGCTGGTAGCTGAACATCGAGCTGAACAGCGCCGAGGTGGTGACCATCACCCCCGCCGAGAGGTCGAACTCGCCGCCGATCATCAGCAGCGCCACCGGGACGGCCATGATCCCGATGGTGGAGGCGGAGTAGAGGATGGTGCTCAGGCTCGCGGCCCGCAGGAAGCTGTCGGCGGCGAAGGAGAAGAACACGAAGACGGCCACGGCGCCCACGACGGCCCCGAGCTCCGGCCGGCCGAGCAGGCGGCGCACCAGATGGGTGGGGGCGAGGCGTTCGTCGGCCGGTACGCCGGCCGCGGTCACCGGGTCACCCGCTTGATGTAGGGCTCCAGCTGCGCCGCCTGCTCCTTGGTGACGATCTGCGGGCCGGTCAGCACGGGCCGGCCGCCGCCGAGGGTGTCGGCGTTGTAGCGGTAGAGCCACAGCAGGTCCACGGCCTCGTAGCCCTGGAGGTAGGGCTGCTGGTCGACGGCGAAGCCGAGCTGGTCGGCCTTGAGGCCCTGGAGCACGGACGGGTTCAGGTCGAACGTGTCGACCTCGGCCTTGCTGCCCGCGGCGTCCTTGGCCTTGACGGCCGTGGCGGCGAACGGGGCGCCGAGCGTGACCACGGCGTCCACGGCCGGGTCGGCCTGGAGCTTGGCCTGGATCGCGGCCTGGACCGAGGGCATGTTGGTGCCCTCGACGTAGAGGTTCTCCAGGGCGCCGCCGAAGGTCTTCTTCGCACCGGCGCAGCGCTGCTCGTGGCCGACGTTGCCGGACTCGTGCAGCACGCAGACCGCCTTGGTGCGCCCGCGCTTGTTGAGCTCGGTGCCGACGGCCTCGCCGGCGATCTCCTCGTCCTGCCCGATGTGGGTCAGCGCGCCGTAGGCCTGGGACTGGGCGGCGCCGGAGTTCACGGTGACCACGGGGATGCCGGCCTTGACGGCCTTGCCGACGACGTCCTTGAGGGCCTCGGGCTTGGCCAGGCTGACGATGATGCCGTCGACGCGCTGGTCGATGGCGTTCTGGACGAGCTGGGCCTGGGCCTGGCCCTGGTCGTCGTGGGAGTAGATGAAGTTGATGTTGTCCTTCTTCGCGGCCTCCTTGGCGCCGTTCTGGACGATGTCCCAGAACGTGTCCCCGTCGCCCGCATGCGTGATCATGGCGAAGGTCCAGCGCGGGGTGGACACGGCCGGGCGCCCCTCGGCGGCCTTCGCACGCTCCTCGGCGCGCTTGCCGCCCGTACTGCTGCATCCCGCGAGGGACACGGCCAGCGCCGCGGCGACCACGGCCCCCGCCCAGCGCGCTCCTGTCCGAACCCTAGACACGTCGGTGTGCCATCCCTTCGCTTCGCCGATCACTCGTCGTCACAACCTGGTCATTTCAGGTTTCAGCCGCCCAGTATCCGCCACAGTGGACCTTGCAGGGTCATCGGGGCACGGCCGGGCAGGTCCGGGCAGATTGACAGCGGACCCGTACGGGGTCACGTTGAGTGCATGCGCATCGGGATCGTCGGAACCGGCCGGATCGGCTCGTTCCACGCCGCTGCGCTCAGCCGTCATCCCCAGGCCGGCTCGCTGGTGCTCGCCGACGCCGACCCGGCGCGGGCCGCGCGGCTCGCCGAGCGGCTGGGGGCCACCGCGGCGCCGGCCGTGGACCAGGTGTTCACGTGGGGGGTGGACGCGCTGGTCGTGGCCTGCGCGACGGCGGGCCACCCGGAACTGGTGGTCCGGGCCGTACGGGCGGGGCTGCCGGTGTTCTGCGAGAAACCGCTGGCCCCGGACCTGGCCGGGACCCTGGCGGTGCTGCGCGAGGTCGAGTCGCTGGGCGGCACGCTCCAGGTGGGCTTCATGCGCCGGTTCGACGCGGGCTACCGCACCGCCCGTGAGCTGGTGCGTTCCGGGGCGCTCGGCCGGCTGCACACCGTGCGCACGATGACGGCCGATCCCGCGCCGCCGCCGGCCGGGTACCTGCCCGGCTCGGGCGGGCTGTTCCGGGACTGCCTGGTGCACGACTTCGACATGGTCCGCTGGGTGACCGGGCGGGAGGTCGTCCGGGTGTACGCGACCGGTTCGGACGCCGGGCCGCCGCAGTTCCGCGCGGCCGGGGACGTGGACACGGGGGCGGCGGTGCTGACGCTGACCGACGGGACCCTGGTGACCTGCACCGGCACCCGCTGCAACGGGGCCGGCTACGACGTCCGGATGGAGCTGGCCGGAGAGCTGGACCAGGTCTCGGCCGGGCTGGACGACCGGACGCCGATCGCCTCGACCGAGCCGCACGGGCCGCCCCCGGCGAGCAGGCCGTGGACCGGTTTCCTGGAGCGGTTCGGTCCCGCGTACCAGGCGGAGCTGGCGGCGTTCGTCCGGCTGGTCCGCGGCGAGGGCGAGAACCCGTGCGACGGGCGGGAGGCCCTGGCCGCGCTGCGGATCGCCGAGGCCTGCGAGACCTCCCGCCGGGAGCGGCGCGAGGTCACGCTGGACGCCGTACCGGGCGGGCCGACGACCCCCGCGGCGCGGGCCGGCGGGAGCTGAGCCGGGGCCCGGGACGGGTCTGCCGAGGTGGTCCGGTCCTGGCACCGGCGGCTACCAGCGCACCGGGAGCTGCTTCGCGCCCCGGATCAGGGTGCCGGGGATCCATTCCGGCCGGCCGCCCTCCGGGTCCGCGGCCAGCCCGGGAAAGCGCGTCAGCAGGGAGCGGACCGCGATCCGGCCCTCCAGCCGGGCCAGCGGGGCGCCCAGGCAGAAGTGGATGCCGTGGCCGAAGGCGAGGTGGCCCTGCGGGGCGCGCCGGATGTCGAAGGTGTCCGGTTCCGGGAACCGGCCCGGGTCGCGGCCGGCCCCGGCCAGCGAGACCAGCACCGCGTCACCGGCCGCGATCCGCACCCCGGCGATCTCGGTGTCCTCGCGGGCGAAGCGGTAGGTGGAGTTCTCCACCGGGCCGTCGTAGCGCAGCATCTCCTCGACGGCGCCGTCGAGCAGGCCCCAGTCGGCGCGCAGGGCGGCGAGCTGGTCGGGATGGTCGAGCAGGGCGCGCACCCCGTTGCCGATGAGGTTGACCGTGGTCTCGTGGCCGGCGACGAGCAGCAGGAAGGCCATGCCGACCAGTTCCTCGTGGCCGAGCCGGTCGCCGCCCTCGTCCCTGGTCCGGATCAGCGCGCTCATCAGGTCCTCGCCGGGGCGGCGCCGCTTGTCCTCGATCAGTTCGGCGAGGTAGCCCGCCACGGCCGCCAGTGCCTCGGAGGAGGCGGCCGTGCTGGAGGGCGCGACCACCTCGTTGGACCAGCGGCGGAACTGCTCCCGGTCGAGGTCGGGGACGCCGAGCAGCTCGCAGATCACGGTCATCGGCAGCGGGAAGGCGAGCGACCGGATCAGATCGGTGCGGCGGGCACCTTCGGCGGCCATCCCCTCGAGCAGCTCGTCGGTGATCTGCTGGACGCGCGGGCGCATGGCCTCGACCCGGCGGGCGGTGAACTCGCGGGATACGAGCCGGCGCAGCCGGGTGTGCCGGGGCGGGTCGGACTCCAGCATGTGGTTGTTGACGGCGCTGGCGACCACGTCGCCGAAGTACTCCGAGGCCTGCCAGTCCTTGGAGAGGCCGGGGTGGTTGAGGGCCTCGCGGCAGGCCTCGTGGCCGACGACCAGCCAGACCAGGTCGCCGTTCTCCAGGGCGACGCGGTGCACGGGGCCGGCCGCGCGCAACTTGGCGTAGTACGGGTACGGATCCGCCGTGAAGTCGTCCCCGTGGCTGCTGATGTCCAGGTTCGGCATCGGTCTCCTTGCCCTTTCCCCCGTGTCCGGCGTTCAGCGTAGGACGGCGTCCCTGCGGCGGGGTCGGGATTCGGACAGGCGTTCAGTCCGGAAAGGACCCGAACGTCGCCCGGCCGGACGGCCGGTAGGTGAGGACGGCCGTGCCGCCCGAGGTGATGTGGGAGGCCACGAGATCGCAGGCGGTGGGCAGGCCGCCGGTGGGGAAGAGACGGCGACCCTTGCCGAGGAAGACCGGGTGCACGAACAGGCAGAACTCGTCGATCAGGTCGCGCGCGAGGAGGTACTGGGCCAGTTGTCCGCTGCCCCACACCTGGAGCTCGCCGTCGAGGGCGTCCTTGACCCGGGTGACCTCGGCCTGGAGTTCGCCGTCCAGGACCGTGACGGGCCCCCAGGCCGGGTCCTGGAGCGTGGTCGAGGCCACGTACTTGGGCAGGGTGTTGAGGCGGTGCGCGATCGGGTCGGCGGGGTCCTCGTGGGCGGGCCAGTAGCCGGCGAAGATCTCGTAGGTGCGCCGGCCCAGCAGGAAGGCCCGGGCGCGGTCGAAGATCTCGGTCACGCAGGCCCCGCCCTCGTCGTCCAGGAGCGGGACCTGCCAGCCGCCGTAGGTGAAGCCCTCGCTGGGGTCCTCCTGCGGTCCGCCCGGGGCCTGCATCACGCCGTCGAGGGTGACAAAGGTGGTCAGGGTCAGCTTGCCCATGGCGCCGCCTCCTCTTCTTCCGTTTCCTTCGCGGGCCTTTCCCTGGTGCAGACTCCCCGAGCCGCGGCGGCTCATCGGTGCGCCACGCACGAACGCGGGGGCGGATTCCCGCCAGCACCGGATGCGCCCGGCGTATGGGATGGACGTCGCAACCCGATGGTTCGACGTACGGAGGAACGATGGACGGCAAGGCGGTACTGGTGACGGGGGGCAGCCGGGGCATCGGCGCGGCGATCGCCGTGCGGCTGGCCGAGGCCGGGGCCGATGTGGCGATCACCTACGCGTCCCGGGAGGCGGCGGCCCAGGACGTGGTCCGCGCGATCGAGGCGGCCGGCCGGCGGGGCGTCGCCCTCCGGGCGGACTCCGGCGACCCGGCGGAGGCCGCCGGTGCCGTGGACCGCGCGGCCGAGGCCCTGGGCGGGCTGGACGTCCTGGTCAACAACGCGGGCGTCGGCCTCGTCGGCCCCCTGGAGTCGATCACCCCGGCCGATGTGGACCGGGTGCTCTCGGTGAACGTGCGCGGGGTCTTCCTGGCCTCGCAGGCGGCGGCCGCCCGGATGGGGCGGGGCGGCCGGATCGTCACCGTCGGCAGCTGCATGGCCCAGCGGGTCCCCGGCCCGGGCGGCACGCTCTACGCGATGAGCAAGGCGGCGCTCGGCGGGCTCAACCGGGCCCTGGCCCGGGAGCTGGGCGAGCGGGGGATCACCGCGAACCTGGTCCTGCCGGGCCCGGTGGACACCGACATGAACCCGGCCGACGGGCCCTTCGCCGGACCGCAGAGCGCGATGACGGCGCTGGGCCGGTTCGGTCGTCCCGAGGAGGTCGCCGCCGTGGTGGCGTTCCTGGCGGGGGACGGGTCGGCGTACGTCACCGGGGCCGAGTTCGCCGTCGACGGCGGGCACGCGGCGTAGCAGCGCCGACGGGGCCCACCGCGCGCGTGCGCGCGGTGGGCCCCACGGGCTGTCCGGGGTGGCCGGTGGTGCGTCCGGTCACCCGCGGGGGTCACGGGCGGGTGTCGCGCCGCCCGTGACCGGACCCCGGGAATGTCGGTTCCCGGGGACGTCGTCGGACCGGTGTCAGCCGCCGAGCTCCTGGTGACGGGCGGTCAGCGCGGCCGTACCGGCCTCCGTCAGGGAGCCGAACAGGCGCAGCCGGGAGAAGCCGCCGTCCGGGAAGATGTCGATCCGGACGTGGGTGCCGACCGCCGGAGCGTCCAGCACGAACCGGTGGTTGGTGTCGGGCTGCAGGCGGGTGCGCGGCAGGAACTCCGTCCACTCGCCCTCCTCGCCCGTCTTCACCGACAGCGAGGCCCAGCCGGCCGAGTTGCCCTTGAGGTAGGCGGTGTCGATCTCGACCGCGCGGATCTCGGACTCGGCGACGAGCTGGTAGCGGATCCAGTCGTTGCCCCGGTCACGGCGGCGGGCGGTCTCCCAGCCGTCGTCCATCTTGCGGGAGCGGCCCGGGTTGATGGTGTTGGTCGGCGGGGAGTAGAAGCGGTTGGAGGCGTCCTGGACGGCGCCGCCGTTCTCCAGCGCCACCACGTCGAAGGAGCCGAGGGCCGCGAGCCACTGCGGGTCCGGCAGGACCTCGCCGTGGACGCGCAGGCGGGCGATGCCGCCGTCGGGGTGCTGGTTGACGCGCAGGTGGGTGAAGCGCTGCTCGACGGTCACCTCGAAGCCGTTGGCCGCGTGGCCGCCGACGGGGGTGCGCGGGACGAGGGTCGTCCACTTCACGTCGTCGCCGAGGAGCTCCTCGGGGGTGGGCGCGAGGGCGCCCTCCCAGTTGGTCCCCTCGACGGACACGGCCTGCGGCATGTTGCCGCGGAAGTGGGCGGTGTCGACCACGATGCCGCGGATGACGCCGGGGGCGCCCAGGCGTACCAGGGCCCAGTCGTGGTCCTCCGCGGTCGGCCAGGGCTGCTCGGCGGAGACACCGCGCCGGCGGCGGGTCTCCCAGCCGTCCATGACCTTGCCCTTGTGGCCGAAGTGCTCGGGGTCGAAGTGTGCGGCCTCGGCGACGAGCAGGTTCTCGCGCTGGGCGAAGAACTCGTCGTTGGCGGCGATCACACCGGCGCCGAGCTCACGGGCGGCGAGGTTCGCGAAGTGCGAGAACGGGAACTCGGCCGTGCGGTAGTCGGCGTACGGGTCGCCGCCCCCGTACGGGTTCGCGTTGCCGGTGAAGGAAGGGATCGGCACTGTCAGTTCTGCCTTTCGAGGAGGAGGCCGCTGGGCTCGGACGGGGTGCCGTGGTCGGCGATCTGCGTACCGCGCAGCCAGGTGGACTTCACGACGCCGTACAGCGTCCGGCCGGCGTAGGCCGTGACCTGGTTGCGGTGGTGGAGCTCGGCCGGGTCCACGGTGAAGGTCTCGTCGGGCGCCAGGACCGCGAAGTCGGCGTCGCGGCCGGCCTCGATGGCGCCCTTCTGCGTCAGGCCCGCGAGGCGGGCGGGGGCGGTGGACATCCAGCCGACGACGTCCTCCAGGGAGCGCCCGCGCCGGCGCGCCTCGGTCCAGATGGCGGGCAGGCCGAGCTGGAGGGAGGAGATGCCGCCCCAGGCGGTGGAGAAGTCGCTGGTCTTGAGGTCCGCCGTGGACGGCGAGTGGTCGGAGACGATGCAGTCGATCGTGCCGTCGGCCAGCGCGTCCCAGAGCAGGTCCTGGTTGGCGGCCTCGCGGATGGGCGGGCAGCACTTGAACTCGCTGGCGCCGTCGGGCACTTCCTCGGCGGTCAGGGTGAGGTAGTGCGGGCAGGACTCGACGGTGATCCGTACGCCCTCGGCCTTCGCGGCGGCGATCAGCGGCAGCGCGTCGCTGGAGGACAGGTGCAGCACGTGGACGCGGGCGTCCAGCCGCTTGGCCTGGGCGATCAGGTTCTCGATCGCGGTGTTCTCGGCGTCGCGCGGGCGGGAGGCGAGGAAGTCGGCGTACTTCGGGCCCGGTACGGACGGCGCGGAGTCCAGGTGGTGCGGGTCCTCGGCGTGGACGATCATCAGCCCGCCGAAGCCGCTGATCTCCGCGAGGGACGCGGCGAGCTGCTCCTGGTCGAGCTCGGGGAACTCGTCGACGCCCGAGGGCGACAGGAAGCACTTGAAGCCGAAGACGCCGGCGTCGTGCAGCGGGTGCAGGTCCTTGACGTTGTCCGGCAGGGCGCCGCCCCAGAAGCCGACGTCCACATGGGCCTTCTCGCGGGCCACGTCCTGCTTGATCCGCAGGTGGTCCACGGTGGTGGTGGGCGGCAGGGAGTTGAGCGGCATGTCGAGGATCGTGGTGATCCCGCCGGCCGCGGCTGCGCGGGTGGCCGTCCAGAAGCCTTCCCACTCGGTACGGCCCGGGTCGTTCACGTGGACGTGGGTGTCGACCAGACCGGGGAGCAGCACGTCGTCACCGAAGTCCTGCAGCCGGGCGCCGGCGGGCACCTCGGCCTCGTACGGCAGCACGGCCGCGATCTTCCCGGCGGCGACGGCCACCGAGGCGGCGCGCGTGCCCTCGGGGGTGATGACGCGCGTCGAGCGCAGTACCAGTTCCACTGCCACGTCGGACACCCGGAACCTCCCGATCTACTTCCACAGAGCGAAATTCAACGTTCTGTTGACGGAGTCTTCATGGCGATCCGGGGCCCGTCAAGAGCACCCGGACGGACCGCTGACGCACAGCCGGTGCACTTGGATGTTTCCACAGGATGGAATTATGATTTCGCTTCACAGAATGTAGGTACCACCACCGCAACCCGGCCGGTCCCCCTCCGGCCCAGGTCCGGCACCCGGACAAACCGCCTCTGACCGGCGACGACGGCAGCGACCCGACACTAGGGCCGCCGCCGGGGGCCGGGTAGGCTGCTCCCTTGCCTGCCAGCACCGAAAGGACCGCGCCGTGCCGACGTCCAGCGCCAGCACCACCGACGCCGCCTCCAAGACCACCGCTGCCAGCGGTGGCGTCCAGTCCCTCGAGCGCGCCTTCGATCTGCTCGAACGGATGGCGGACGCGGGGGGCGAGGTCGGCCTGAGCGAGCTCTCCGCCGCCAGCGGCCTGCCCCTGCCCACCATCCACCGGCTCATGCGCACGCTCGTGGCCTGCGGGTACGTACGGCAGCAGCCCAACCGACGGTACTCCCTCGGCCCCCGGCTGATCCGGCTCGGCGAGTCCGCGTCCCGGCTGCTGGGCACCTGGGCGCGGCCGTACCTGGCCCGCCTGGTCGAGGAGACCGGCGAGACGGCGAACATGGCCCTGCTCGACGGCGACGAGATCGTCTACGTCGCCCAGGTGCCCTCCAAGCACTCCATGCGCATGTTCACCGAGGTCGGCCGCCGGGTGCTCCCCCACTCCACCGGTGTGGGCAAGGCGCTGCTGGCCCACACCCCCGCCGACGAGGTACGGGCGCTGCTGGCGCGCACCGGCATGCCCGCGGCGACCGAGAAGACCATCACCACCCCCGAGGGCTTCCTCGACGCCCTGGAGCAGGTCCGCAAGGCCGGCTACGCCGTCGACGACAACGAGCAGGAGATAGGGGTCCGCTGCCTCGCGGTCTCCGTGCCGAACTCGCCGACCGCCGCCGCCATCTCCATCTCCGGCCCGGCCGGCCGGGTCACCGAGGCCGCGACCGAGACCATCGTGCCGATCCTCCAGGAGATCGCCGCCGAGCTGTCGGTGGCCCTGGCCAACCAGAACCCGGCCTGACCCCGAACGCACCGTACGGCGAGAGCCCGGACCCCCTCCACGGGGTCCGGGCTCTCGCCGTGGCCGGTGGCCGCCTCAGGCGGCGGCCACCGGGTCCGTGAGCCGGCCGTCGGTCATCGTCACCGTCCGGTCCATCCGCTCCAGGTGCGCCCGGTCGTGGGTGACCAGCACGGTGGCGGTGGACCGCTCCCGGGTCAGGCCGACCAGCAGGTCCAGCACGGCCGCGCCGCGCTCGTGGTCCAGGGCGCTGGTGGGCTCGTCCACCAGCAGCACGGAGGGCTCGTTCACCAGGGCCCGGGCGATGTTCACCCGCTGGCGCTGGCCGCCCGAGAGCTGGTGCGGACGCTTGTCGGCCTTGTCCGCCAGGCCCACCGCGTCCAGCAGCTCCAGGGCCCGCCGGCGCACCTGCCGGGCGGGCCGGCCGGAGAGGTGGGCCATCACCTGGAGCTGCTCGGCGGCGGTCAGCGAGGCGAGCAGGTTGGGCTGCTGGAAGACGATGCCGATCTGCTCGCGGCGCAGCGCCGACTTCTCCGCGGCGCCCATCCGCGCGGTGTCCCGGCCGGCCACCACGACCCGCCCGGAGTCCGGGGTGACCAGGGTGGCCGCGACCGCGAGCAGGCTGGACTTGCCGGAGCCGGACGGTCCGACCACCGCCGTCAGGGTCCCGGCGGGCACCTGGAGACGGACCCCGTCCAGGGCCGTCAGCCGGCTCTCGCCGTCGGGGTAGGTGAGGGTGACGTCGTCGACGAGGAGGGTCATCGGGCGCTCCCGAGGGCGGTCAGAGGGTCGACGGCGGTGATCCGCCGGACGGACAGGGCGGCCCCGACCGCGCCGAGCGCGATCATCACCGCGGCGGGGACCAGCACGGTGGGCGCGTCCAGGACGAACGGCACGTCGCCGCCGCTGATCAGCGCCCCGAGCCCGGCCGCCAGCAGGGTCCCCAGGCCCGTTCCCGCGGCCAGCATGACCACGGCCTGGCCGAGCGCGTCCTTGAGCAGGTACGGGGTGGAGGCGCCGAGCGCCTTGAGCACGGCCACGTCCGGGCTGCGCTGGATGGTCCAGACGGTGAAGAAGGCACCTATGACCAGGGCGGAGATGGCGAAGAGGAAACCGCGCATCAGCTGGAGCGAGCCGTTCTCGGCCTGGTAGGAGCCTATGGCGCCGAGGGCCTCGTCGAGGGTCTGCGCCCGGGTGGCGGTGGCCTTGTCCCCGGCGGCCAGGTCGGCCGTGCCGTCGGCGTCGAGGGCGATCACGGTGGCCGTCGTCCCCGTGGCGCCGGGGTTGCCGATCCGCTGCCAGTCGCCCAGGTCGGCCCAGACCACGGGGGTGTGGCTGTAGGCGGCGGTGCCCGAGACCGCGGCGACGGTGAGGTCCAGCGGGCCGATCCTGACCGTGCCGCCGGCCTTGGCGCCGCCGAGCTCGTCGGCGGCCTTCTCGGTCAGGACGACCTGTCCCGGGGCGAGGCCGCGCGGTGCCAGGCCCGCCGCCGGCTCCACCCCGAAGACGGACACGGCCGCGGTGCGCTCGCCGGCGGCGGCGTTGGTGGTGCGGATGCCGATCGGGTGCGCCGAGCGCACCCCGGGCTGCTTGGCCCAGGCCTCCCAGGCGCTCTCGGGCACCTGGGACTGGGTGAAGGACACCTTCTGGTCCCCGCCCGGGGCGGCGAAGGCCAGGTGGGTGGCGGGCAGCCCGGTGACGGCGGAGATGTTCTCCCGCGCCAGCCCGGACGTCAGTCCCGACAGCAGGCCGACCAGCAGCGTGATCAGCACGACGACCGCGCCCATCAGGGCGAAGCGGCCCTTGGCGAACCGTAGATCTCTCCATGCGACGAACATGGCCCCCACCTTGGCCGCCGGCCCGGCCGGGGGGCATCGCGCCACGGGAGCGAGGATCGGATCGAAGGGAGCATTCCGACATCAAACTTTCGGTTGACCGGGCCCGGCCGCGGCCGACCTACGCTGGTCGGGCGATGCTTTCCCTCCTCGATCCCCGACACTCCCGACCGCTCACCCCCGTCTCGCGCGTCCTGCGGCTGTGCCTGCACGCGCTGCTGCTGGGTCTGCTGGCCCTGGCCGCCGCGCGGGCCCTGGCCGACTCCTCGCCCGGCGCGGGCCGGGTGGTGGCCACCGCCGCGCTGGTGGCCCTCGTCTACGCCGCCGGGGTACGGGCCCCGGCCGTGCACCGCTCGCCGCGGGCGGGCGCGCTGTGGCTGGCCGCGGTGGGCGCCGCCTGGGTGGCGCTGCTGGTGGTCTCGCCGGACGGCGTGTGGATCGCCTTCCCGCTGTACTTCCTCGAACTGCACCTGCTGCCGCTGCGCTGGGGCGTGCCGGCCGTGGTGCTGACCGCGTGCGCGGCCATCGGCGGGTTCCTCGGGCACAGCGGGGCGGTGACCCCGGGGGCGTTCCTCGGGCCGCTGCTGGGCGCGGCGGTGGCGGTCGCGACCGTGCTCGGCTACCAGGCCCTGTACCGGGAGAGCGAGCGCCGCCGGGAGCTGATCGAGGAGCTGATCACCACGCGGGCGGAACTGGCCGCCGCCGAGCGCGGCGCGGGCATCCTCGCCGAGCGGGAGCGGCTGGCCCGGGAGATCCACGACACCCTCGCCCAGGGCCTGTCCTCGATCCAGCTGCTGCTGCGGGCCGCCGAACGGGCCCTGGCGGAGGACCGTACGGCGAGCGCCGCGGCACCGGGCCCCGGCCCGGCGGCGGACCCCGCCCCGGGCACCGGCCCCGGCCCCGGAGCGGCTGCGGCGGCGCTGGCGCACATCGCGCGGGCCCGGGAGGCCGCCCAGGAGAACCTCGCCGAGGCGCGCCGGTTCGTCCGGGCGCTCACCCCGCCCGACCTGGAGCACGGCTCTCTCGCGGCGGCCCTGGAACGGCTGTGCGCGGGCGCGCCCGGGCCGCGCGTACGGTTCTCGCTGAGCGGGACCCCGGCCGAGCTGCCGACCCCGTACGAGGTGGCGCTGCTGCGGATCGCGCAGTCGGCGCTGGCCAACGTGGTGCGGCACGCCCGGGCGGACCGCGCCGAGATCACCCTGACCTTCATGGACGCGTCGGTGACCTTGGACATCGTGGACGACGGCCGCGGGTTCGACCCCCGTCGGGCGCACACCGTCGCCGCGGCCGGGACCCCGGCCGCGGACGGGGGCTTCGGCCTGCCGGCGATGCGCTCGCGCGCCGAGTCCCTGGGCGGGACCTTCACCGTGGAGTCCGCCCCCGGCCAGGGCACCGCCGTGGCCGTGACCCTGCCGCTGCCCGTGGAGGAGGCCCGATGACGATCCGGCTGCTGCTCGCCGACGACCACCCGGTGGTCCGGGCGGGCCTGCGCGCGGTCCTGGACACCGAGCCCGGCTTCACCGTGGTGGCGGAGGCCGCGACCGCCGAGCGGGCGGTGGAGCTGGCCGCCGCCGAAGAGGTCGACGTGGTCCTGATGGACCTCCAGTTCGGCGCCGGGATGCACGGCTCGCAGGCCACGGCCGCGATCACCGCCCGGCCCGGCGGTCCGCGGGTGCTGGTGCTGACCACGTACGACACCGATGCCGACATCCTGGCCGCGGTGGAGGCCGGGGCCTCCGGCTACCTGCTCAAGGACGCCCCGCCGGAGGAGCTGGCGGCGGCGGTCCGTACGGCCGCGGCCGGGCAGTCGGCGCTGGCCCCGGCGGTGGCGCTGCGGCTGATGGACCGGATGCGGACCCCGGCCGAGGCGCTGACCAAGCGGGAGCTGGAGGTGCTCCAGCTCGTCGCGGACGGGCTGTCGAACCAGCAGATCTCCAAGCGGCTGTTCCTGAGCCAGGCCACGGTGAAGTCCCACCTGGTGCACATCTACGCCAAGCTCGGCGTGGAGTCCCGTACGGCGGCCGTGGCGGCGGCGGGCGCCCGGCGCCTGATCCGCACCCCGTAGCGGCCGGGCGGCCCGCGCCCCGCGGCTAGGCGACCCAGTGCGGCCGGTCCACCGCCGGCGCCAGCGGGACCCCGTCGTGGAAGGCGGCGGCCAGCCGCCGCACGCCCTCGTCCAGCCGCTCGGGCGGCAGGGTGTACGGGATCCGCAGCCGGTGCTCGAAGGTGCCGGGGTCCACGCCGAACCGGGCCCCGCGCCCGATGTGCACCCCGGCCGCGGCGGCGCGTTCGGCCAGGGCGGAGCTGACCGGCTCGCCGAGGTCCACCCAGAGCGAGAGCCCGCCGGGCGGCACCGTCCACGACCACTCGGGGGTGTGCCGCTGCAGGGCCTCGATCAGGGCCGCCCGCTGCACCCGGAGCTGCTCCAGCCGGGCCGGCAGGGTCCGCTCCAGCCCGTCGAGCAGCGGCAGGGCGACGAGCTGGTCCAGGACGGAGCCGGTCATGTCGGTGGCGGCCCGTACGGCGGTCAGCTCGGCCACGAGCTTGGCGGTGGCCCGGACCCAGCCGACCCGGAGCCCGCCCCAGTGGGTCTTGCTCAGCGAGCCGATGGTGACGACGTGGTCGGCGCCGCCGCGGGCGGCCAGGGCGGCCAGCGGTGCGGGTGCGGGCACGTCGAGGGCGATGTCGGCGAGGGTCTCGTCCACCACCAGCCAGGTGCCGGTGCGGCGGGTCGCGGCGAGCAGGGCCAGGCGCTGGTCCTCGGGCATCAGGGCGCCGGTGGGGTTCTGGAAGTCGGGGATGACGTAGGCCAGCCGCGGGACGGTCTGGCGCAGGGTGGACTCGGCGATCTCCAGGTCCCAGCCGGCGTCGGTGACGGCGACGGGGGCCGTGCGCAGCCGGGCGTGGCGCAGGGCGTCGAGGGCGTTGGCGTAGGTCGGGTTCTCGGTGACCACCCGGTCGCCGGCCCGGCACAGCAGGCTCACCACCAGCGTCAGGGCCTGCTGGGCGCCGGCGGTGACCAGGATCTGCTCGGGCCGGGTGGGCAGGCCGCGCCGGGTGAACCGCTCGGCCACGGCCGCCCGCAGGTCGGGCAGGCCGAAGGGCAGGTAGCCGGGGGTACGGGCGGCGGCCGGCAGCCGGGGCGCGGCCTGGGCCAGGGCCTCGGCGAGGGCGCCGTCGGGGGCGCCCATGGCGGCGATGGCGAGGTCGATGCCGGGGTCCCCGTCGGGCAGGAAACCGCCGCTGCCGCCGGCGCCGAGCAGGGCGTGGGCGCCGACCGGGCGGTGTCCGTCGGGCAGTTCGGTGAAGGTGCCCGAGCCGCGCCGGCTGCGGGCGTAGCCGCTCTCGCGCAGCAGGTCGTAGGCGCCCGTGACGGTGGCCCGGCCGGCGCCGAGGCATTCGGCGAGCTCGCGTTCGGCGGGGAGCCGGATGTGCAGGGCGACCCGGCCGTCCAGGATCAGGGTGCGGATCGCCTCGGCCAGGGCCCGGTAGCCGGGGCGGGCCAGCACCGGGGGCGGAAGCAGGGCGGCGAGCTGCCGGCTGCCGATCGTCCTGTCCGCCGTATGGACCACTCGCCCGTTCGCCATGCCAACCTCCCCCGATTGGCTCTGCCGGCCAGGCCAATCGGACTCCAGACTCGCGGTATTGGCCCCCATCGGCAAGGGAGTACCGCGAAGATGCTGACCGACCGTGACGAACGTGCCCTCCTGGCGGCCCGGGAGGGCCGGATCGCCGACCCCGTACGGCTCCGGCTCCGCCTGCCGCGGCGGCTGCGGGGCGCTCTGGCCCCCGTACGGGAACGGCTCGCGGGCCGGGGGCGAGAATCGGAGCCATGCCGACCGACGAGCCCGCCCC
>NZ_RPRY01000182.1 GCF_003949795.1 Streptomyces sp. WAC06614
GGCCGAGTGGGGGCGTGGTCGACTGGGCGGGTGCACTGTGCGGCGCGGGTCGTAAGGGCGGGCCTGGAGGCGGTCATGGCGGAGGGCGGATCGTACGCGCGGATCGCGGTGGTCACCGGCGCGGCGCGCGGCGTGGGAGCGGCGGTGGCACGCCGGCTGGCCCTGCGGGGCATGCGGCTGGCCCTCCTGGGCCGCGAGCTCGACTCGCTGCGCCAGGTCGCGGCGGGGCTGCCGACCGAGGCGCACTGCTTCGAGGTCGACGTCACCGACGAGGCGGCGCTCCAAGGCGCGGCCCGCAGCATCGGCGCACGGCTGGGGCCCGCCTCGGTCGTGATCGCCAACGCGGGGATCGCCGCCGCGGGCCCGTTCGCCACGTGCGAGGCATCGCTGTTCGACCGGGTGGTCGAGGTCAACCTGATCGGGAGCGCGAACACCGCCCGCGCCTTCCTGCCCCAACTCACCTGCACCAAAGGGTACTTCCTCCAGGTGGCGTCCACCGCCGCGTTCGGCTCGGCGCCGTTGATGAGCGCCTATTGCGCGTCGAAGGCGGGCGTGGAGTCGTTCGCCCAGGCCCTGCGTACCGAGGTGCGTCCGGCGGGTGTGGGGGTCGGCATCGCGTACCTGCACTGGACCGGCACCGACATGATCGCGGCCCTCGACGACCATCCGGTGCTGCGGGCCCTGCGTTCCCATCAGCCCGGGCCCGCCCGCCGCGTGCACAGTCCCGAGCGGGTCGCCGGATGGCTGGTGCGCGGGGTGGAGCGACGCGCGGTCAGCGTCTACGCCCCACCGTGGCTGCGTCTGGTGCAGCCGCTGCGTCCGCTGCTGCCGCTGGTGGTGTCGGCGGTGGCACGGCGGTCGTTGTCGGCGCTGCCGTTCGAGGAGTTGGAGCGGACCACCGGGGTGCTCGGCGCGGGCGGCGCCGCCGACCTCCGGGCGCGCGGCGCGGCACCGCCGGTGCCGCCGGTGACCCCGCCCCAGACCTGACCGGCGCCCGGCGCCCGGCGCGCGCATCCGCGCAGCCCTCCACCACCAGGTCCGGATCGCAGGGTCGGTCTTCTGCCGCCGGGCAATGAGGCGTCACCGGCTCCGAGCGGTCGAGGCGAGTAGCGCCGGCCGGAACCATTTCCATAAGCCATAAATATAAAGATGCTATGCTTCAAGGGTGAGTGACGATCGAGCCACCCCTCCGGCCGCGTCCGCCGCCATCGGGGCAGCCCTCTACGGCCTGGCCACCAGGGCCGCCAGACGCCTGCCCCGGGACATGAGCCTGACGTCCGCCGCCACCCTGGCCACCCTGGACCGGACCGGCCCGCGGCGTATCACCGATCTGGCCGCGGTCGAGGGCGTCACCCAGCCCGCGATGACCACCCTGGTCCGGGTGCTGGAGGAGTCCGGCCTGGTCGAGCGGCGCGGCGACGCCTCCGACAAGCGGGTCACGCTGGTGTGCCTGACCGAGGCCGGCGCGGCGTATGTCCGGACGCGGCGCCAGGCGGGCGTCGACGCCTTCGAGCGGTTGATCGGGCAGCTGACCGGCGACGAGGTCGAGGCGCTGGTGGCGGCGCTTCCGGCGCTGAAGCATCTGGCGGAGCTCGAAAGCCAGGACCGCCAAGAGCAGAAACGGTGACCGGGCAGCCGGACGGCCGGGTCGAGGTGATGGCGATCCCGGCGGCGCGTTCCCAGACGCGGCTGCTGGTTCCCGCACTGATGGTCATCGCTCTGGTCGTGGCGGCAGTCGCCAGCCTCGGGACGCCGCTCATCACCAGCGTGGCGACCTCGTTCCACGTCTCGCTCGGCAGCGCGCAGTGGACGCTGACCGTCACGCTGCTCAGCGGCGCCGTCGCCACACCGGTCCTGGGCCGGCTCGGGGCCGGCACGTACCGGCGGGCCACGATCCTCGCCACGCTGGTGGTCGTCGTGGCCGGCAGCGCGCTCACCGTGCTGCCGCTGCCGTTCGCGTGGCTGCTCATCGGCAGGGCCGCCCAGGGCGTCGGGCTCGGGCTGACGGCGCTGATGATGGGCGCGGCCCGGGACCACCCCCGAGGAGCGCGGCGCTGCGGCGATCGCCCTGATCTCGGTGGAGCCCCCGCAGGCCGCTCCGCCCCCCTCGACGTGGCAGGCGCGGCCGCCTTGGCCGCTGCGCTGCTCCTGGTGCTGTTCCTCGCCGGCGAACGGAACCTGTGGAGCCGGCACCTCCCCATGGCAGCGGGCCTCGCCCTCGTCACGGTGGCGCTGCTCTGCGCCTGGACCGTCATCGAACTGCGCAGCACGACGCCCCTGGTCGATGTCCGGGCGATGCGGCACCCGGCGGTCGCCGGGGCGAGCTTCGCCACGTTCGTCGGCGGGATCGGCATGTACCTCCTGCTCACGCTCATCACCCGGTACGCACAGACGCCGCACGGCGCCGGCTACGGCTTCGGGTTGACGACCTTCGTCGCCGGGCTGGTCCTCATCCCCTTCTCGGCGCTGGGGTTCGTCGCCGGCAAGCTCACACCGCGCCTGCGGACGCGGACCACGGACCCCGTACTCCTTGCCGGCAGCGCCGTCGTGATCGGCGGCGGATGCGCCCTGTTCGCGGTGGCCCGGTCGGACCTGGCCGAACTGTTCGCGGCGATGGGCGTGCTCGGCTTCGGCGTCGGCGGCTTCTCGGCAGCGATGCCCGGCGTCGTCCTGGACGTCACCCCCCAGCGCGAGACGTCGAGCGCCATGGGCTTCAACTACGTCCTCCGCAGCGTCGGGTACTCCCTGGGCAGCGCCATCGGCGGCCTGACCCTGACCGCGGGCACCGACCCCGGCCGCCCCTTCCCCGACGACCACGCCTACACCACCGCGGCGCTGGTCGGCATCGGCGCCATGGCGATCACGACGCTGACCAGCCTCGCTCTGGCCCGCCGACGCTCGTCCGCGACCCATCCCTAAGTCCGACTCGCTCATCCCCACACAGGAGGTTCCATGCCCAAGGGCTACTGGGTCAGCGTCTACCGCACCATTTCAGACCCGGAGAAGCTGGCTGCTTACGACAAGCTGGCCCGCCTGGCCGTCGAGGCCGCAGGCGGTCGGACCATCGTCCGCGGCGGTCGGGTCGCGGCGCATGACGCCGGCATCGCCGAACGCACCATCGTGGTCGAGTTCGACAGCTTCGAGCAGGCCGTCGCGGCACGCGAGAGCGCGGCCTACCAGGAGGCCCTGGCCGCCCTCTCCGACGGCGTGGAGCGCGACTTCCGCATCGTCGAAGGCATCGACTGACCCAGGTCCCGTCGGACCTTCACTGAAGACCATGTCGACACTCTTGAAGGCACATAACAGTCGACCATCATGACGTGGCGCCAGGCCCGCCGGGCGCCCCCCACCGCAGCCCCGCCGCCCGGTCAGCGGCAAGGCAGCTCGGCCTCTCCCCACGAACGGCGGACGCCGTCAACGGTTGCGTCGAGCGTCGCATGAGCGTGAAAGGTGGGCCGATGCCCTGGCCGGATGTCACGGTGGTCGATGCGTGCGTACGGCGCGACGGCCGGGGCGGTAGCCCCACCGCCGTCATCGACGACGACCCGGCGGCGACCGACGCGGACCGACGTACGGTCGCCGCTGCGGCCGGCACCTCGCACGCGGCGTTCCTCGGCCCGGAGCGGGCGCCGGACGGTGGCTGGCCGGTCCGATTCTTCACCGCCACCACCGAACTGCCCGGCTGCGGCCACGGCACCGTTGCCGCGCAGGCCCTCCGGTTGACCCGGACCGCGCTCGGCGAGCTGAACGACCGCCAACACACCGGCGGACGCACGTTCGACACCGCCGCGATCCGCCGCCCCACCGGCATCGAGGTGTGGTTCGACCAGGGCCTCGTCGCGCTGCGTCACCCGGCGCCGGACGAGCGCGCCGCGATCGTCGCCGCGCTCGGGCTCACCGCGGACGATCCGCACCCGACCGACGCAGCACGGATCGCCGCGCCCGGCGCACCCCGCATGCTGGTACCCGTCCACGACCGGTCGGCGCTGCTCCGGGTCCGCCCACACCTCGGCAGGCTGACAGCGGCGTGCCGGCGGTACGGGCTCCTCGGCTGCTTCGTGTACGTACCGCCGGAGGGCGGCCGACCGGGCGCGGCGCGGATGTTCGCGCCGGCGATCGGCGTCGACGAGGACGTCGCCAACGCCAACAGCACCGGCTGCCTGGCCGCCCACCTGCTCGACACGGCAGGGGCGCAGACGGTCACGATCGAGGTGGAGCAGGGCGACACCCTCGGTCGACCGTCCAGCGTGCTCGCTTCGGCCCGACGCGGGCCGACGGGCATCACGACCCGGGTCGGCGGGTTGTCGGTGGTCCGCGACGGCCCCTGACGCGCCGCCGCCGCGCGCCGAAGCCGCCGACGACGCTTCGTTGCACAGGACGGGGCAGTACGACCGTACCGGCGGCGCGGGCAGTGAAAAGGGGCCACGGACAGTGGGGCGCCCGGCGGGCCCGGATCTGCGGTCGCGGCCGCGATGCGGGTGAGCGCTACGACAGCCGACCTGGGCAGGGATCGCCCAGCCCGTCACGAAGGCGCTGCCACGGATCTGACGGCTCCCGACCAGGCCCCCGGGGTCAGCGCAGCCCCTCCCACCCCCGCTCCACGCCCCACGGCTTGGTGGACACGGCTTCCACCACCGGGAGGTAGGAATGTGGGGCGGAGGTCAACGGCACGGCGTCCTCTGCGAGCCGGCCCGCACGCGCAGCGTCCCCGCCGGCCCGGGCGCCGCCCTTGCCGTGCAGCATGTGCGCACCCGCGGTACGGGTCGTTCCGCCGAGGTGCGTACGGGGCACCGGCAGGGGACAGTGGAAGGCGGGGCGCACGTGCCGGAAGGCTGTTTCGTTCGGTATCGGAGCGGAAGGGGACTCGCCATGGCATCGCGACGGACGCCTGTGCCCGACAGGAGACGCAAGAGGACGACGCGCCCGGTGCCGCTGCTGGCGTCAGCCCTGGTGGCAGCCTGCGTAGGGGGCGCCGGTGTCTCCCAGGCCTCAGTCACGCCGCTGGCGAGCGCGTCGACGAGCTGTGTGGACTCCGTCTTCAGCGCCATGAGCGAGCCGGAACGGGTCGGCCAGCTCTTCATGGCCGGCATCGCCGCCGCACAGCCCGACCAACAGCGGTTGCAGGTGCTGCGCACCCACCACGTCGGCTCGGTCTTCCTCGCCGGCCGCAGTACGTCGGGCACGGCGGCGACCAAGGCCTTGACCGACTCCCTCCAGGCCATGGCGCACTCTCGGGCACGGCTGCTGGTCTCCACGGACCAGGAGGGCGGCCAGGTGCAGGTGCTGTCCGGCCCCGGCTTCTCGACCATCCCGAACGGTCTGACCCAGGGAAGCTGGCCGACCGAGAAGCTCCGCTCCGAGGCCGCGGTCTGGGCGCGGCAGCTCAGCTCGGCCGGAGTCAACCTCAATCTTGCCCCCGTCGCCGATGTCGTACCGGCCGAACTGGGCCGCCGCAACGAGCCGATCGGCCGCTACGGTCGCGAATTCGGCCACACCGCAGAGACGGTGACCTCCCACAGCGACGCCTTTCTGGCCGGCTCCGCCGAGTCCGGCGTTCTGACCACACTCAAACATTTTCCGGGCCTCGGAAACGTCCTGGGCAACACCGACACCACCGCAGGGGTGGTCGATTCGGTCACCACGGGCGACAGCGCGAGCATCGGCCCCTTCAGGTCGGGCATCAAAGCGGGCGCCCCGTTCGTGATGATCTCTCTGGCCACCTACAGCAAGATCGATCCGCAGCGCCAGGCCGTGTTCTCCCCGACCGTCATCAAGGGTCTCCTCCGGGACGAACTGGGCTTCAAGGGAGTCGTCGTCTCGGACGACCTCGGGAACGCGGTCGCCGTGAAGTCCGTGCCGCCGGCCGATCGTGCGGTGAACTTCCTGTCCGCCGGCGGGGACCTCGTCCTGACCGTCGAACCGAACTCGATACCCGCGATGGCGGCAGCCGTACGAGCGCGCATGACGCATGACCCCCAGTTCCGGGCCCAGGCGGAGGAGAGCGTCCACCGTGTCCTGACCGCCAAACAGCAGGCGGGCCTGTTGTCCTGTGAGTGAGGTCGCCGGCGGCTGAGGCCGGCCGCTCCGTCCGGCCAACTGCGCAACCAGCGCGGCGGTTGAAGAGGTCTCGTCTCGCTCTATCGGCCGAGCCAGCCTCGTACCGTTCCGCCCATCCTCCGCGCCTGGATGCCCAGCAGGCCCTCCTGCGTGTTCTGGCTGCCGACGCCGCGCCCCGCCGGCCTGATCCCGGACGCCACCGGCCTGGACACCTTCAACGCCGCATACCGGGCGGGCCCCCAGCAGCGGGCGGTGTTCCTCGCCGCCGATGGCCAAGGCCCGCGTTGCGCGGTCAAGGCCGATGTGCTCACCGCACCGCGGCACACCCTCGACGCCGGCGTGCACGACACGGTCCGCGAGGCCGTCATCCACCTGATCCGCAGCCGGCAGATCTGCCCCGGCTCCTGCGCCGGCCCGGCTCAGACGCGGTCTTCCACGACGCAGGGCATGGGAACCGTTGCAGCCGTAGGCATCCGTTTCATTCGAACGCGCGACGTTCCGGAGCCACGGTGGCAGCGGCCGCCGGGCTGCGGGACCATGGTTTTAGGGCTCAACACACTCGACACTGGGAAACGAGCCATGAAGACCAAGCCCGCATGTGGGCCGCAGCGCGACCCCGAATTCTTCGAAGAGATCGACAAAGTGTTCGCCAAGTACCCCGAGGCTGCCGGCAGGTACGCGGTGAGCTGTCTGCGGATGGAGACCGTAATCCTGAAGATCGACTTCGAAAGGCAAGTCGGCGTCTCACGCGTTGAGGACGGCCGGATCATTACCGAGTTCTACGACCGCGAAGACGACATCGTCCGCCACACCAGCTGCTGCCAGTACATACACGGCTACGAGTGCGTGAGGCTGTGCCACGACGACGAATAGCAGGGTCCGCTTCGGCCAGGCCCGGCGCCCGCTCGGGCTTCGGCCCGCATCCTGAGCGGGAATCGCGGCCTCCGGCCGGCTGCCCACCCACGCCGACCTCGACACGACCGCCGCCTCCGACAGCGGTGCCGCGCAAGTGCGCGGACCACTTGGGCACGGTGCTGGTCGCCTGCGGGACACCGCCCGCCCGTGACGAGCCCCCGGCAGCTGTCGAACGCCACCTCACCCTGGTCCGGCATCCCGAGTACACGGAGCTCCTGAAGCCGTGCGTCCGCTGGTCGGTGCTGCCCCGTGCCCGCCGCCGCGCCGCCCGCGCGGCCAGTACGGCGGCCGTAGCCCGGTGGGGATACACACGCGCGTCAACTGCGCCGTCGCGTTCCTGACCCATCTCGATGGCCTGGGCCTGGGCTTGTCCGACGCCACCCGGCAGCACGCCACCCGGCAGCACGTCGACTGGTGGCTCGCCGCAGGCCCCGGCACCCGCTTCGAGCTGCGGGACTTCCTCGTGTGGACGGCCTGCCACGGCCCCAGCCGGGAGTTGCCGGTGCCGCACGGGGGAAAGGCCGAACCGGAGGGCCTCGATGAGCACGGCCACTGGAATCTGCTCCAGTGCTGTCCCCACGACGACGCCCTGCCCCTCGACGTACGGGCAGCCGGAGCCCTCCTTCTGCTGTTCGGCCAGCACCTCACCCGCATCGTCACCCTCACCACCGGGCATCCCGGCACCCGCGACGGCCGCCCCACTCTCCGCCTCGACGCTACCCCCAGGCGCCTTCCCGGCCCGCTCGCGGTCGGTCTGACGCAGCTGGCTGCCGAGCCGCGGCAGCGACCGGCTGCTCCCGGCCGGGCAGCGCGGCGCTGTCGTGCAAGTCAAGGCCCGCACCGTCAGCCCGAAGTCAGACGCCCAGGAGATCTCCTGGATCCAGAAGGCGGCCGCCGAGGCGATGAGCCAGGCCAGGGGCACAGTCCGGCAGTTGCGCATGCTGCCCGCCGACATGATCAACGGCCGCGGGCGGACCCTGCGAGTCGACGGGAACGCCTTCGAGTGGGTCGCGGTGCTTCTGCTGGATCACCCCCGCGTCCGCGCGGCACCGTACCCTCCTGGACGCCACCGGGTATGCCCGCCATCGCCCTCAGCCGCCGCGACTGGACTTCCTCTTCGACCAACTGCGCTCCAGGACCGCCGTCCTGGACTACCTGTTCAGGGCGGCTGCCGAAGAAGCCGTGGCCCTCGATGACGAGCCCGTGCGGTACTACGAGCTCGCCGCCGCGGACGCCGCCGCACCGCCCGCGGGTATCGGCCCGGGCCGAGTGGGGCCACCTGCTCCTCGATATGCTCCGCGACGTTCCCCATGTGCCCGAGGAGCACTGCAAGTGGCGCTTTCGGCGCCTGCTCGACGAGGACGGCACCGGCCAGCTCATCGTCGGCGCTGCCACCCGGTTCGACCGCACCGTCCAGGGAGCCTTCGCCGCCTACGTGCAACTGCGGCACCACGAAGTGACCATGCGCACCGGACGTGCCGAGGAGTCCTCCAGCCCGGGCGTCCTGCTCACCCCCGCGTCGGGACGGTCGACGGCCGTGGGACACCAGCACCGTCCGCGTACACGGGAATCCGGAGCTGCCGCCAGCAGACCTCAAGGCTTACGAGGGCGGTTGGAACCGCGCCCTGGAACAAGGCAGCGTCGTGGACGACGTCCGCACCGGACGCCCTCGCCTGCCCACAGGGACGTGAAGGAGGGCTGGTTCACAGACAGCCGCTCCGGAGTCCCTGGCCGGGAATACCGCGCGGGTGGAATGGCGCCCCCCGCCAGCTGGAGCATCGGAGTACGGCGGCCGGGCGCGAGGCGTACGCCGACGACCAGGGCCCGGCTCGCGTGACGCTGTGACGGTGAGTCACTCGCAGAAACCGGTGGTGAGAGCAACCGCGCGTGCGGCCCCGGAGGGCTACGAATTGTCGAGCAGGGGGATGACGTCGGACAGATGGGGGACGGTCGTCCAGGCGCGGTTGCTGTAGGCGGGCTTGGCGTCGGGGTCCGGGGTGAGCAGGACACCGCGGCCGGTGGCGTCGAACAGTGCGAGGTCGTTGGGGCCGTTGCCCACAGCGAGGAGGTCCTGCGCTGCCAGGCCGTGCTCGCGGCAGAACTGGGCGAGGTGGCGAGCCTTCAGCTGCTGGGTGTCGAGGCTGAAGTCGAGATCTTCCAGGTAGCCGGTCCGGTCGAAGGTCAGTCGGCCGTTGCCGTAGCCGCAGCAGGCTCCCAGCCTCGCGACCATCAGGTCGGCGAAGAGCTGTGCGGAGCTGGTGATCAAGCAGAGAGGAATCCGCCGGGCCCGCAGCGTGTCGGCCAGGCGGGTGGCTCCATCGCGCAGTGGGACACCCGCGAACGCGGCAGTCATGCGCTCTCGCGTGGCGTTGCCGGTGGCGCGCCATAGGTCGAGCAGCTGGGTGCGGGTCAGCCTTCCGGCGTGGTAGTCGCGGTAGTGGGCTGCCTGGACCTGCCGGGGCAGGCCCAGTGCCTGGCCCAGTGCCTCGGCGGAGCCGGTACGGGTAAGGGTGAGGTCGATGTCGCAGACCACACCCCGTACCGGGCGGGAAACAGCTGCGGCGGGTGAGGAAGGCCGGAGCGTCACCGGGTCCGCCTGACCGCGGCGTTCATCAGCACCTGCAAGCCGGCCGGGTCTGCGGGCCGGGCTTGTTCCAGGGTCTGCCGGGCGAGGCTTGTCCAGCGGTCGGCTTCCTCTTCGGCCCAGGCTCTGGCACCACTGTCCTCGATGAGCCGGGCGGCCTCCTGCGCCTGCCGCTCGGAGAGCCGGCCGCTTCCGGCGTAGAGGGACCGCAGGACGTCACCGGCCTTGGTCGGAGAGCTCAGGGCCGCGATGACGGGGGCGGTCTTCTTCTTCGCAACGAGGTCGGTACAGACCGGCTTTCCGGTTACCTTCGGCTCCCCCCAGATACCGAGGATGTCATCGGCGATCTGGTAGGCGATCCCGGCCGCTCGCCCGAAGGACCCCAGCAGCGTCACCTGGGCGGAGGGTGCCCCGGCCGCGCGGGCGCCCAGCTCACAGGCGGTGGCCAGGAGCACTGCGGTCTTCTTCTCCACCATCGTCAGATACTCGCCCGTGGTGACGTCGCTGCGGGTCTCGAAGGCGGCGTCCTGGAGCTGGCCTTCATAGATCTCGCGCACGGTGCGGGACAGCTGTTTCGCATCCTCGGGCGCGAGCAAGTCGGTGGCCACGGTGATCAGCGCGACACCGGCGAACAGCACCGGGCCGGCGCCGAAGACGGTCCAGGCCGCGGGCCGGTGCCGGCGGGTGCGGTCACCGTCCACGATGTCATCGTGCAACAGGGAGGCGTCGTGGACCATCTCCACCGCCACGGCGGCCCGCACCGCGTCCTGACCGTCACCTCCCACCGCCTGCGCGGCCGTCAACGCCATGGCCGCGGAAAACGCCTTCCCGTTCGGCTTCGCCGGCTCACCGTCCGCACCCCACCACCCGGCGTGGTACCCCAGCAGTCTTTCCAAGTCCTCCGGCAGCTCGGCGAGGGCATGACGGTAGAGCGGATCGACCAGGGCCCTGGCCTGCGTCAGGATCGTACGGGCGGTGCCTGCCCCCTCGCTCATCGCCGTTCCTTCCGCGGACCGGCCAGTCCGTGGAGGGCCGGGATCTCGTCACCGGGCTCGACGACCGGCCACCCCCACGGGTCAGCCCCGAGCCCAGCCAGGCGACGGATCGTGATCTCCGCCCAGGGAGACAGACCAGCCGTCCCCTCCGTGACCCGGGTCGCTATGTCCCGCCAGGCGACCCACTGCACCCGGTCCGTTTCCTGCGGATCCGGTCGCACCGCACCGTCCAGCAGGACCCGCAGCACCGGCCCCATCTCGTTCTCCACCACACCATTGGGCATCACCGCCCGGTACCGGACCTTGGCCAGGACCACATCGGCACGCAGCACCTCGACCCCCAGTTCGTCCCGCACGCGGCGTGCCGCAGCGCCCACAAGGCGTTCCCCCGGTCGCGGATGTCCGCACGCAGTGTTCGTCCAGACCCCTGGCCAGGTCTTCTTCGCCATCGAGCGTCGGGTCAGCAGCAGCTCACCATCCCCGTTGAAGGCGTACGCGGTGAAGGCCAGGTGCAGCGGTGTGCCGGTGTGATGACTGGCCAGCCGCGGGGCCGCTCCGATGACTCGCCCTGACTCGTCGAGGAGCACGATCAGGTCGTCAACGGCGCCTTCCACCCCCATGCCGGCACCGGAAGTGTCTGCTGTGCCAGACGGCACGGACGTTGCCACGTAAAAGCCCCCATGGTCATGATCGATGGACCCGACCATGTTTCCCACGAATCCGTTACATGAAGATCACATTCCAGGCCAACTTTGCACGCGCCCCCGCAGCGAACCACTCTCCCCGCGTGCGGCACCGCCTGCGCCCTGCCGGGTGGGGCCCCTCCCCGGCAACAGCAGGGGTGTCGTTCCGAGCGGTCGGCCGGCGGTGGGCGACGGGTTCGGGCCTGGTCCCGCCGGCGGACGCCGGCCCGGGTCGGTGGTCGCGGGCGGTGGTGGAGGCCGCCGACCCCCGCTTCAACGATCTTGTCGTGGACGGGACACCGCGGCCACGACCTTCCGCCCCTGGGCGGCAAGGGGCCGGCGGGAGCGCACCCCTCCGGCCCGTGCCCGACGGGCTGTTGCGCCTACTGCACTCCGAGGGCGACGAGCTGGTCGGGGTTGAGCCGGTCGCGGCGCTCTTTCCGGTCGGCGGCCGCCCGGCTGCAAGGCAGTGTGCAGGGCGGGGGCCGTAGGGGTGCGCGGAGCCCTGGCCGGCCCCCACAGGCTGACGGTCCAGGGGGCTGAGCGTACGCCGGGTGGTGTACGCCGGGTGCAGCCGGAACGGAGCCGTTGGAGCCCGCTTCCGCCCGTGCTTCCGCCGTGTGCGCGGAGGTGTCTGACCGCTTGTTTTCTGGCCGGGCGCGGTGGGTAGTGCGAGCTGGATCATGGGCGGCCGGTGTTCGGCCCTGGCAGGGAAGCGGAGATGACGAACATTCCTGGTGCGGCGGTTTTACGCATACGCAGGTCGTGGTGGCAGTGACGTTTCCTCTGGCCGCCGTGCCAGCATCGACGCTGGTCGATCGGCTGCGTGAGCATCTGTCCGCGCAGATCGATCACCAGGGGTTGGTGCGTTCGGCTTGTGGCAGTCGTGTGCTGGAATCCGTCCTGGCGTGCCGCCTGCTGGAGGACGATGACCGGCATCCGGACGCGCTGGCGGGTGTCCGCTCCTACCTGCGTGCCGTGGCCAGGGGCGGGGGCCTGACCCCGCTGGACCGGGCTCTGCTGGGCATGCCGTCCGGCCGGGATCCGTTGGCGGGGTTCGCTCACCATACCGCCGGCCGCAAGCGGCTGCTGATGGGCGCGATCCTGCATGCCGCCGGAGCCGGCGGGGCCCCCGCCCCGCCGTCCGTCCCGGATGCCGTGGGCGGCTTGCACACGTGGAAGCAGGCCGAGCTGACAGCCTGCCGGGTCATCCGCGACCGGGCTGCGGGCAGCCCGGTGGCCGGCCATGACCTCGACGCCCTTGCCGGCCTGTTGCTCAAGCCGCGCATATTCGAGGGCAACCACCTGCCGCACCTGCTGTTCCTGCTCGCGCTGCGCCCCTACCCGGCCTACCGGGCGGCCGTGCGGCAGGGGACCGACCTGCTGGTGGCGACCCAGCACGCGGACGGCGGATTCAGCGTGGCGGAGTCCTTCGACACCTGGGTGACCTCGATCGTCGCGACCGCGCTGAGCGAAGCCGGCACCGACCGCGGGTCGCTGGCGCGCACCGCCGACTGGCTGGCGGCCCGCCAGGCCGACGACGGCGGCTGGTCCTACACACCCCAGGCCACCCAGACCGACATGGACACCACCTACACGGCCATGGCCTTCCTGCACCACCACGACCCCGCCCGCTACGCCCCGCACCTGGCGGCCGGATACGCCTACGTGCGGGGCCTGCAGAACGACGACGGGGGATGGCCCACCTACCGCCGGGGCACCCCGTCGGAGCCGGCCATGACCGGCGGCGCCCTCGCCGTCCTCGCCCAGCACTGCGCACCACACGCCCAGCAGATCGCAGCCGGCGTCCGGTGGCTGGCCGCGAGCCAGAGACCGGACGGCACCTTCGAGCGCGGCTGGAGCCTCGCGGACGGCAACGCGATCTTCCGGGCCGTCCACGGCCTGACCGCCGTCCGCGACCGGCTCCCGCTGCCCCCGCCGGCGGCCGAGGCCGTAGAACAGGCCCTCGGCCGGGCCGCCGACCGCCTGGAACGCACCCACAACCGCGACGGCGGCTGGGGACAGCAGCCAGGCCGCGCCAGCGACCCGGTCAGCACCGGCTACGCCCTCGCCGCCCTCGGCCTGCTCCACCGCCCCAGCCGGATCCCTGCGGCCCTGGCCTACCTGAGCGCGTGCCGGCGCCCCGACGGCTCGTTCGACGCCCCCGCCGACACCGCCGCCCCCCGCCCGATCCCCGTCGACGTCCCCGTCCTCGCACCCGCCTACGTGCTGCGCGGCCTGGCCCGCTGCGGGAGGTGACGGGATGCGCTACGCGGCCCAGATCTTCGACTTCGACGGAACCCTCGTCGACACCGGCGACCTCAACGCCCGTGCGGTGCACGCCGCCCTCACCGCACACGGCCTCCACGCCGCCTCCCTGGCCTGGCTGCGCCAGGCGCCCCTGGCGGACCTGACCGCCCTGCGCGAACGGCTCCACACCGACCTGGGGGCCCGCCTGGGCTGCTCCGACGGCGACGTGGTGCGCTCGGCCCGCTCCTACTGGCTGGCCAACGCCCACCTGGCGACCCCCATCCCGCCGATGGTGGCCCTCACACGTGCCGCCGCCCGCAGCGGCCCGGTCGCGGTCGCCTCCGCCAACGACGGCGCCATCGTGCGCGCCGGACTCGCCGCGGCCGGGCTGTCCGACGTGATCGGTGTCGTGGTCGCCCGTGAGGACGTCGCCCGTCTCAAGCCCGCCCCCGATGCCTTCGAGGCCGCCGCCCGCCGGCTGGGCGTGCCCGCGGCGCGGTGCCTGGCCTACGAGAACACCGACGAGGGCGTCACCGCCGCCCGCGCGGCGGGCATGCACGTCATCGACGTCCGCCACCGCGCCCGCACCCTCCACCCCGACCGCACACCCGACCCGGCCCAGCCGCCCGGACGCGCACGTGCTCTCCACCCCGACGAACACCAGGAGCGGCCATGACGACGGCAGGCACCCCGATCCCCACCGCGGCGGGAGCACGCCCCGTGGTGGGCCACCTTCTGCCCCTGCTCCGCGACCCGCTGGGCTTCCTCACCTCCCTCCCGGAGCAGGGCGACGTCGTACGGGTCCGCCTCGGCCCGACGGACGTGGTTGTCCTGTGCGACCCGCACCTGATGCACGAGGTGCTCCGCAACGACCGCGTCTTCGACAAGGGCGGCCAACTCTTCGACCGCTACCGCGAGTCCCTCGGCGACGGCCTCGGCACCTGCCCCCACAGCCGTCACCGCCGCCAGCGCCGACTGGTTCAGCCGGCCTTCCACCCCGACCGCATGCCCGGCTACACCGAGATCATCGCTGCCCAGACCGCCACCCAGGTAGCCGCCTGGCGCGACGGCCAGGTGATCGACGTGATGGCCGAAACGACCGCGCTGGCCGCCCGCAATGTGGCAGCGGCCCTGTTCTCCGACGCACTCAGCCCCACCGCCCGCACCCGCATCGCGAAGGACCTGGCCACCATCATGGCCGGCATCTTCCGCAGGATGCTCACCCCGCCGCCCCTGGACCGCCT
>NZ_RPRY01000183.1 GCF_003949795.1 Streptomyces sp. WAC06614
CGGTGGCCCCGCCCCCGCCCACGCCTCCCACGGCGGGAACGGCAACCAGGCGATCACCCTCGACGGCAGCCGCGCGTTCCCCGAAAGCGTGGCGGCTGACCGCCATTTCGTCTACGCCGGCAGCATCGGCGACGGCACCGTCTACCGGGGACGCACCGGGGCGACCACGCTCGAACCCTTCCTGCCGGCCGGCCAGGACGGCCGCACCCAGGCCACCGGCATCAAGATCACCGGCAACCGCCTGCTGGTCGCCGGCGCGTTCACCGGGCGCTTCTTCGTCTACAGCACGTCCGGGAGGCTCGTCGCGGCCTACACCGTCCCTGATACCGGCGAACAGACCCTCGTCAACGACGCGGCCGTGGCCCCCGACGGGGACGTCTACATCACCGACTCGCTGCGCGCCGTGGTCTACCGGATTCCGGCCGCCGAGGTGGACGGCCCCGCCACCGGCGCCCACCGGACCCTGCGGGTGGCCTACCGCCTGCCGGACTACGTGGCCGGCCAGTCCAACGGCAACGGCATCACCACCGCCCCCGACGGCACATCGCTGATCATCGGCTACTGGTACAGCGGCGCCCTCTACCGGCTCGACCTCACCACCGGCGGTGTCCACAGGATCGACGCACCGCCGCTGCCCAGCGCCGACGGCATCGTCCGGCGGGGAAACACCCTGTACGTCGCGCGTTCGGTGAACAACGAGGTCACCGAACTGCGACTGTCCGCCGGGAGCACCCGGGCAGTCGTCGTCTCCGAACGCACCTTCCCGGGCGCCGACACGACCACCGGCGTCGCCGTGAGCGGGGGCCGGCTGCTGGTGACCAACTCCCAGATGGACACCTACCTCTACGGCGAACCGCTGACCAGCCCGGCCTTCACCATCGAGAGCCTGCCGCTCCGCTGAGGCCCGGTCGGGGACGCCCGCCGCGCGCGGCGCGGGCTGCCGGTGTAGAGCACGAACAGGATGCCCTGCAGGCAACGCCGGTCATCCATCGGGCGAGGGCCCGGCGACCGCTCCGGCCAGGCCGGCAGCAGCGGCTCGATCCGGGCCCACAGCTCGTCGTCCACGGTCCACGGCTTGTTGCTCACTCCATCACGAACGGACGACTCGTCACCTCGGTCACGCCCCACCAGCAACGATCACCAAGATCGTGTGACGAGTTCCGAGCGACAACGCAGCACGGAGGCCGGGATCGTGGGACTGATCGAGCACGAGGTTCAACGAGACGCGTTGACGGTGGTGGCGGAGTTCCGGTCGGAGTTGTACGCGTGCCTGGTCCCCCGGAGCGACGCGTTGTTCGAGCTGTGCGACGCACTGCTGTGCACCGACGGTCCGGTCCGCACCCTCGTGGACCTGGCGCTCGCGCCGGAACACCGGCGCGGGCACGGGGCCCTGTACGCCGGGATTGACCGGGGCACGATCGACGTCGCCCGGCTGCGGCGGGCCCTTGGCCGGTGTGCCCTTGCCCCGGGCCGCCGATGGACGTCCGGTGTTGGCGGTGGACGTCTCTCCGTGGCTGCGGCCAGACGCCGACACCTCGTCGGATCGATCCTTCTGCCACACCTTCGGCCGAGGTCTGGGGGAGCACCAGATGGTGCCCGGTCGGCCATACCCGGTCGTCGCCGCTCCGGAGACGGGCCGAACTTCGTGGACCACGCTGCTGGACGCGGTCCGGCTGGAGCCCGGCTCCGATCTGGCCGCGGTGACTGCCGGCCAAGTTCGTGACGTTGTCCAACGTGTCGTGAACGCCGGCCAGTGGCAGGCGGGAGACCCTGATGTCCTGGTCGTGCTGGACGCGGGCTACGACGCGCCCCGCATCGCCCACCACCTGGCCGACCTACCCGTCGAGATCCTGGGCCGGCTCCGCTCGGACCGAGTGATGCGCAAGCCCGTCCCGGTGCCGTGGATCTGCCCGCCGCACGGCGGCCGCCCGCCCAAGCACGGCGGCGAGTTCGTCTTCGGCGACCCGGCCACGTGGGGCGAGGTCACCGCGGTCACCGTCACCACCAGCAACCGGTACGGGGCAGTGACCGCGCAGGCGTGGGACCGGCTCCACCCTCGGCTGACGCGGCGAGCCGCGTGGCTCGACCACGAGGGACCGTTGCCGATCACCGAGGGCACCGTGATCCGGTTGACGGTCGAGAAGCTGCCCCAGCGGCGGGGTGAACAAGCCGGTCTGGCTCTGGTGGTCCGGCACCGGCGCCGCAGCACAGGACGTCAACCGGTGCTGGCAGTCCTTCCTGCGGCGCTTCGACCTGGAACATACATTCCGGCTGCTCAAGCAGACCCTCGGATGGACCCGGTCGCGGCTGAGGAACTCGGAGGCGGCCGACCGCTGGACCTGGCTCATTCTGGCCGCACACGCCCAGCCCCGCCTCGCCCGACCCCTCGCACGGGACCTCCGCCGCCCCTGGGAACGACCGGCAGAACCGCACAGACTCATCCCCGCTCGCGTCCGCCGGGGGTTCAGGAACCTGCACGCGAAGACCGGTACGCCAGCCCGTGCACCGAAACCCACCCGGCCCGGCCCCGGACGACCTCCCGGATTGCCACACCGCCGGCCAGCCGCCCGCTACGAAGTCGGACGCGTCCTCGCGACCGGCGAGGCCTACACCCGCCCCGCGCACCACAAGGTCGGCACCGGACCCCGTCGAACTGGATCGAGCGGCTGACAGCTTCGGGAGTGGCTCTACGCTGCGGTCATGCCGAAGATCAGGTTGAACAACGACACCGAGAAGATACTTGCAGTCTGGATCGAGCCGTTGGGCGAGGACTACTGGATGAACCCCGAGGAGAGGTTCACCATCGCCACCAAGACCGCTGAGAGCGGGGATTCTGACGAAGTACCCTTCGACGTCGTCTTCCACGACCGGGGCGTCAGCGTCTGGGTGAACATCGGCTATGAAGCCGTTGTCCGCGACCAGTCCGGCACAGAAGTGGACTGCGGACACCCCTCGTAGTGCCACCATGCCTCTGCCTGCCCCTGTGCCAGGAGAGTCTTGATCCCGGCGAAGTCCGCGCCCGCCGGCGCGGTGAAGGCCACCATGGGAAAGTCGTCGTTGAAGACCTCGCCTCCGAGCTCGAACACCGAAAGGCGCCGATGCACCGCCTGCGGACTGCGTCCCAGGGGACCGTTGGGCACAGGCACCACACGGATCGTGCAGTTGCCGGACGAACTGACCCGCCCGACAGCCCAGTGGAGCCCGTCGGCGTCGGTCTGGTATCGCACTACATCGCCCTCGGCGACCCCGTTCTGGAGAAACGGGATGTTCTGCACACACGCTGTGTCATCGCCGAGCGGCGTCGCCCACAGGCCCTCGGTGTCCTGGGGGAACCATCCCTCGCGAGGGACGAACCGGAACCAGACCTTGATCTTCTCGACCACGTTCTCTATGACGGCCATCATGCGACGACCCTCAACGAGGCCTCGCACCGGGTCTGAGCTGGAGATCAACCTCAGCTGCCACGGCACGGCCGGAGGTTAAAGGACAAGCTGAGTGCCTGTTCCATATCCCCGGCCGAGGTCGGCCCTGTCACGCCTAAGGGACTAGGCAGGTTGACGGCTGGGCGAGACCTTTAAGCGCATCCAATGATCCCTTTCGCCCAGAGGGAGCACGGCCCTAGGTTCATGATCGAGAACGCTGCAGAATATGCAGCTTGACGCATGCACCGAATTGGGGAAACAAATGAAGACCATCGTCTCGGGTATTCTTGCCGCATCGCTATTTGCGGGCGCTGCTTTGTTCGCCGGTGCGGGAGCGGCTCAGGCGGACGAGGTTGCCGTTCCTTTTCCGGTTGCCGCGAAGGCAACTCTGGTGAACCCCATCGAAGAGGCTCGCTCGATGTGCATCATGTTCAAGAGCAAGACTGACTGCTCCTACCTTATGGAGAATACGAAGATGGGCGAACTGGCGAGGAACTGCCTGATCAAGGCAGGCATCGGGGGAGCGGCGACGCTGATCATCGGGCGCTACGTCAGTAAGGATCTCGCTGAGGACATAGCAGCAAAGGTCGTCGTTACGGGGTCCGCTGCCTGTCTTTCTTCTCTCGCCTAGATGCGGGAATCAAGCGGTGTTGAGGATTTATTTCACTCTCGCCTGGGCTGGAGTTCTGGTGTTCGTGACGAGAATGCTGGATGGCCAAGAATGGATGCAGTACTTGGCTGTTGCTGTTCTGGCAGGTGTGTACGCTCTCTTTCCGTCCCTTTTTCGGTACAGAAAGAGCCGGGGTGAGGAGGAGTAGAGTGAAGGATTCGCTGCCTGCTCCGTGCCCCCGGCCGACGCTGGCGGTGCTGTCCTCGGAGTAGAGCGCTCCGGCCCGCGTTCGCCTTCGTCAACAGGAGGTCCGGGACCGGTTGGTGGCGGGGAACGCCGCACCGTGCACAGCAGGCTCATCCACATCACGGCTTCCGTTCGGGGAGCGGTCCTCAGTGACCGCTCCCCGAATGCGTCTCGCGGCGGCCCTTCTTGGAATCGGGCCCCTACCTGTGATGATGCGAAACCCTCTCGACCGGGCCCCGGTCGCCCGCCCGGCTCGAAGAACCGGAGACCCGCCACCCCCTACGTCGACGTCGGACGCGCCCTCGCCCCAGGCGAGTCATACGCCCGACCCGCACATCACAAGGTCGGCACCCACCTCGCCGCAGCGGATGGCCGGCAAGCTCAGGCGGTCCACCACTCGTCGGTGCCACATCCGACCTCGTAGTGCCACCATCCCTCTGTCTGCCCCTGTGCCGGGAGCGTCTTGATGCCGGCGAAGTCCGCGCCCGCCGGTGCGGCGAAGGCCACACTGAGAGGCGCTGATGCACCGCCTGACGGACTGCGCCCCGAGGGACCAGCGGGCACAGGCACCACACGGATCGTGCAGTTGCCTGACGAGCCGACCCACCCGACAGCCCGATGGAGCCCGTCGGCGTCGGTCTGGTATCGCACCACATCACCCTCGGCGACCCCGTCCTCGGAGGCTGTGGCGACCGGCTCGGATCGGGGGTGCGGCCGGACGCCCGGTTTTGCTCGACAGCATGTCGTGCCAGGCAGGGGCGCCGGACGGGCCGGTTGAAGCGTCGCGCGGCCGCGGAGTTGAGCGGGGCCGGCCGGGCGGGGTGTCCCGCGCGGGGGACGGGCTGGGTGGCCGGGTGGACCGGCGCTCGGATGCCGTCCTCTGCGTCTCGCAGCGTCTGGGCAGATCGACGCAAGAGGGACGGTGGAGCCGCGCGGGTTACTGCTCCTGTTGTCGGGCCAGCTCATACAACTGACGGGTGGTCCCAGTGAAGACAGCCGACGCTTGGATGCTCTCACCGTTGGCTCCTTGGCCGCCTTGAGACGTGACGCCCACCACGGTGCCGGTGCCGGTGGCGGGATCGAAGTCGACGAGATGGGGGCCACCGCTGGAGCCCTTGCCCATGGTGCAGGCCATACCCCACTGGGCCGGGTCGGTCTGAGGACGCGTGCTCCTGGTGGCCGGACCGGCGCAGAAGCCGAGCAGCTGGCCAGTCGTCCAGGGCCGACGGTCTTCACCGCCTTCGGAGGTGTAGCCGAAGCCGTAGGTGAACTGTCCCTCGTGGCGTGCTGTTTCGAAGGCAATCTTCTGCGCGCCGGTGACCTGGGCGATCTGCTGGCCGTCGGTCGAGGGGTTCATCGCCAGCATCGCCACGTCCGCTCCCGTGTCGCCCCCTTCCACATAGGCGCGGGAGGCGAGGGTCGTGTTGACCGTGAAGCCGCCCTGGGGCTTGGCTCCATCCCGGTATCCGGGGACGAAGTAGAGGTTGGTGTCCCACTCCGGGCGCGACCGGTCCGGATGTCCGGGCTGTCCGTCCTTGGAATAGGGATGGCTGACCACGCAGTGGCCGGCGGTGACCACGGTGTGCTTGCTCGGGTTCTCAGGGTCGCTGACCACGGTGGCGGTGCAGCTCCGGTCAAGGGGATGCTTTCCTCCCCAGGGGTCGACCAGCAAGCTCGTGAAGAACAGGCGCCCGACGCTCTTGATGGGACCGTTGCCCCACACTGCCCCGTCAGTCGGCTTCGTGCGGTCCTGGTCAGGCAGTCTGTCCGCGTTGTCCTTCACCGGCTCAGGGACACCGGGCTGGGTCACCGATGCCATCTTCTCTGTGGTCCAGTAGCCCTCGATGCGCTTCTGATCAGCTGGGGTGCGCGCATCGGGATGGACCACGGTGTCGCCGGCAGCGGGTGGCTCCGCAGCAAGGGCCGTCCCCGCACCTATCGGCAGCACGCAGGCAGCAGCGATCACGACGCCGGCCGCCTTCGGCCCGAAGCCCAGCCGAGACCACGCTTTTGCCATTTTGGTAGCCATTTGCGCAATCTATAGGTGGAATGTCATGCCTTCGCCCTCCATGTAGAGGAATCGGCGGGGGAAGGTCGGATCCACCGCATGGAGATGCATCGCGCCTCGCGCACGCTCGTGATCCTCTTCCGTCCGTGCCGGGCCCGGCCGCGCCACGGGCCAGGGTGGCGTACGAGCAGAAGATCGACAGCCACCGGGCGCTGCTGTTCAACGTTCGGGCTCGGCCTGGCCACCTCGATCGTCGTCGACGCCACAGTCCTACGCGTGGTCCGGGTACCGGCGACCATGACACTCCTCGGCCGGACCCACTGGTGGCTGCCGAAGTGGCTGGACCGGATCCTGCCCACAGCCGGGCCGGCACCGACGACACCGACACGGAGCCCCCTGATGGAAACCCCCTCGCCCACGGCCGGTTGACCGTTGTCTCGACGCCTGCCCGCCCTTGGCGTCCGGCACCTCAGGGCGTCACCTGACTAAAAGGCTGTTGCGCAAGGCTCGGTCCGGGACGTTTGCCGTGCATGGGTGGGAGGTTGCGGGCTGATTGGGGGGCCGCCCCTCCTTGATCGCCGACGTGGCCGGTGCGCAGCGTTCCGGCCCGGCCGACCGCTTGCTCGGTGACGTCCGCGGTCCGGATCGACCGCCGTGAGTGGCCGAGAGCCGGGTGGTCTACGGCGCGGTGCTGCTGTCGGGGTTCGTGCAGGTCAGGTTCTTCTCGGGGAGCCGGCCTGTGGTCAGGTACTCGGTGACGGGGGCCATCGCGCAGTTGTCCTTGCGGGTGTAGAGGATGTGGGTGTACCCGCCGGTTACCGTGACCATGCGGGAGTCCTTCAGGGCCTGGTGCAGGCCCTCGCCACTGCTCAAGGGGGTCTGCGGATCCCATTCGTTCTGCACGACGAGGACGTTGGGTGCCGGTTTGTCCATCGCGGTGGCCGGTTCGGCGGGCTTGTCCCAGAAGGCGCAGGGCTTGATGTTGGAGGCGATGTCCCCCCAGATCGGGTAGGCCTTCTTGTCGCGGGCCGCGTCCTTGGCGTACTGCTCTGGCTCGCTGGGCCATTCCACGTCGCCGCACATCACCGCCCAGTTCACCGCCATGCTGTTGTCGTAAGCGGGCTCGCCGCCCGATTCTCCGACTGCCCAGGTCTTCTCGGTGGTGCTACCCGGCAGCTTCTCCGGCATGGCCGCCTCGGTGCCGGCGGGCGGGGTTGCACCCTCGGCAGCCGCCTTGAAACCGGCGAACAGGTCGGTTGACGCCTCAAGGTTGCCGAACGCCGCTCGCATCAGGGAACGGATGTCGGTGGCCGTCCACGACCTGCCTTCCCACTCCACCGGCTTCTTCTCCACCCGGGCCAGCAGCGCCCAGAAGACGTCCGACACCGCCTTCGGGCTGTCGCCCAGCCCAAACTCGGCGTCACGCTGCGCCACCCACCTCGTCCATCGGTCGAAGGCGGGCGCGGACCGCTCCGACTGGGCCTGCTGCATGCCCCGCCATGCTCGTGCCGGGTCCACTCCGCTGTCGAGGACGACACGGTCGGTACGGTCGGGGAACATCTGGGTGTAGACCGCCCCCAGGTAGGTGCCGTATGAGGCGCCCAGGTAGGAGATCTTCTCCTCGCCCAGGACCGCACGGACCGTATCCATGTCGCGTGCCGTGTTCCGGGTGGTGATGTGGGGCAGAACGTCTCCTGCCTTCTGCCGGCACTTGTCGGCCACCGTCTTCGCCCACGTCACATCGGAGTCGAAGGTCTCCGGTCGGTAGGGCCGGTCCACGGGTACCTCCTCGGGAGCCAGTCCGCAGGTGATGGGGCTGGACCTGCCGACCCCGCGTGGGTCGATGCCGATCAGGTCGTACCGGTCGAGGACCTCCTGCGGGAGCTCCTCGGAGAGCTGCATGGGCATGCCCAGACCGATGCTGCCAGGTCCGCCTGGGTTGGTGAACAGCGCGCCTCTTCGCTTGCCGGGGCTGGTGCTCTTGATCCGGGAGATCGCCAGATCCATCGTGGGCCCGTCAGGACGCTGATAGTCGAGGGGGACCTTCACCGTCGCGCACTGGAATGTGTCCGGAGTCGGCCACGGAGCCTTGCACGGCTGCCAGTCGAGCTTCCGGCCCGCATACCCGTCCGCCGGGGCGGCGGAAGCCTGCGCCGCGGTAAGCACCGGCAGACCGGTCGCGACAAGGCCCGCCGTAACGAGCAGAGGAACAAGATGTTTCAGACTCACGAGGACAGCTTCTTTCGAATGGGGCGGTTCACCGAGGACGTCTGGGCTCGGGCGGGGGAGGCCCGCTGCATCGCGGGGTGCAGCGGGAGGGGCGAGGACAGCCGTACCGGCGGTTCCCGCGTCTGTGAGGACTACGCGTTCGGTGTGGGTGAAGCCCGGGCCGGCACCTAGGTGCGGTGGGCTCGTGCCGGTCAGGCGTCGTGTCGCTTCATGACCGTGCAGGCGGCGGCTGCGGTCCAGGACAGGAGGGTGAGACAGCCGCTCCAGGCCGGGGCGCTGTCGGACAGGAGGAGATCGGGTCCGGGGTTCTGGGCGAGGGTGAAGGCGATGCCGCCTTCGAACGGAGTGCGGCGGCCAGGTGGGGGGGCCGAGGATCGCGGGAACGGGGAGTATCAGGGCGAAGACCGTGCTCACGGGGGCGACGGGGTTGCGGAGCAGGGCGCCGAGGGTGAGGGAGAGCAGGCCGGCCGTGGCGAGGAAGAAGTCTTCCCCGACGACTGCGCGCAGGACTCCGGGATCGGCCAGGGAAGCTTGTGCTCCGGCGTCGGAGAGTATGGAGCCGCCGATGGTGTACGAGACCGCGGAGGCGGTCGGTGCGGTCTTCAGCGGCCAGGGGGCCGCAGGAGGGTGCGGATCCGGATGACGCCCTCGGGGTCGAGCCCGTTGACGGGTTCGACCAGCATCAGGACCGGGAGGTCGCCCAGCAGTGCGACGGCCATGCCCAGTCACTGGCCCATGCCAGGGAGAAACCGCCCGCCCGGCGTCGTTGGCGCGGGCCAGGCACCACAGGTGGTCGGCGGCCCGGGTGCGGCCCGTAGAGGGACTTGGCGTCCAGCAGGGCACCGCTCTCCCGCATCGGGGCAGTCGGCGTGCCGTAGCCGCGGCCGCTCACGGTCGCCGATCCCGAAGTGGGCCGGCCCAGCCCCATGATCATGCGCATGGTGGTGGACCTGTCAGAACAATTGGGGCCGAGGAAGCCGGTCACCCACCCTGGCTGCGCCCGGAACGGCAGGCCGTCGACCACGGTTCTGGAGCCGTAGGACTTCGTGAGATCGCCGACCTCGATCATCGGGAGTTACCTTTCCGTGAGGCGGGAGGGATCCGTTTTCCTTCCACCGATGCTCCAGCCCGACGCCTGCACCGGGCATCGGAACATCGTCTACCGCCACCCCGACGAACGTGGCTGCCCAGGAGCCTGTCTCCCCCGACGAAAGGTGGGGGTCGCCTCCACCTCAGGCATACAGTGCCCGATACACGCGGCTCCGTACTCTGGAGCGATGAGCAACCAGGACCGGCCTACACTTCTACCGCCCACTTCCGCCGCATGAGGGCCCACGAGATGGCGGAGACGCTGCCGACCCTGCCGGTCCTGGTCCTGCTCGGCTACGAGTTCATCGGCGTCAGCACCGGTACGACGGTCCTGGCCTCACCGGCTGGAACCTGACACCCCTGGCACAGCTGCTCCCGGCTGCCGCCGTCCTCAGCGTGACCACGGCACCGACGCCCGTAGGACCCGTGGCCGTGGGCGCCGCGAGCTGGCTCCTGGGAGGCGGCACGCCCGTGGTGATGGCGCTCGGGCTCGACAACCTCGGACTCCGCCCATCGCCCTCGCCGCGGCGCATCGCGTTCGGTCGTGTGCGGCACCTCCCGCAGCGGCAGGTCCGGCCGAGCTCGGCGGCGGGGCTTCCACGCTCCGCACCTGGTCTCGCGTCACATGGCACAGCCGTCGCTGTTCAGCACGCGGATGAGGTGATCGTGCTGACGATCCGCCGCTGCACGGCCCGCACATCCGGTGCGACTTACTCTGCCATCGACCTGCCCGCCCCGTCCCGGCGCCCCGGCGGGGTGCCGTCCGAGCTGGTCAACGATCAGCCTCCCTCAGCTTTGTCCGGTGCAACCTTCCCCAGCCGGGCTCCACCGTTTCGAGCGTGAGAGGCTCCCCACCCCCGGCCGCCGCCCGGCGAGGCGGAGCGGGGCGCCGCCGGGTTCCGCGACGACTCCGCGCCCGCCGGGCAGGTTTTCGCGGAGGTAGGCCTCAACAGCGGCGTCACCCTCCTGCACCACGCTGTCCGGCATAGCCTCGATCACCATCAGAGCCGAAATGAAGGCTTGCCCGTCCGCGGACGCTAATTCCTCCTCCGTAGTCGCCGACGGGGCAGCATCGGGGGCGCTAACGGTGACCGCACGGGGCGAGGCGTGCTGCTCCGTCCCGGCCGCCGCATACGACAGGCCCGTGCTGAAGACTGCCGCAACGGCTATCGCGGCAGTCAGCGTGGTCAGTCGGGTGATCTTCAAAATCTCTCCAATGAGAATGGACTGTTCAAAGCGATCGGTGCGCAGCGAGCGCGAGCTGACGCGCGATCAATCCTTCCTGGTCTCGCATGCTCAGGAAATCGGCCTTCTTGGTTGGACCTTGGGGGCCGATAGCCTGGTAAGAGAGCTAATGGGCTAGGACTTCCGGGGGTACTTCCAGCTGATTCGCCCCGGAGCAGTTGCTGTTGCCCTGCACCTTGGCTACCCCCTTCCCGTGTCGCCGTGCTCCAGCCCGCACAACCCGCCCGGCAGCAGGCAGCCGCCGCGGGGCCAGGGTTGCCCTGCTCGAGATCGGCTGGGAGATCCGCGGTCGGGGCGAGGCCCGCACTGGAGCAGGCTCTGACCGAGGCGATCGATTGCCGGCATGCCGAGGGCATGCCGGCTGTCGCATCGCGTGTGACAAGGCCGGCTTGTCGCGCCCTGTGACCTGCGTAAATGTCCCGCTGCTCCAGTCCGTTTCCCGTTGTCGCCCGCTGCCGGCCCAGCGCCCGCGGCCCGGACGGGTCAGCGTCGCTGGCGCCAGCGCTGGTGGACCTTGAGGACCTCGTAGCTCCATGCGGTGTGCGGCTGGGGTGCCGACCGGTGCCATCCAGCCGAGCTGTTCGGCCACGGCGGGGAACCGGGGGTGCATCTGGCGGTCTCCGACGGTCACGAGCGCGGACAGGAGCGGTTCTCCCTTCCGTGGAGGCCCTTGTGAAAGGCTTCCGCTCCCCGGGCCGACCTGGTGGGCGCGCTCGTATTCGCGGGGGCCAGGCGGGCGTGTACGGCCCGTGCCGGGGTGACGCCGAGCGCGTCGAGGCGGGTCTGCGGCTCGGCGTTGAGCCGGGTCCCGTCGCGTCGTTGGGTGGCGAGCCAGCGGCCGATGTCCTCGCCGTGGCGGGTTGGCGGGTCACCCCGGGCGTGACGGCCTTCAAGCGGGCGGCTTCGTCCAGGAGCTGGGCGACGTAGGAGACCGGCGCCCATACCAAGGGGAGGCCGCACACCGGGTTCAACCCGGATGGAATGCCAAGGGACTGTTTCGTCCACCAGGAAGACTTCGGCTACCCGACCGGCAAGGATGTCAAACGGCAACCCGTTGCAGCACGTTGAGGTGATCGTCGATCCGGACGGTATTCTGCGGACCGCCTACCCGATTCCTCTTGGCCAATACCGCCGCTGATCCGTACGACATCCGCACGTGGACCACTTGGCAGATCGTCGAGTCGGTGGCGACGCGCGGGACACACCGGAGGGTGACTCTTCACATGCCGAATGGCGCGTACCAGGTCTCGGAGGAGCCCAGGCAGCGCATGCACTGGCAACTGGGCGGATCCGGGTGGGCCGAATGGCTGTGGTCGATCGAGGGATCCGAGCAGCGCGTAGTGGCCTCCTACGTCGGTCCGGAAGTCCTCGGGTCCTTCATGGGAGTGGTCCGAGATCTCCTGTCAGGAGCCCGCTCTGGATTCGTGACGTTCTTCGACGAGCCGGGCGGTGCGAGGGTCTTCTTCAACCAGACAGAAGGCCAGGTTTTCGTTCAGATCGTGGGGTATCCCCACCTGAGCGAGCCCCAGAGCTGGTGGAAGGCCGCTGACCTGCTGTGGGCGGGACGGCTCCCGACGGCGCGCTTCGCCGACGCCTTCATGGCCATGGTGGACGAACTCCTCGACCGATACGGAACGGCCGGATACAGGAAGAGATGGGGCCATGACTTCCCGGCCGAGGAGTGGACCGCGCTGCACACCGCACACCGCTTGGCCTCACACGGCGGGACCAACGCTTGACGGGTGCCGGTCGCCGCGGGGGACCGACAGGTCAACACCCCAGGCCGACGGCCACTGTTCCTGGGCGTCCACGGCCTCCTCCCGAGCACGCCGGCGGTCCTCAAGACGCGTCATGGTCTTCCTCCTTCCGGTGCTTCCCGGAGCCGGAGCCCGGCGGCGTGGGGACCTTGCCGTCGCTGTTTCCGGGCGGCGGAGTGCCGCCCGAGAGCGGCGCGTCGGGCTTCGAACGGCTGCCGCCGCCCCCGCTGCTGCCCTTGTCCTTGCCCGTGCCCGTGCTGTGCTCCCCTCACCTCGTCGTGGTGCCTGTCCGGACAGCCCGGTCGCGCTTGCGAGCTGTCCATGAACACGACACCACACCACGTCGGGCTCCGCCGGGGTGCCGACTTCCGGGGTGCCGACTTCCAGGGCGCCGACTTCCGGGCCGCCGACTTCCGGGCCACCGTCACCCTGCCGCAGGGCGCACGGGGGGCGCATGCGGAATCGTGGGGAGCGTGGTGCTTGCCTGGGGCGTGGGCAATGAGCTGTCGCGTGCGCCGCGTGTGCCCGGCGTGCTTCCGCCCGGGTTGCGCCCTCTGTTCTCCCTGTGCGCCGTCCGGGCAGGGTTTGGGCGCCGGGGACCGCCATGGGTCCGGTGCCCTGCGAGCGCTGGAGGTGGCACATGACGGGCTTGCCCGGGGTGTCGGCCCCGTCGGCCCCGTCGGCCGCGTCGAGACCGGTGGCCATGCAAGACCTTGGGGCGGTCGAGGCCGTGTCGGAGGGATTCCTGCCGGAGAAGACAGCGGCTGCGCCTGAGGAGGGGCTACCTGCGGAGGTACCCGGGCTCCTGGGTGATTTCGTCGGGGCGGGCGGCAAGAGGGTGCGGCCGTTGCTGTGCCTGCTGGGCCGGCAGGCGGCCCGCGGCCCCGGCGGAGCCCCCCGGGCGATACGTGTCGCGGCATCGCTGGAGCTGTTCCACGCCTTCGCCCTGTTCCACGCCTTCGCCCCGTTCCACACCTTCGCCCTGCTCCACACCTTCGCCCTGCTCCACACCTTCGCCCTGACCCACGACGACCTGATGGGCCACTCCGCGACCCGTCGTGGCCGGCCGCCCACCCTCCAGCACGTCCTGGCAGCCCGCCACCAGGCCGGCCGCACCCCCACCGCGGCCGCCCGGCTCGGCTCCGCACCTGCGCTGCTGGCGGGGGACGTGGCGCTGGCCTGGTCGGCTGAGCTGCTGCACACGGCCGGACTCACTCACCCCCAGCTCACCACGGCCCTGGGGCGCACGGGCGCGATGCGTACGCAAGTGATGGACGGGCAGTACCTCGACCTCCTCTCCACGGGCCGTCCCGGCCCGGACACGTGCGTCCCCTGGAAGGCCATCCGCTGCAAGGCGGCCGGACACACCTTCGTCCACCCCCTCCTGCTGGGCACCGAACTCGCCGGTGCGGGTCCGGCCCTGACCACCGCATGGGCGGAGTACGGCTGGGCGGCAGGGGAGGCGTTCCAGCTCAGCGACGACCTGGTGGGCGTCTTCGGCCGCCCCGACGAGACCGGGAAGCCCGACGGGGACGACCTGCGCGAGGGCAAGCACACCCTCCTGACCGCGCTCGCCCACCAGCGGGCGGACCCCGTAGAGCGGACCGCACTCGACCGGCACCTGGGCGAGGCAGGCCTCGATGAGCAAGGCGCCTGCCGCCTGCGGGAGGTCCTGACCGCCTCCGGTGCGCACGACGCGATCCGGCGGACGCTCCGAGAACGCTGCCACGCAGCGGTACGGGCCCTGGAAGACGCGCCCCTGCCGGGGACCGTACGACGTGCTCTCACCGACCTCGCCGCTTCCCTGGCCTCCCGCACCACCTGACCCGGCCTGCGCCACTGCGCCGCGCCCCCCGTGCCGCCCCGACCGCCAGGGAGAGCCCCCGTGATCGCATC
>NZ_RPRY01000184.1 GCF_003949795.1 Streptomyces sp. WAC06614
GGGCGGCCCGGTCGGCGATGCGCAGGGTCCGGTCCGGGTCGCCGGCCGGGAGGGTGGTGTGCACCTCGACGGGGCCGGAGGCCACCGGGATCGGGGCCTCGCCCGCCTTGCCGGGGACGATGACGACGCGGGCGACCTGGCGGTCGACCTGCCACAGCGCGCTGCCGTCGAGCCGGCTCATCCGGCTCAGGCCGGGGGTGGCGTCCAGGACCCGGCCGAGCCGGGCGGGGGCGCTGTCGCGGACGAGGACGTAGCGGATGGCGAAGCCGCCGAGCTGGCCGGTCTGGTCGGCGCCGGAGCCGGCGACCAGGCTGGAGACGACCTTGTCGAGGCGGGGGTCGCTGCCGGTGGCGGCGGCGGTCTCGGCGTCGCCGAGCCGCCCGCCCGAGCCGCGGACCAGGGCGTAGGAGACCTCGCCGGGGGTGCTGCCGCCGAGGACGAGGGTGCGGGCCTGGTCGCGGGTGCCGCTCTCCTCGGCGACGAACGCCGGGACCTGGACGGGGTCGCGCCGCTCCAGCGGTCCGTCGGCGCCAGCGAGCACCCAGCCGGCGGCGGCGACCAGCGGGCCCGCCGCGGCGGTGAGCGCGATCAGCGCGGCGACGGGCTGGCGCCAGCCGAAGCCGTGCTCGGCCAGGCGGTGCCGGGCCCCGTCGGCGCCGACCAGGGCGGCGGCGAGCAGGGCGAGCCCGTACACGAGGAGGGCGGGTCCGGCCCAGGCGTCGCTGCCGTTCAGGACGACGGCCAGGACCAGGGCCACGAGGGCGACGGCCCAGGCGGTGCCGACGGCGGCGCGGCGCTCGGTGCGCAGCAGTGCCGCCAGCGCGGCGAGCAGGACGCCGGCCAGCAGGGGCAGGCCCAGGGTGCCGGGGCCGCCGGGGTTCGCGGTGAGCAGGCCGAGGGCGTCGGCGGAGCCGGCGCCGTAGGGCAGTCCGGCCTCGTGCAGCAGGCGGCCGGGGTGCGCGAGGAGGCCCAGCGACCAGGGGGCGAGCACGGCGAGCGGGGTGAGCGCGGCGGCCAGCAGCCGGGGGGCGTACGTCTTCCAGGCGGCGCGGCGTACGGCGAGCACGGCCAGGCCCAGCACGACGGCGAGCGGCCATACGGCCGGGGTGAAGGCGGTGGCCAGGGTGAGCAGCAGGGCGTACGTCCACACGGCCCGCCAGCCGCCCGCGGCGGTGCCGGGGTCGTCGGGCCCGTCCGGCCTGTCGAGCCGGTGGGCGGCGACGGCGGCGCGGGCGAGCGGCGGCAGCAGCACGGCGAGCACGGCGGTGCCCAGCCGGCCGCCGGCCAGGGCTCCGGTGGCGGCGGGCAGGAAGGCGTAGGCGACGGCCGCCCAGGCGCGCAGCAGCCGGGACTCGACCAGGGGGCGGGAGGCGGCGTAGGCGGTGAGGCCGGCGAGCGGGACCGAGCAGACCAGCAGCAGGGTCAGGGCGGTCTCGGTGGAGCCGAGCAGCAGGGTGGCCAGGGCGCCGAGGACGGCGAGGTAGGGCGGGGCGTCGGCGGTGCTGCCGGTGCCGACGGGGTGCCAGTCGTCGACGTACGCGTGCCAGAGCGCGGCGCCGCTGCCGGGGGCGGGCAGCAGGGCGCCGCCCATGAGGGAGCCGCCGGCGAGCAGGGCGCGGCAGGCGAGGACGGAGACCAGGAGCAGCAGGGCGAAGAGGACGGGGGCGGGCCGGCGGGCGATCCGCCGGAGCCGGGCGAACTGCTCGACCTCCAGGAAGTCGGCGTCCTCGGCGCCGGGACCGGACTCGACGGCGCCGCCGTGCCGGCCGGCGGTGGCCGGTTCGGCGGCGCGGCCGGCGCCGAGGTGGGCGGCGAGCTGTTCGAGGCCGGCGCGGACGGTGGCGCCGGGCGGGGGGAAGAGGGCGCGCAGTTCCCCGGGCGGGACGGCGGGCCGGCCGCGGCGCCGGCGGGCGGCGAGGATCCGGCCGGGGCGCAGCAGGGTGGCGAGCAGGCCGGTGAGTTCGTCGACGGCCTGGCCGGGGGCCTTGGCCAGGAGGTGGCCGAGGCTGCGCAGCAGGGTGCCGAGGACCAGGCGGAGCAGGACGTAGGGCAGGGCGCGGGCGGAGACGCCGGCGAGCAGGGTGTGGACGGCGCCGGCCTTGTCGACGCGGTGGGGGCTGGCCGGGGTGCGGCCGACGCAGTCGACGGTGCGGCGTTCGCGGGCGGCGGCCTCGGCGTGGCGCAGGACGGCGTCGGGGGCGACGAGGACGGTGTGGCCGGCCTGGTGGGCGCGCCAGCACAGGTCGACGTCGTCGCGCATGAGGGGCAGCCGGCGGTCGAAGCCGCCGAGGGCGTCGTAAACGTCGCGGCGGATCAGCATGCCGGCGGTGGAGACGGACAGGACGGGGCGGACCTGGTCGTGCTGGCCCTGGTCCTGTTCGCGGCGGTCGAGGCCGGTCCAGCGGCGGCCGCTGCGGGCGATGCTGACGCCGACCTCCAGGAGCTGCTTGGCGTCGTACCAGCCGCGCAGCTTGGGGCCGATGACGGCGGCGTCCTCGTTCTCGTCGGCGACGCGCAGGAGTTCGGTGAGGGCGTCGGGTTCGGGGGCGCAGTCGTCGTGGAGCAGCCAGAGCCACTGGACGGGTTCGCCGTGGGGGAGCTCGGGCAGGTCGTAGGTGTCGTCGCGCCAGGTGCGGCTGACGGGGTCCCAGCCGCTGGGCCGCTTGAGGTAGGGCAGGTCCTCGGGGGTGAGGGTGCCGGCGGCGCGGGCGGCCTCGTCGACGGCGGTGCCGAAGCCGGTGCGGCGGGCCAGGTGCAGGACGTGGTCGTCGCCGAGGGCCTCGGTGAGGAGCCGGGCGGAGGCGTCGGCACTGCCGGTGTCGGCGGCGACGATGTTCTGGGCGGGGCGTTCCTGGCCGAGGAGTCCGGCGAGGGCCCGGGGCAGCCAGCGGGCGCCGTCGTGGGCGACGAGGACGGCGGTGACGACGTGCCGGGGGAACGCGGGGGTGGTGGCCGTCGTGTGCGGGGCCGTCGAGTGGCTGTGCGGGGACATCGCGGTACGGGCCCTCCGGCGTGGGGGTCCCTCCGGACGGGGGCCGGGGGGTTCCGGGGCGCTGCCGCCCGCGGAGGCTGCTGGACTGGCGCCCCACATTAACGGCTGGAACAACGGCGGTCCGCCTCCTGCGGGGGAGGGGCAGGAGGCGGACCGTTTGCTCTGCTACGTATGTACGGATGCGGTGCGGAGTGCCGCGGTATCCGTCCTCGAACGCGTCGTCGGATGTTCAGCCGGCGGGGCTTCGCATTCAGACGGCGGCCTTCTTCAGTCGGCGTCGTTCCCGCTCGGACAGACCGCCCCAGATGCCGAAGCGCTCGTCGTTGGCGAGGGCGTATTCGAGGCATTCGGAGCGGACCTCGCACGCGAGGCACACCTTCTTCGCCTCCCGGGTGGAGCCGCCCTTCTCGGGGAAGAAGGACTCGGGGTCGGTCTGGGCGCACAGCGCCCGTTCCTGCCAACCGAGCTCTTCGTCCGCCTCCTCGACCAGCAGTTCCTGAAACAGCTCGGTCATGTGCGCCCCTCGCTCTGTCTGTGCGTCCCCGTGATGGTGTCGTTACGGCCAGAACCGGAAACGACACGAGTGAAATTACAAATGCGGCGATCTGGGGCAGTCAAGCCGAGATCTGCTATTGGGCCCCTTATTCACTCTGCGGAACCAAGCGTATACAGAAAGTGTTCATATCGCCAAAAATCGTGACACATGCCATGCGCACGCTCCCAGGGTGTGCCGGGTGACGCCCTCGCCCGTACCCGACGTGTCACTCCGCGGTGGGGTTGCGATTCGGCCACAGAAGCGAGCCAGATCACATTCCGGTCACGGGACGACAACGGTGATGCTGCGGTGTGTGAGCGCGGGTGCCCGCGGCCCGGATGAACAAACCTTTCTCCAGGCGGAGATACCGGAAGAGGTGAAAGTTTTCCCGCAGGGTGGACGTCAAGTTGACACCCGGACCCCGGAGCCGGTCTCCTTGTTCCCATGTCAGTGACCGCAGCCGCCACCCGGACGCCCATTCGTGGGTTCCTGCGTGCTGCCCAGGGTCGCTGTTGCTGTTGCAGCTGTTGATGCCTGCGGAGCGTTCGGCTCCGTCCAGTGCCCCGGCTCGCCCCCCAGCAAGCGCCCCGCCCGTACGTCCCGCGTACCGCGCCCCGCTCCCGCGGACGACGTACTGACATCCGAGGAACCCCCCACGATGAACAGCGACAGCGACCTCCAGATCGCCGGCGACATCCTCTCCGTGCAGCACCTGCTCCAGCCCGCCCGCGAGCACCCGGCCACCGTCGCCGAGTTCGTCGGCCTCGCCCGCTCCATCGCCGAGGACCGCAGCCAGTGGGAGCACCTGGTCCGCTACGACGCCACCACCCGCTGGTACCACCGGCTGCGCACCGGCCCCGGCTACGAGGTGTGGCTGCTGAGCTGGGTCCCCGGCCAGGGCAGCGGACGGCACGACCACGGCCCGTCCTCCGGGGTGCTCACCGTGCTCGACGGCGAGCTGACCGAGCACTCCGCCCGCGGCCCGCTCACCCTGCGCGCGGGCGCCCAGCGGGTGTTCGCCCCCGGCTACGCCCACGACGTCGCCAACGACTCCCTCGACGGGGCGGTCAGCCTGCACGTGTACTTCCCGGGCCTGACGGAGATGCCGATGCACGCGGCGGACCGGGTCGTCGCGCAGGCCGGGGCGGCGGCCCACCACTGCACCCCGACGCACCGCGCCTCCGTGGGCGTCGACGTGGCCTGACAGACTGCGGTGCATGCGCATTGTTGTTCTGGCCGGCGGTATCGGCGGCGCCCGTTTCCTCCGTGGACTGAAGTCGGCAGCGCCCGACGCGGACATCACGGTCATCGGCAACACCGGTGACGACATTCACCTGTTCGGGCTGAAGGTCTGCCCCGACCTGGACACCGTGATGTACACGCTCGGCGGCGGCATCAACGAGGAGCAGGGCTGGGGCCGTACCGACGAGTCCTTCACCGTCAAGGAGGAGCTCGCGGCGTACGGGGTCGGGCCCGAGTGGTTCGGCCTCGGCGACCGCGACTTCGCCACCCATATCGTCCGTACGCAGATGATCTCCGCGGGCTACCCGCTGAGCGCCGTCACCGAGGCGCTGTGCGACCGCTGGCAGCCGGGGGTACGGCTGCTGCCGATGAGCGACGACCGGGTCGAGACCCATGTCGCGGTCACCCTGGACGGGGAGAAGCGGGTCGTCCACTTCCAGGAGTACTGGGTCAAGCTGCGCGCCTCGGTGGACGCCGAGGCCGTCGTCCCCGTCGGCGCCGAGCAGGCCCGGCCCGCACCCGGCGTGCTGGAGGCCCTCGCCGCGGCCGACGTCATCCTCTTCCCGCCGTCCAACCCGGTGGTCTCCGTCGGCACCATCCTGGCGGTGCCCGGGATCCGCGAGGCCGTGGCCGCCGCCGCGGCGCCCGTGGTCGGCCTGTCCCCCATCGTGGGCGGGGCGCCGGTGCGCGGCATGGCCGACAAGGTGCTGGCGGCCGTGGGCGTGGAGACGACGGCCGCGGCGGTCGCCCGCCACTACGGCGGCGAGCTGCTGGACGGCTGGCTGGTGGACAGCGCGGACGCCGAGGCGGTCGCGGAGGTGGAGGCCGCCGGGATCCCCTGCCGGGCCGTGCCGCTGATGATGACGGACGTCGAGGCCACCGCGGCGATGGCGCGGGCCGCGCTGGAGCTGGCGCAGGCGGTGCGGCCGCGGGACACCGGAGCGGAGGACGCCCGGTGACCACGCCCGCGTACGAGGTACGGGCGGTCCCCGGGATCCCCGAGGTCCGCCCGGGCGACGACCTGGCGAAGCTGATCGCGGAGGCCGCCCCGGACCTGCGGGACGGGGACGTGCTGCTGGTCACCTCCAAGATCGTCTCCAAGGCGGAGGGCCGGATCGTCGCGGCCGACACGCGGGACGCGGCGATCGACGCCGAGACCGTACGGGTGGTCGCGCGCCGGGGCACGCTGCGGATCGTGGAGAACCGGCACGGGCTGGTGATGGCGGCGGCAGGGGTGGACGCGTCCAACACGGCGGCCGGCACCGTGCTGCTGCTGCCGCAGGACCCCGACGCCTCGGCCGCGGCGCTGCGCGCGCGGCTGGCGGAGCTGCTGTCGGTGGACGTCGGCGTGATCGTCACGGACACGTTCGGGCGGCCCTGGCGGGCCGGGCTGACCGACGTGGCGATCGGCGCGGCCGGCGTACGGGTGCTGGACGACCTGCGGGGCGGGACGGACAGCCACGGCAATCCGATGAACGTGACCGTGGTGGCCACCGCCGACGAACTCGCCGCGGCCGGGGACCTCGTCAAGGGCAAGGTGGCCGGGCTGCCGGTGGCAGTGGTACGCGGGCTGCCCCACGTACGGGGCGAGGGCGCGGCGCGGGAACTGGTGCGGGCCCCGGAATTCGACATGTTCCGGCTGGGCACCTCGGAGGCGGTGCGGGAGGCGGTCACGCAGCGGCGGACCGTCCGGTCCTTCACCGCGGACCCCGTGGACCCCGGCGCGGTACGCCGCGCGGTGGCGGCGGCCGTGACGGCGCCGGCGCCGCACCACACCACGCCGTGGCGGTTCGTGCTGCTGGAGTCGCAGGAGTCGCGGGTACGCCTGCTGGACGCGATGCGCGACGCGTGGGTCGCGGACCTGCGGGGCGACGGCAGGTCGGAGGAGTCGATCGCGAAGCGGGTGCGCCGCGGCGACGTGCTGCGCAACGCGCCGTACCTGGTCGTGCCGTGCCTGGTGACGGACGGGGCGCACCACTACGGGCACGAGCGGCGGGACGCCGCCGAGCGGGAGATGTTCGTGGTCGCCATGGGGGCCGGGGTGCAGAACTTCCTGGTCGCGCTGGCCGGGGAGCGGCTGGGGTCGGCGTGGGTGTCGTCGACGATGTTCTGCCGGGACGTGGTGCGGGAGGTGCTGGGGCTGCCGGCCGGGTGGGACCCGATGGGCGCGGTGGCGATCGGCCACCCGGCCGAGCCGGCCAAGGCCCGGGCCGGGCGTGAGCCGGAGGACTTCATCGAGGTCCGCTGACGCCAAGGCCTGGGCGGGGCCGGCCGTGGCCTTGGCCGGGCCGGGTCCCACTGCCAAGGCCGGGCCCTGGACGCCGTGACCGTGCCCGGGCCGGGTACCACTGCCAAGGCCGGGCCCTGGACGCCGTGGCCGTACCTGGGCCGGGTGCCACTGCCTGGGCCGGGCCCTGGACGCCGTGCCCGTGCCCGGGCCGGGTACCACTGCCAAGGCCGGGCCCTGGACGCCGTGACCGTGCCCGGGCCGGGTACCACTGCCAAGGCCGGGCCCTGGACGCCGTGACCGTGCCCGGGCCGGGTACCACTGCCAAGGCCGGGCCCTGGACGCCGTGACCGTGCCCGGGCCGGGTACCACTGCCAAGGCCGGGCCCTGGACGCCGTGCCCGTGCCCGGGCCGGGTACCACTGCCAAGGCCGGGCCCTGGACGCCGTGACCGTGCCCGGGCCGGGTACCACTGCCAAGGCCGGGCCCTGGACGGGTGGCCGTGCCTGGGCCGGGTGCCACTGCCTGGGCCGGTCGGGGGTTTCGGGGCTCCGCCCCGGACCCCGCGCCTCAAACGCCGGCGGGGCTGGAAGGGGCGCTCCCGGCGAAGCCGGAAGGCGTGCCCCCGGCGGAGCCGGAAGGGGTGGTGTCGCGGCGGATTTCTTGTATGCCTCGGTGGAGGCTCTTGCGGAGGCGGGGGGTCAGGGGGCGTTCTGCCAGGTGGTGGATCAGCCAGGCGACCGCCAGCATGGCCGTGGTGACCGTCAGGACCAGGGGGACCGGGGGCAGGCGGTCGCGGAAGTGGTGGATGGCGGTGATGCCCGCCAGCATGTGGATCAGGTAGAGCGGGTACGTCAGGGCGCCCGCGGGGCGGAGCCAGCGCCACTGGATCCGGTCGAAGGCGCCCAGCGCCATGCCCGCCATGACGAGGAACCCGGCCGTGATGACCAGGTGCGCCGGCCACGCCGGCAGCTGCTCGGCCGTGGCCCTCCCCAGGTTGGTGATCATCCGGTCGCGGACATAGGCCTGGGCCAGGAGGAACTGCACGCCCACGACCGCCCAGAGCACGGCGTTGGGCCGGAACCGGCGCATCAGGTGGAAGGCGGTGCCCGCGATGAAGTACGGCGCGTAGGACGGCACCGCGAAGAAGTACAGCACCCCGCTGTCGGCAGTCGGGGCCACGATCGCGGCCAGGGTCCACAGCGCGCAGAAGAACACGCAGTTGCGGTACGTGACCCCGCGCAGCACGACCAGCGCGAACAGCGCGTAGAACTTCAGCTCCACGAACAGCGTCCAGTACACGTCGTCGACGTGCGGCACCTCCACGCCGGCCTGGAGCATGGAGAGGTTCACGACGACGTCGGTGAGCTTCACGGCCCGTACCTCGGGCCACAGGGTCAGCACCGCGCCGGTGAAGAGCACGGCCACCCAGTAGGCGGGGAAGAGCCGCGAGACGCGGGAGACCGCGAATTCGCCGACCGTACGGCCCCACGCGCTCATGCAGATCACGAAGCCGCTGACGAGGAAGAACATCTCCACGCCGAGCCAGCCGTAGGCCGCGCCCCGGCTCGCGGCCGGGAAGACGCCGGCCGCGGGCTCGCCCCAGGCGCTCTCCAGGGCCATGTAGTGGTAGCAGAGCACCGCGAGTGCGGCGAGCACGCGGACGCCGTCCAGGGCGGCCAGGCGGGGGGACCCCGCCGGTGCCGAGCCCGGGGCCGGGGCCGAGCCCGCTGCGGCGCCCGCGGCCTGGGCCGGTTCCGTGGCCGGTGCCGGGACCGTGCTCGTGGCGGGTCTCGCGGTCATGTGTCGTCGCCATCCTGTCAGGTACCTGTCCAATGATCGGAGAACGGTACCCCGGGGCGATCACCAGCGGGCGATGTCCGTCCTGCGCATCTTCGGCGCCCGGCGCGGCGGGGTGGGACCGGCCAGCAGGATCAGCCGGGCCGCGCGGTGGCGCTGGCCGGCGTACGGGGCGAGCAGGGCCAGCATCTCGTCGTCGTCGGCGTCGCGGTTGCCCGCCAGGGCGTAGCCGATGACGCCCGGCAGGTGCAGGTCCCCGGTGGTGACGGCGTCGGCGGCCCCGTTGCTGCGCTGGAGGGTCTCGGCGGAGGTCCACGGGCCGATGCCGGGGACCAGCTCCAGCCGGGCGGCGGCCTCGGGCAGCGGCATGGCCGCCGCCTCCTCCAGCCGTGCGCCGACCCGTACCGCGCGCAGGATCGTGCCGGAGCGCTTGGTGTCGACCCCGGCCCGGTGCCAGTCCCAGGAGGGGATCGTCAGCCAGGTGCGCGGGTCGGGCATCACGTACAGGCCGGTGCCGCCGGCCGGGCCCGGGGCGGGTTCGCCGTACTGGCGGACCAGGCGGCGCCAGGCGCGGTAGGCCTCGTCCGTGGTGACCTTCTGTTCCAGGACCGTCGGGATCAGCGATTCCAGGACCAGGCCGGTCCGGGTCAGCCGCATGCCGGGGCGGCGGCGGTGGCTGGCGTGCACCAGGCGGTGGCGGGGGACGAAGGCGGCCGGGTCGTCGTCGGCGCCGAGCAGGGCGGGCAGGCCCTCCAACAGCCAGTCGGCGCCCGGCCCCCAGGCCTCGGCGGTGACCCGGCCGTCGTGCACGGCGACACGGAGGGTGCCGGGGCCCTGCGGGGTGCGGGTGGCGCGCCAGACGGAGCCGTCGGGGGTCGTGCGGAAGGTCGGGTCGCCCGGCCCGCGCCGCAGCGGCCCGAGCGTGAGCCCCAGGTCGACGGGGCCTTCGGGCTCCCAGGTGCGGGTCCTGCCGCCGTTCCCGGCGGGCTGCCCGGCACCACGGGCCACGCCGGTCCATCCGCCGCGCACCGCGGTCCGGGAAGGAGGGGTGAAGCGACCGGCCATGGCACGAGACTATCCCGCGCCTCCGCCGCCGTCCCTCGCCGGCCCGCTGCCTCCGCCGCCGTCCCTCGCCGGCCGCTGCCTCCGCCGTCGGGCGTCGCCGGCTGCCGGCGCCGCTACGGCCTGCCCTGGAGCTTCGCCGAGGCCGTGCGGGTCGGGGGCAGTTTCGCGTACAGCAGCTTGCCCGGGCATTCGGTGGCGAAGCCGTCGCGGTGGCCCGAGATGACGTTCATCGAGACCGATCGGCCCTTGGGGTAGCGGTTGCCGCCGGCCGAGGTGAGCTTGGTCTTCGCCCGCGGGTCGCGGTTGAACAGGCCGAGCTTCCACGCCGTCAGCCGGGCCACCGAGTCCAGCGCCGCCGCCGGCGGGGCCGTCCTGCCGTACGAGCCGAGGACGACCACGCCCATGCTGTCGGTGTTGAAGCCCATCGTGTGCGCGCCGAGCACCGGCTTGGCGACGCCGCCCGCCCGGCCCTCGTAGACCGTCCCGCACTTGTCGACGGCGAAGTTGTAGCCGAAGTCCCGCCAGCCGCTGCTGACCACGTGGTAGCGGTACAGGCTCCGCAGCACCGCCGGGGCGTCCTTGCAGGCGTAGTTGTTGCCGGAGGCGCTGTGGTGGACGAACGCCGCCTTCACCGTCTGGGTGTAGACGAAACCCGGCTCGCGCAGCGACTCGTCCGCGCCCCACCCCTTGCGGGTGACGATCCGCGGCCGCGGCCCGATGTACGGGGTGGTCGCCGCGGCCGGGTTGCCGTCGTCGGCGTAGGCCGCGTCGGCGGTGGAATCGGCCTTGTTGAGCGCCTTGATCTCGTCGGCGCCCATGGGGGCCATCGGCACGTTCGCGGAGGAGGCCTCGGCCGCGGCCATCGACAGGCCGGGGACCGCGTTCTCCCCCTTGTCGTCGCCGTCCGGCTGCGTGCCGTTCTTGCCGTCGCCCGGCACGGCCGTCGGCGCCCCGGGGTCGACCAGCTCGATGCGCAGCCCCGACGGCAGCCGGCCCGCGGGGCGGTCCGTGCCCGGCTCGGCCGTGACCCGTACCTCGACGCCGTCCGACTCGCCGACCCACAGGGGCGCCGTGGCTCCGCGGACCCGGCCGGAGCCGCGCTCGGCGGCGTCCGGGTCGGCGCCGTGGTCGGCGTTGTGGATCTCCACGTCCTGCCAGTCGGACCACAGGGCCGTGCGCGCGTCGCGGGTACGGACCTGGACCCGGCCGGCCAGTTCGGCGCCGGCGTCGTCCCAGACGACGCCGACCAGCGAGAACTTCTCGACCTCACGCGCCGTCAGCCCGCGGGTCTCGGGCTCGGGGCGGGAGGTCCCGGGGACGGGTACCGCGCTGCCCCGGGCCGCCTGCGCCTGCGGTTCCAGCGGGACCAGAGGCAGCGACCGGGTGGAGCCGGCGGGGGTCTCGGGGGCGGACTCGGCCAGGGCGGGTACGGCGAACACGAGCGGGACCGCCAGCGCGGTCGCCGCGGCGACGCCGATCGAGGAAGCAAGGAATCCACGCATGCAGACGATGCTGGGCGCGGCTTCCGGGCCCCGCCAGCCGGAACTGACGGGGCGTCGGCCGGTGCGGTGGCCGCGTCTGCGCCGTCCGGGCGACGGGCCGGCGCCCGGACGGGGGACGGGCGCGGGAGGGCCCAGCGTACGCTGGGCCGGGTGAACGCCACTGACCGCACCCCTGCCGACCTGCTGCGATCCGCGCTCGCCGCTGATCCGGGCCGTCCGCTCGTGACCTTCTACGACGACGCGACGGGCGAGCGCGTCGAATTGTCCGTCGCCACCTTCGCCAATTGGGTGGCCAAGACCGCCAACCTCCTCCAGGGCGACCTGGCCGCCGGCCCCGGCGACCGGCTGGCCCTGCTGCTGCCGGCGCACTGGCAGAGCGCGGTGTGGCTGCTGGCCGCCGCCTCCGTGGGTGTCGTCGTGGAGATCGGCGGGGACCCGGCCGACGCCGACCTCGTGGTCAGCGGGCCCGACACGCTGGACGCGGCGCGGGCCTGTTCGGGCGAGCGGATGGCGCTCGCGCTGCGGCCGCTGGGCGGCCGCTTCCCGCAGCCGCCGGCCGGCTTCGCCGACTACGCGGTGGAGGTGCCCTCGCAGGGCGACCGCTTCGCGCCGTTCGTGCCGGTGGACCCCGAGGGTCCCGGCCTGGTGGTGGGGGACGTGGCCCTGTCGTACGCCGGGCTGGTCGAGCGGGCCCGCGCGGACGCGGCACGACTGGGCCTGGGGCCGGGCGAGCGGGTGCTGTCGGGGCAGGGCTACGCCACCTGGGACGGCCTGTCCGCGGGGCTCTTCGGGCCGCTGGCCACGGGCGGCTCGGTGGTGCTGTGCCGCCACCTGGAACAGCTGTCGGCCGAGGGGCTGGCCCAGCGGGTGGAGAGCGAGCGCGTCACCCGGACCCTGCCCTAGGCGGGAACGGGCCGGGCCGAGCCGGGCCGGGCCAGGCCGAGCCGAGCCGAGCCAGGCCGAGCCAGGCCGAGCCGGGCCAGGCTAGGCCAGGCCAGGCCAGGCCGAGCCGAGCCGAGCCAGCCCGAGCCGGGCCAGGCCGGGCCGAGCCGAGCCGAGCCGGGCCGAGCCGAGCCAGGCCGAGCCGAGCCAGCCGAGCCGAGCCAGGCCAGGCCGAGCCGGGCCAGGCCGAGCCGAGCCGGGCCAGGCCAGGCCGAGCCGAGCCAGCCCGAGCCGGGCCAGGCCAGGCCGAGCCGAGCCAGCCCGAGCCGGGCCAGGCCGGGCCGAGCCGGGCCAGGCCAGCCCGAGCCGCGCGGGGCCGGGCCAGGCCGGGCCGGGCCAGGTGGCGCCCTGGACCTGCCGGCCCGGCCCGGCCGGCGGGCGCCGGCCCGGCGGCCTTGTGGTGCCTGGCCCGTGCCCGGCTCCGTCACCCGCACGGCCTAGCAGGACCCCTCACCCCGGGCCTCCGCGCCGGTCCGGGGTCAGGATCGGCGGAGGGGATCGCGCCCCACAGGGACGAGTCCCGAGGAGTGAGCGGGCCGGATCGGCGAGCGAGGTCGAGCGAGGTCGAGGGACGGACGCGGACGTGACCGAGAGCGCGGGCATACCCGGCGGGACCGGGGCGGCCGGAGGCGGACCGAAGCCTTCCCGGGGCCGCCGGCGCAGGCTGCTGCGCTGGATCGGCCTGGGCATGGCGCTGCTGGTCCTGGCGGGCGCGGCCACCGGCTGGTGGATCTACCGGAAGCTCGACGGCAACATCCGCGAGGACACCTCCGCGGCGGCCGAGCTGGAGCGCTACGAGCGGGAGCGCCCGCTGCACCTGATCAGCGGGGCGCAGAACATCCTGGTGATCGGCTCGGACTCGCGCTCGGGCAGGGAGAACGCCCGCTACGGCCAGGACCAGGGCACGCAGCGGTCGGACACCACGATCCTCCTCCACCTGCCGGCGGACCGGCGCAGTGCGACGGCGGTCTCGCTGCCGCGGGACCTGATGACGCGGATCCCGCCCTGCCTGGGGGCCGACGGCACCCGGACCGGGGAGCGGTTCGGGCAGTTCAACTGGGCGTTCCAGTGGGGCGGGGCGGCCTGCACGATCCGTACGGTCGAGGCGCTGACCGGGGTCCGGATCGACCACCACATGGTGATGGACTTCCGGGGCTTCAAGAAGATGGTGGACGCCGTCGGCGGGGTGGAGGTCTGCCTGAAGTCGCCCATGAACGACGCCGAGGCCAAGCTGCGGCTGCCCGCGGGCCGGCAGACCCTCCAGGGCGAGCAGGCCCTGGGGTTCGTACGGGCCCGCTACAGCCTGGGCAACGGCAGCGACACCGAACGCATGGAGCGCCAGCAGCAGTTCCTCGCCTCGCTGGTGAAGAAGGTCCAGAGCAACGGGGTGCTGCTCAACCCGGCCCGGCTGTACCCGCTGCTGGACGCGGCGACCTCGTCGATCGCCACCGACCCGGAGCTGGCGTCGCTGCGGGCGCTGTACGAACTGGTGCGGACCACACGGGACATACCGACCGACCAGATCCGGTTCCTGACGGTGCCGCGCAAGCCGTACGCGGGCAATCCCAACCGGGACGAGCTCCTCGAACCGGAAGCGGAGCAGCTGTTCCGGCAACTGCGCCTGGACCAGCCGATCACGGTCGTCCCGGCCCGGCCGCAGGCTCCCGCCGTGGCGCAGCGGACCCCGGGCGGACGCTCCCAGGAGCCGGGTGACCAGGACCACGGGCGGGAAAACGGAACCACTCCCCCGGCCAGTCCCGTCCCTACCTTCACGGGGACCACCGCCGGGACCGCTACCTGCCGGTAAAGCAATCCCAAAAGCCGGAGCCCGAACCGGGTGTGATGGCGGTTTTGCCCCGTTATAAGGGGAGTGGAATTTGTCACCAGCATGGTTTGCGGACGAACGGGGCGGATAAGGTGAGCGGTCCGGTGCCCGGCAGGCCGAAAGCCGTGCACCAGCAGCCGGATCGTTGAGCGTGCAGCCGAGGGGGAGGCGTCGCGCGAGGCACCGACGGAGGACATACGCAATCGTGGACGCGCACAGCCGTGGGCGAGCAGAAGAGATCGACCCCGCAGACCAGTGGGTGCTCAACCCCCGCACCGGCCATTACGAATTGCGACCGGACCGCTCACCTTATCCGCCCCGTTCGTCCGCAAACCATGCTGGTGACAAATTCCACTCCCCTTATAACGG
>NZ_RPRY01000185.1 GCF_003949795.1 Streptomyces sp. WAC06614
AAGGCTCCCAGTAGACGACTGGGTTGATAGGCCAGATGTGGAAGCCTAGTAATGGGTGAAGCTGACTGGTACTAATAGGCCGAGGGCTTGTCCTCAGTTGCTCGCGTCCACTGTGTTAGTTCTGAAGCAACGAACAGTTGCTGGTTTCTAGAGCTAGAACATAACTACAGAGTGTGCTTGTTCGCTCGAAACCGATAGGGTTTCGGTGGTCATAGCGTTAGGGAAACGCCCGGTTACATTCCGAACCCGGAAGCTAAGCCTTTCAGCGCCGATGGTACTGCAGGGGGGACCCTGTGGGAGAGTAGGACGCCGCCGAACAATCTTTCAAAGGACCCTTGGTCCTCAGCGTTCACGCTGAGGACCAAGGGTCCTTTTTGTATTGCACCTCTTTACGCCGAAGCGCGGCCATGGGCTGGTTGCGCGAGAATGACTAGCGGTACCCCGAAGACAGGAGTCACACCCATGTCCAACTCTCCCGACGATCGTCCGGAGCGCGAGCCCCGTCGCAACGACGGTGGTGACAGGGGCGGCTACCGCGGGGGCCGTGACGACCGCGGCGGCTACCGTCGCGACGACCGCGGCGGCCGGCCGGCCGGTGGCGGCGGCTACCGCCGCGACGACCGGGGCGGCGACCGCCCGAGCTATCCCCGTCGTGACGACCGGGGTGACCGTCCGAGCTACCCGCGCCGTGACGACGACCGCGGTGGCTACCGCCGCGACGACCGTGGTGGCGACCGCCCGAGTTACCCCCGTCGTGACGACCGCGGTGACCGGGGCGACCGCCCCAGCTACCCGCGCCGTGACGACGACCGTGGCGGCTACCGCCGCGACGACCGTGGTGGCGACCGTCCGTCCTTCCGTCGTGACGACCGCGGCGGGGACCGTCCGTCCTTCCGTCGCGACGACCGCGGCGAGCGTCCCAGCTACCCGCGTCGCGACGACCGCGGCGGCGACCGTGGTGGCTTCCGCCGCGACGACCGGGGTGGGGACCGTCCGAGCTACCCCCGTCGTGACGACCGCGGGGACCGTCCGAGCTACCCCCGTCGTGATGACGACCGCGGTGGCTACCGTCGTGACGACCGGGGTGGCGACCGTCCGTCCTTCCGTCGTGACGACCGCGGTGACCGGGGCGACCGCCCCAGCTACCCGCGCCGCGACGACCGCGGGGACCGTCCGAGCTACCCCCGTCGTGATGACGACCGTGGCGGCTACCGTCGTGACGACCGGGGTGGCGACCGTCCGTCCTTCCGTCGTGACGACCGCGGTGACCGGGGCGACCGCCCCAGCTACCCCCGTCGTGACGACCGCGGGGACCGTCCGAGCTACCCGCGCCGCGACGACCGGGGTGACCGTCCCAGCTACCCGCGCCGTGATGACGACCGCGGTGGCTACCGTCGTGACGACCGGGGTGGCGACCGTCCGTCCTTCCGTCGTGACGACCGCGGTGACCGGGGCGACCGCCCCAGCTACCCGCGCCGCGACGACCGCGGGGACCGTCCGAGCTACCCCCGTCGCGACGACCGCGGCGGCGACCGCGGCGGCTTCCGTCGTGACGACCGGGGTGGCGACCGTCCGTCCTTCCGTCGTGACGACCGCGGTGACCGGGGCGACCGTGGGGGGTACCGCGGGGGCCGTGACGACCGTGGCGGGTACCGGGGCCGGGACGAGCGGGACCGGGACTTCCGGGACCGTGGCGACCGCGAGCCGGTCAAGCGGCTGCCGATCGACGAGGACGTCACCGGTGACGAGATCGACGCGGACGTGCGCCAGGAGCTCATGAGCCTGCCCAAGGGGCTGGCCGAGGAGGTCTCCCGGAACCTGGTCATGGTCGCGCGGCTCATCGACGAGGACCCCGAGCAGGCGTACGCGTACTCGCGCATCGCCCTGCGGCTGGCCTCCCGCGTCGCCGCCGTCCGCGAGGCCGCCGGCTTCGCCGCGTACGCCAGCCAGAAGTACAGCGAGGCGCTGGCGGAGTTCCGTGCCGCGCGCCGGATGACCGGTTCGGTCGACCTGTGGCCCGTCATGGCCGACTGCGAGCGCGGTCTCGGCCGTCCGGAGCGGGCGCTGGCCATGGCCGGTGAGCCCGAGGTGCAGAAGCTGGACAAGGCCGGCCAGGTCGAGATGCGGCTCGTGGCCGCCGGGGCCCGTCGGGACATGGGGCAGCTCGACGCCGCCATCGTGACCCTGCAGAGCCCGGAGCTGGCCTCCAGCTCCGTCCAGCCGTGGACCGCCCGGCTGCGCTACGCCTACGCCGACGCGCTGCTGGCCGCCGGTCGTGAGGACGAGGCGCGCGACTGGTTCGCCAAGACCGCCGAGGCGGACAAGGACGGGGCCACGGACGCCTCGGACCGGCTGGCCGCGATGGACGGCGTGGAGTTCGTGGACGCGATGCACTCCGAGGACGAGGCCCAGGACGCCGCCGGCGACCGTGGCTCCGTCGACGAGGACGCGTTCGACGACGAGGACGACGAGGACGACGACCAGGACCCGGCCGAGGTGGCCCGGGCGGAGGCCGCCGGCGACGTGACCGAGTACTACGACGAGGACGACGAGGAGTACGAGCCCCTCGACGGTTCCGAGGCGGACGCGGACGCCGACGCCGACAAGGGCGCCGACAAGGGCGGCGACCGCAAGTAGCGGGAGCACGCACAGCATGCGGAAGGGCGTTACCCCACGGGGTGCCGCCCTTCTGCGTTGCGCTGCACGCGCCGCCCGGCTCAGTCCACGGTGCGCAGGACCAGGCCCGTCGCCGGCTTCGGGCCGAACGAGGTGGACTTGCGGGGCATGGTGACGCCCTGGCGGGCCAGGTCGCGGACGACCTCCTCGCGGACGGGGTGCAGCAGGACGGCGGTGCCGCCGTGCCGCTCGGCCATGGCGATGGTGGCCTCGGTGTCGTGGATGTACGCGATGTGCTCGGGGGTGTCCGGGACCTGCCAGAGCTCCTCCAGCAGGGTCGCGTGCAGCACGGTCGCGTCCAGGCGGCGCCAGGCCTCGGGGCGGTCGTGCCGGACGGTGCGGTCGATCAGCTCCGGGTCGGGGTCGGTGACCAGGTGGAAGCGGCCGTCACCGGTGAGCAGGAAGGCGTTGCCCTCGGCCGCGGCGTCGCCGAGGGCGGCCAGGGCGGCCGGGAGCGGGCCGTCGACCGTACGGACGCGGAACCGGCCGTCGAGGGCGGCCAGGGCGTCGGCGACGGGGAGCCGGCGCAGCATCCGGTGGATGGCACGGACCTGGAGCGGGTAGCGGAGGGTGTCCACGAGCAGGACGAGGCCGTAGTCCCAGGCGGTGGGGCCCTGGCGTTCCTGCTGGAGCCGCAGGTACGTGGCCCAGCGGTGGTGGCCGTCGGCGATCAGGGCCTGACGATGGCTGAGATCGGCCGTGACCACGGCCAGTTCGGCGGGGTCGGTGACGGCCCACAGGCGGTGGCAGACCCCGTCCTCGGTGGTGGTGGACAGCAGCGGGGTGCGCGCGGCGGTGGTCTCCACGAGGGCGGCGGTGCCGGTGGCCGGGCCGTCGTCGGGGGCGTCGCCGACGTAGGTCAGCAGCAGGGGTTCGAGGTTGGCGCCGGTGGCACGCATCAGGTCGGCCCGGTCGGCGACGACCTCGGGCATGACGTCCTCGTGCGGCAGGACGATGCCGGCGTCGGCGGGCGACAGGGCGAGGGCGCCGACGACGCCGCGCTGGAGGAGGTCGCCCTTGCGCTGTTCGTAGACGTAGAGGGCGGGTGCGGGGTCGGTGTGCAGGACGCCCTCGTCGACCCAGTCGCGCAGGGTCCGGGCGGCCTGCTCGCCCCGGGCTCCGGGGGTGTCGGCCTGGGGGAGGATCAGTCGGACGATGTTGTGGGGGTCGGCGGACTCCAGGTGGTTGAGTCCGTCGGGGCGCACGACCACGTCGTAGGGCGGCGAGGTCACGGCGGCGAGGCTGCCGACGCGTTCGGGGACGTAGCGCAGTCCGTGGAAGGGGATCAGGCGCAGTCCGTGGTCCTCGGTGCCAGGTGTGGTCATTGCTGCATCGTAAGGTGCGTCTCGCCATGCGGGATGATCGGGGGAGACAGATCTGTCAAGATCATCGAAGGAGCGGACAGGATGAGTCGGCAGAGCAGGACCAGGCCCTCCGGGAGCGAGCAGAGCCTGCACCGGGCGTACGACACCGCCCTGCTGGATCTCGACGGAGTGGTGTACGCGGGCGGGCAGGCGATCCGGTACGCGGTGGAGTCGCTGGGGGCGGCCCGGGCCGACGGGATGCACCTGGCGTACGTCACCAACAACGCGCTGCGCACACCGGACGCGGTGGCGGAGCACCTGACCGAGCTGGGGATCCCGACCGTCGCCGGTGAGGTGATCACCTCGGCGCAGGCCGTGGCCCGGCTGATGGCCGAGCAGCTGCCGGCGGGCGCGAAGGTGCTGGTGATCGGTGGCGAGGGGCTGCGGGTGGCGCTGCGCGAGCGCGGGCTGGTGCCGGTGGACTCGGCGGACGAGCCGGACCTGGCGGCGGTGGTGCAGGGGTACGGCGGTCCGGAGCTGCCGTGGAGCCGGTTCGCGGAGGCCAGTTACGCGATCGCGCGCGGGCTGCCGTGGTTCGTGTCCAACACCGATCTGACGATCCCCAGCGCGCGCGGGATCGCGCCGGGCAACGGGGCCGCGGTGGAGGTCGTACGGATCGCGACGGGCGCCGAGCCGCAGGTGGCGGGCAAGCCGCTGCCGCCGATGCACCGCGAGACGATCCTGCGGACCGGGGCGCGGCGGCCGCTGGTGGTGGGGGACCGGCTGGACACCGACATCGAGGGCGCGTTCAACGGTGAAGTGGACTCGCTGCTGGTGCTGACCGGGGTGACGGACGCGGCGCAGCTGCTGCGGGCCGAGCCGCGGCACCGGCCGACGTACGTGGACCGGGACCTGCGGGGCATGCTGACCGGGCAGCCGGCGGTGACGGCCGGGGCGGAGGCCGGGGTGTTCCGCTGCGGCGGGTGGACGGCGTCGGTCGCGCCGGGGGAGCTGGTGCTGACCGGGGAGGGTGACGGGGACGTGCTGGACGGGCTGCGGGTGCTGTGTGCGGCGGCCTGGACGGTGGCGGGGGACGGGACCTGCACGCTGGACGCGGGGAAGGCGCTGGCGCGGCTGGGGCTGTGAGCCAGCCTTGCCGGGTGCGGGCCGGCTCGCCCGGTGCGGGCCGGCTCGGTCGGCCCGCCGAGCCGGCCGGCCGGCCCAGCCGGCCCGGCGTGCTCGGCCTGGTCCGGATGACAGGCCCGGCGGGCTCGGGCGGCTCCGGGAGATCAAGGTGGGCGGAGGGTAGGCTAACCTAACCTGCGTGTTGGTCGAGAGTCCTCCCTCCCAGAGCGCGGCGTCCGCCGCCGCCCCTCGCCCGCGGAACGCCGCGCGCACCGCGGGACTGCTGGCCGCCCTCGGCGTGCTGGTGGTGCTCGCGGTGGCGTCCGTCGCCGTGGGCGCCAAGCAGATGCCGCTCGACCAGGTCTGGCACGGCCTGTTCGCCTACTCGGGCACCCCCTCGGACGTGGTCGTGCGCGACCTGCGGGTGCCGCGCACCCTGCTCGGGCTGATGGTGGGGGCCGCGCTCGGCCTGTCGGGCGCGGTCATGCAGGCCCTGACCCGCAACCCGCTGGCCGAGCCCGGCGTCCTCGGCGTCAACGCCGGCGCCGCGGCGGCCGTGGTCTCGGCCATCAGCTTCCTGGGCGCGTCCTCGCTCACCGAGTACGTCTGGTACGCGTTCGCGGGCGCCGCGCTGGTCTCCGTGGTCGTCTACGTCCTCGGCGGCAGCCGCGGCGCCACACCCGTCCGGCTCGCACTGGCCGGTACGGCCGCCTCCTTCGCGCTGGTCAGTTACGTCAACGCGGTCCAGCTCATGGACAGCAAGGCGCTGGACAAGCTGCGCTTCTGGACGGTCGGTTCGCTGGCCTCGGCCAACCTGGACACCGCCGCCCAGGTGGCGCCGTTCTTCGTGGTCGGCGCGGTGCTCGCGCTGCTGCTGGGCCGGCCGCTCAACGCCATGGCGATGGGCGACGACACCGCGCGGGCGCTGGGCGCGAACCTGACCCGGACCCGGATCACCGCCATGGTGGCCGTCACCCTGCTGTGCGGGTCGGCCACCGCCGCCTGCGGCCCGATCGTCTTCGTCGGTCTGATGGTTCCCCACCTGGTGCGGGTGTTCACCGGTCCCGACCTGCGCTGGGTGCTGGCCTACTCGGCCGTCCTGTCGCCGGTGCTGCTGCTGGGCGCGGACGTCCTCGGCCGGGTCGTCACCCGGCCCGCCGAGCTCCAGGTCGGCATCGTCACCGCGCTGATCGGCGGCCCCGTCTTCATCGTTCTGGTGCGTCGCAAGAGGATGGCTCAGCTGTGACCGTCACTGCCAAGTCCGCGACCGGGCAGCCCGGCCGCCCCGGGCCGGCCGGCCGTACCGGCCGCGCCGCCCGGCCCGTCACCCGGGTGCTGCGCGGGCCCGCGGGGACCTCCCTGCGGGTGGAGCCGCGCGCCCTGACCGCCGGGCTGCTGCTGACCGCGGCCGCGCTGGTGGCGGCGGTGGTGCTGATCGGCACCGGCGACTTCGAGATCGCCCCCTGGGACGTCGTGCAGACCCTGCTGGGCAACGGGACCCCGGCGGCCGACTTCATCGTCAACGACCTGCGGCTGCCGCGGGTGCTCGTCGCCCTGCTCGTCGGCGCGGCCCTCGGCATGTCCGGCGGGATCTTCCAGGCCGTCTCCCGCAACCCCCTCGGCTCCCCGGACCTGCTCGGCTTCCACTACGGCGCGGCCGTGGGCGCGCTCGGGGTGATCATCCTGCTCAAGGGCGACGCCAACGAGGTCGCCGCCGGTGCGGTCCTGGGCGGGCTGCTGACCGGCCTGGTCATCTACCTGCTGGCGTACAGGAAGGGCATCCACGGCTACCGGCTGGTCCTCGTCGGCATCGGCGCCTCCGCCGTCCTGGTCGCGGTCATCCAGTACCTGCTGACCAAGGCGCAGGTGGTCGACGCCACCCGGGCCATGGTCTGGCTCACCGGCTCCCTCGCCGGGCGGGACTGGGCCCAGGTGTGGCCGCTGCTGGCGACCTGCGCGGTGCTGTTCCCGCTGGTCCTCTCCCAGGGCCGGGCCCTGCGGATGATGGAGATGGGCGACGACGCCGCGTACGCCCTCGGGGTGCGGGTCGAGCGCACCCGCTTCCTGCTGATGGCGGCCGCGATCCTGCTCACCACGGCCGCCGCCGCGGCGGCCGGCCCGATCACCTTCGTCGCCCTGGCCGCGCCCCAGCTCGCCCGGCGCCTGACCCGCTCGCCCGGGTCGAACCTGGTCTCCGCCGCGCTGATGGGCGCCGTCCTGCTGCTGGTGTCCGACTGGGCCTCGCAGCGGGCGTTCGGCTCGGACCAGCTGCCGGTCGGTGTGGTGACCGGGCTGGTCGGCGGTGTCTATCTGCTGTGGCTGCTCGTCACCGAGCGCAAGGCAGGACGCATATGAACCCAAGGAGTACCCCCGTGCAGCGGCTGACCGCCCAGAACGTGACCCTCGCCTACGAGCAGCGGGTCATCGCCGAGGACCTGTCGGTGGAGATCCCCGACCACTCGTTCACGGTGATCGTCGGTCCCAACGCGTGCGGCAAGTCCACGCTGCTGCGGGCCCTGTCGCGGATGCTGAAGCCGGCCGCGGGGCAGGTCCTGCTGGACGGGCAGGCGATCGGCTCGCTGCCGGCCAAGCAGGTGGCCCGGACCCTCGGTCTGCTGCCGCAGTCCTCGACGGCGCCGGACGGCATCACCGTCGCCGACCTGGTCGCCCGTGGCCGCTACCCGCACCAGGGGCTGCTGCGGCAGTGGTCGGCCGAGGACGAGCGGGTGGTCGCGGAGTCGATGGCCTCCACCGGGGTCGCCGAGCTCGCCGACCGGGCCGTGGACGAACTGTCGGGCGGCCAGCGCCAGCGCGTGTGGATCGCGATGGCCCTGGCCCAGCAGACCCCCCTGCTGCTGCTCGACGAGCCCACCACCTACCTGGACATCCAGCACCAGCTCGACGTCCTGGACCTGTGCGCCGAGCTGCACGAGGAGCAGGGCCGCACGCTGGTCGCCGTCCTGCACGACCTCAACCACGCGGCCCGCTACGCCACCCATCTGATCGCGATGCGCGGCGGGAAGGTGGTGGCCGAGGGCCCGCCGGCCGAGGTGGTCACCGCCGAGCTGGTGGAGCGGGTGTTCGGGCTGAAGTGCCAGATCATCGACGACCCCGAGACCGGCACCCCGCTGGTGGTCCCGGCGACCCGGCAGGCCCGGGCGAGGGCCGCCGCCGCGGTCTGAGCGGGGCCGTACGGGCCCGCCGTACGGGCCTGTCGCCGGGGCGGCGGGGCCGTACGGGCCGTCGCCGGCGTACGGGCCGTCGCCGGCGTACGGGCCGTCGCCGGCGTACGGGCCGTCGCCGGCGTACGGGCCGTCGTCCGCCTCAGAGCAGGGAGCGCAGGCGCAGCAGGTCGCGGAAGCCCGCCTCCAGGCGGACCCGGCCGGCGGCCCAGGCCTTGGCGAAGTTCAGCTCGCCGTCGACCATCGCCACCAGGTCGTCACCGGTCATCGCCAGCCGGATCTGGGCCTTGGTGACGGGCGGCCCGGGGGCCACCCCGTCCACCCGGATCCGGCCGCCCTCCAGCCGGCCGGTGAAGGTCTGGTCGAGGTCGGTGATGTGGCAGCTCAAGGATCGGTCGAGCGAGGCCGCACCGCGGACGTCGCCGTCGGCCCGGGCCAGATTGTCGGAAAGCTTGTCGAGCGCCGCACGGCACTCCTGGGTGGTCGCCATCGTGATCACGACCGTACCGCAGTCCTACGGGGTAGCGTCGGGGCATGACCGACGAAGTGAACCCGGCCCCCGTGGACGACGGGGCCGCCGACGCGCCCGCCGGCCCGGTCCCGCTGGGCGTCGTACGGACCGCCACCGGGCACGGTGAGGTGGACGCGCTGCTGGAGCGGCTGGCCGACGCCGACCACCTCCCGGCGGACGTACACATCGAGGTGTACGAGGATGTCCACCGGGGACTGCGTGACGCGCTGACCGCGCTGGACGCCGCCCCCGCCCCTCGTCCGTACGACAACAGGAGCTGAACCGAACGTGGCAGGAGTGGCACGCCGCCGCCTGGACGCCGAACTGGTCCGCCGCAAGCTGGCGCGCTCGCGGGAGCACGCGGGCCAGCTGATCGCCGCCGGCCGGGTCACCGTCGGCGGGACCACCGCGACCAAGGCGGCCACCCAGGTCGAGACCAGTGCCGCCGTGGTGGTGCTCAAGGACGAGACCGACCCCGACTACGTCTCGCGCGGCGGGCACAAGCTGGCCGGCGCACTGGCCGCCTTCACCCCGTTGGGCCTGCGCGTCGAAGGGCGCCGGGCGCTGGACGCGGGGGCCTCCACGGGCGGGTTCACCGACGTCCTGCTGCGGGCGGGCGTGGCGCACGTGGTGGCCGTGGACGTCGGCTACGGGCAGCTTGCCTGGTCGTTGCAGAGCGACGAGCGGGTCACCGTCAAGGACCGCACGAACGTGCGCGAGCTGACCCTGGAGCAGATCGACGACGTACCGGTCGACCTCGTCGTCGGTGACCTGTCGTTCATCTCCATCGGGCTGGTGCTGCCCGCCCTGGTGCGGTGCACGGCGCCCGACGCGGACCTGGTGCTGATGGTGAAGCCGCAGTTCGAGGTGGGCAAGGAGCGCCTGGGCAGCGGCGGCGTGGTCCGCAGCCCCGAGCTGCGGGCGGAGGCGGTGCGCGAGGTGGCCCGGCAGGCGGGGGAGCTGGGGCTGGGCGTGCTCGGGGTGACCGCGAGTCCGTTGCCCGGTCCGTCGGGCAACGTCGAGTACTTTCTGTGGCTCCGGGCGGGGGCACCGGCCCTCGACCCGGCGGATGTTGACCGTGCAGTGGCGGAGGGGCCGCGGTGACAAGTTCAACAGGGGGTTCCGCGACCGGGCGGACCGTTTTCCTGCTCGCGCACACGGGACGGCCGGCGGCCATCCGCAGCGCCGAGCTGGTCGTCCAGGGTCTGCTGCGCTGCGGACTGGGCGTACGGGTGCTGGCGCACGAGGCGGCGGACCTGCCGCTGCCGCCCGAGGTGGAGCTGGTCACGGAGACCACGCCCGGGGTGCTCGACGGCTGTGAGCTGCTGATCGTGCTCGGCGGCGACGGCACCCTGCTGCGCGGCGCCGAGTTCGCGCGCGGCTCGGGGGTGCCGATGCTGGGGGTGAACCTGGGCCGGGTGGGCTTCCTCGCGGAGGCCGAGCGGGACGATCTGGACAAGGTCGTGGACCGGGTCGTGACCCGCGACTACGAGGTCGAGGAGCGGATGACCCTCGACGTGGTCGTCCGCACCAACGGCGACGTGGTCCACCGGGACTGGGCGCTGAACGAGGCGGCCGTGCAGAAGGTGTCCCCCGAGCGGATGCTCGAGGTCATCCTGGAGATCGACGGCCGGCCGGTCACCGGCTTCGGCTGCGACGGGATCGTCTGCGCGACACCGACCGGCTCGACGGCGTACGCGTTCTCCGCGGGCGGGCCGGTGGTCTGGCCCGAGGTCGAGGCGCTGCTGATGGTGCCGATCAGCGCGCACGCGCTGTTCGCGAAGCCGCTGGTCACCTCGCCGGACTCGGTGCTGGCCGTCGAGGTGCAGACCGGGACCCCGCACGGGGTGCTGTGGTGCGACGGGCGGCGCACGGTGGAGCTGCCGCCGAGCGCCCGGGTGGAGGTGCGCCGGGGTAGCGTGCCGGTGCGGCTGGCGCGGCTGCACCACGCGGTGTTCACGGACCGGCTGGTGGCGAAGTTCGCGCTGCCCGTGTCCGGCTGGCGCGGCGCCCCGCACTGACCTGGCTGGCGCGGCGCCCCGCACTGACCTGCCGCAGCCCGTCTCGCGCCTGCCGGACCCCGTCTCGCGCCTGCCGCCGCCTGCCGCGCCCGCCGGTCGTTCCTGCCCCGTCAGGGTGACGGCGGGGGCGGCCGACCAGCGGGGGAGGGGGCGAGGTCACCTGTGATGTGCCAAACCTCTGTATGGTCTTCTGCGTGCTTGAGGAGATGCGGATACGGTCGCTGGGCGTCATCGACGACGCGGTGGTCGAGCTGTCGCCCGGATTCACCGCGGTGACCGGCGAGACCGGCGCGGGCAAGACGATGGTCGTCACCAGCCTCGGGCTGCTGCTCGGCGGCCGGGCCGACCCGGCGCTGGTGCGGATCGGGTCCAAGGCGGCGGTCGTCGAGGGCCGGATCGTGATGCGGCCCGACGCGCCCGCCGCCGTGCGGGCCGAGGAGGCCGGGGCCGAGCTGGACGACGGCGCGCTGCTGATCAGCCGCACCGTGTCCGCCGAGGGGCGCTCGCGCGCCCACGTCGGCGGACGCTCGGTGCCCGTCGGGCTGCTCGGGGAACTCGCCGACGACCTGGTGGCCGTCCACGGCCAGACCGACCAGCAGGGCCTGCTGCGGCCCGCCCGGCAGCGGCAGGCCCTGGACCGCTACGCCGGGGACGCGGTCGCGGTCCCGCTGGAGAAGTACGGGGCCGCCTACCGGCGGCTGCGGACGGTCGCGGCCGAGCTGGAGGAGATCACCACCCGGGCCCGGGAACGGGCCCAGGAGGCGGACCTGCTGCGCTTCGGGCTGGACGAGATCGCGGCCGTGGAGCCGCGGCCCGGCGAGGACGCGGAGCTGGCCGCCGAGGCCGAGCGGCTCGGCCACGCCGAGTCGCTGGCGGGCGCCGCGCAGCTCGCGCACGGCGCGCTCGCGGGCGATCCCGAGGACCCCGAGGGCGTCGACGCCACCACCCTGGTCGCGGGCGCGCACCGGGCACTGGAGGCCGTACGGTCGCACGACCCGGCGCTGGCCTCGCTCGCCGAGCGGATCGGGGAGCTGGGCATCCTGCTGGCGGACGTGGCCGGGGAGCTGGCCGGCTACGCCGACGACCTCGACGCCGACCCGCTGCGGCTGGCCGCCGTGGAGGAGCGGCGGGCCGCGCTGACCCACCTGGTGCGCAAGTACGGCTCCGCCGAGGACGGGATCGACGCCGTGCTGCGGTGGGCCGAGACGGGCGCCGCCCGGCTGCTGGAGCTGGACGGCGACGACGAGCGGATCACCGAGCTGACCGCGGAACGCGACGCGCTGCGCGCGGAACTGTCCGGGCTGGCCCAGGCGCTGACGGACGCGCGGACGGAGGCGGCGCAGCGGTTCGCCGCGGCCGTGACCGCCGAGCTGGCCTCGCTGGCGATGCCGCACGCCCGGGTCACGATCGACATCCGGCAGACCGAGGACCCCTCCGGGGAGGGCGTCGAGGTCGGTGGCCGGCCGGTGGCCTACGGGCCGACCGGCGCGGACGAGGTGGAACTGCTGCTCGCCCCGCACCCGGGGGCCGCGCCCCGGCCGATCGCCAAGGGCGCGTCGGGCGGTGAGCTGTCCCGGGTGATGCTGGCGGTGGAGGTCGTCTTCGCGGGCTCGGACCCGGTCCCGACGTACCTGTTCGACGAGGTCGACGCCGGTGTCGGCGGCAAGGCGGCGGTCGAGGTCGGCCGGCGGCTGGCGAAACTGGCCCGGTCGGCGCAGGTCGTGGTGGTCACGCACCTGCCGCAGGTGGCGGCGTTCGCCGACCGGCAGCTGCTGGTGGAGAAGACCAACGACGGGTCGGTGACGCGCAGTGGCGTCACCGTCCTGGAGGGGGAGGCCCGGGTCCGTGAGCTGTCGCGGATGCTGGCCGGCCAGGAGGACTCCGAGACGGCCCGGGCGCACGCCGAGGAACTGCTCGCGGCGGCGCGCGCGGACGGCTGACGGGACCGACGGCTGTCGGGCCGACGGACGACGGAGCGGGGCGGCCGGCGCCAGGAGGGCACCGGCCGCCCCCGCGCGTCTGCCGGTGTCCGTCGCCGAGGTGGCGTCAAGGTGACGCGAAGGTAATCCGTGTGGGTGATAGGTGGAGGCGTGGGGGGTCATCCCGTGCGGGATCCGCACCCGAATGGTCCCGGAACGCGCGTACGGGCTGGCATCCTGGGCGACGTCCCTGCCGCCCTCACCCAGGAGCTCCGGCCGTGAGCAGCACACCGGTCCCGGTCGCGGGCCCGCCGTTCGGGCGGGTGCCGCTGCGTACCGTCCAGGTCCTCGGGGGCTCCGGCGGCGCGGGCAGCAGCGCGCACGTGCGGTCGCTGGCGGGCGGGCTCGCCGCGCGCGGCGTACGGGTCACGGTGTGCGCGCCGGTCGAGGCGGAGGGGGAGTACGACTTCACGGGCGCGGGCGCGCAGTTCACCCCGGCGGCGGTGAGCGCGCTGCGCGCGGCGTGCGCCGGGGCGGACGTGGTGCACGCGCACGGGGTGCAGGCCGGAATGCGGGCGGCCCTGGCGCTGAGCGGGTTCCGGGTGCCCCTGGTGGTGACCTGGCACGGGGGCGGCCCCGACGCCACGGGGCCGCTGGCGCGGCTCGGCCGGGTGCTGGAACGGCGGGTGGCCCGGGCGGCGGCCGTGGTCCTGGGGACCTCCTCCGACCAGGTGGACCTGGCCCGGCTGCGCGGGGCCAGGGACGCCCGGCTGGCGCCGGTGACCGTGCCGCTGGCCGGGGTCTCGTCGAGCGGGGCCGACCCGGGCAAGGTCCGGGCCGAACTGGGTGCGGTGGACCGGCCGTTGCTCATCGCCGTGGGCAGCCTGGTGCCGCACCGCGGCTACGGGGTGCTGCTGGACGCCGCCCGGGAATGGCGGACGCTGGACCCCGCCCCGCTGCTGGTGATCGCCGGGGAGGGCGCGCTCCGGGCCTCGCTGGCCCGGCGGATCGAGGCGGAGGCGCTGCCGGTGCGGCTGCTGGGGCGGCGTACGGACGTGCTGGACCTGCTGGCGGCGGCGGACGTGGCCGTCCTGCCCAGCCGGTGGGAGGCGCGGTCGCTGCTCGCGCAGGAGGCGTTGCGGGCGGGGGTCGCGTTGGTCGCGACCAAGGTCGGTGGGGTGCCGGAGCTGGTCGGTGACGCCGCCGTCCTGGTCCCCTACGGGGACCCGGCTGCGCTGTCCGACGCCGTCACCGGGCTGATCACCGATCCGGGGCGGCGGGATGCCCTGGCCCGGGCGGGGCGTGTCCAGGCGGCCACCTGGCCGTCCGAGGACGACACCGTGGCGCAGGTGTTGTCGGTGTACGACGAACTGATGGAGCGGCGACGGTAGCCGGTGGCTCGGCCTTGGCCGGTCCGGCTCGGCCTTGGCCGGTGGCGGCTCGGCCTTGGCCGGTCTGGCTCGGCCGTGGCCGGTGCTTGCCTGGCTTCGGCCGGGGTGGGCTCGGCTTCGGGG
>NZ_RPRY01000186.1 GCF_003949795.1 Streptomyces sp. WAC06614
GTCCGGCCCTGACCCTCAAGGCCCCCGCCGCCGGCGCCGCCGGCACCGTCGAGCTGTCCGCCGAGGTCACCGGCGGCGGCACCAACCGGGTCGTGTTCGCCGCCCAGCAGGGCAACGGCCGCTGGCAGGTGCTCGGCTCCGCCGACCACGCCCCGTACCGGGTGACGCAGCACCTCACCGCCCCGGCCGGCACCGCGCTGCGCTACAAGGCCGTCGTCGTGGACCGGGCCGGCCGCACCGCCTCGGCCCTGGCCACCTCCACGGCCGGCCAGCTCCCGCCCGTCGAGGTGCCCACCGCCACCCGGCGCGACTACGCCGTCGTCCACTACCGCCGCCCCGACGGCGACTACACCGACTGGCGGCTCTACGCCTGGGGCGACCTCGCGGACGGCGAGGCCACCCCGTGGCCGGCCGGCCACGACTTCGTCGGCCGTGACGCCTACGGCGCCTTCGCCTACGTCCGGCTCAAGCCCGGCGCCGGCTCGATCGGCTACCTGGTCATCGACAAGAACGGCACCAAGGACGTCGCCGCCGACCGCACCCTCGACGTGACCCGCACCGGCGAGATCTGGCTGGAGCAGGGCCAGGAGGCCGTCCGCACCGAACGGCCGGCCCACCCGCCGCAGGACACCACCAAGGCCGTCCTGCACCACCGGCGCACCGACGGCGCGTACGACGGCTGGGGCCTGCACGTCTGGACCGGCGCCGCACAGCCCACCGACTGGTCCCGGCCGCTGCCGCCCGCCCGCTTCGACGCGTACGGCGCCGTCTACGAGGTCCCGCTCGCACCCGGTGCCACCTCGCTCAGCTACATCCTGCACAAGGGCGACGAGAAGGACCTGCCCGCCGACCAGTCCCTGGACCTCAAGGCCACCGGCCACGAGGCCTGGCTGCTCGCCGGCCGGGACCAGCCCCTGCTGCCGCAGCCCACCGGCTCCGCCGCCGCCCTCGACCTCGGCAAGGCCCAGGCCGTGTGGCTCGACCGGGACACCCTCGCCTGGAACGGCCCCGAGGCCGCCGCCTCGGTCCAGCTCCTCGCGTCCCGGGCCGGCGCGATCTCCGTCCGCGACGGCCGGCTCGTGGAGGGCGGGGCCCAGTGGCTACGGCTCACCCCCGCCGCGCTCACCGACGCGCAGAAGCGGAAGTTCCCCCACCTGGCCGGCCACCGCGCCTTCACCGTCGACCCCCGCGACCGCGACCGGGTCCGCGAGGCCCTGCGCGGCCAGCTCGTCGCGAGCGCCCGTACCGCCACCGGCGCGGTGCTGGCCGCCACCGGGGTCCAGCTCGCGGGCGTCCTCGACGACCTGTACGCCACCGGTGCGGCCCTCGGCCCGGTCTTCTCCCGGGACCGGGTGACCCTCTCCGTCTGGGCGCCGACCGCCCAGCAGGTCGCCCTCGAACTCGACGGCCGCACCCTGCCCATGCGCCGCGACGACACCACCGGCGTCTGGTCCGCCACCGGCGGCCGGGCCTGGGCCGGCAAACCGTACCGGTTCGCCGTCACCGTCTGGGCGCCCGCCGTCCAGCAGGTGGTGACCAACCTCGTCACCGACCCGTACTCCACCGCCCTGACCACCGACTCCCGGCGCAGCCTCGCCGTGGACCTGGCCGCACCGGCCCTCCAGCCGCCCGGCTGGCGCGAGCTGAGCAAGCCCGCGGCCGTCCCCTTCACCACCGCCCAGATCCAGGAGCTGCACATCCGCGACTTCTCCATCGCGGACCCCACCAGCCGCCACCCCGGCCAGTACCTGGCCTTCACCGACACCGACTCCGCCGGCATGCGGCACCTGCGGGAGCTCGCCGCGAGCGGCACCTCGTACGTCCACCTGCTGCCCGCCTTCGACTTCGGCACCGTCCCCGAGGACCCCGAGGACCGCACCGCACCCGCCTGCGACCTGAAGGTCTACGCCCCCGACTCCGAGCAGCAGCAGGCCTGTGTCGCGGCCGCCGCCGCCAAGGACGGCTTCAACTGGGGCTACGACCCCCTGCACTACACCGTCCCCGAGGGCTCCTACGCCGGCGACCCGGACGGCGCCGCCCGCACGGTCGAGTTCCGCCGGATGGTCCAGTCCCTGAACGGCGCCGGACTGCGCACCGTCATGGACGTCGTCTACAACCACACCGTGGCCGCCGGCCAGTCCGAGCAGTCCGTCCTCGACCGCATCGTGCCCGGCTACTACCAGCGGCTGCTGCCCGACGGCACCGTCGCCACCTCCACCTGCTGCGCCAACACCGCCCCCGAGAACGCCATGATGGGCCGCCTCGTCGTCGACTCGGTCGTCACCCGGGCCAAGCAGTACAAGGTCGACGGCTTCCGCTTCGACCTGATGGGCCACCACCCCAAGGCCAACATCCTGGCCGTCCGCCAGGCCCTCGACGCGCTCACCCCGCAGAAGGACGGCGTCGACGGGAAGAAGATCATCCTCTACGGCGAGGGGTGGAACTTCGGCGAGGTCGCCGACGACGCCCGGTTCGTCCAGGCCACCCAGCAGAACATGGCCGGCACCGGCATCGCGACCTTCTCCGACCGGGCCCGCGACGCCGTCCGCGGCGGCGGCCCCTTCGACGAGGACCCGCGCGTGCAGGGCTTCGCCACCGGCCTGTACACCGCCCCCAACGGCTCACCCGCCAACGGCGGCCCCGAGCAGCAGAAGGCCCGCCTGCTCCACGCCCAGGACCTGATCAAGGTGGGCCTGAGCGGCAACCTGGCCGGATACCGCTTCACCGACACCACCGGCCGTACGGTCACCGGCGCCCAGGTCGACTACAACGGCCGGCCCGCCGGCTACGCGGCCGCCCCCGGCGACGCCCTCGCCTACGTGGACGCCCACGACAACGAGTCGCTCTACGACGCCCTGACCTACAAACTGCCCCCCGGCACCACGGAGTCCGACAAGGCCCGCATGCAGGTCCTCGCCATGGCCACCGCGGCCCTCTCCCAGGGCCCCGCGCTCTCCCAGGCCGGCACCGACCTGCTGCGCTCGAAGTCCCTGGACCGCAACTCCTTCGACAGCGGCGACTGGTTCAACGCCATCCACTGGGACTGCCGCACCGGCAACGGCTTCGGCCGGGGCCTGCCGCCCGCTGCCGACAACCGCGCCAAGTGGCCGTACGCCAAACCGCTGCTCACCGGGCCCGCCCCGGGCTGCGCCGAGATCGGGGCGGCCTCGGCCGCCTACCGCGACCTGCTGCGCATCCGCACCACCGAACCCGGCTTCGCCCTGCCGACGGCGGCCGAGGTCCAGGCCCGGCTGGCGTTCCCGCTGTCCGGCACCACGGAGACCCCCGGGGTGATCACCATGACCCTGGACGACCTGGTGATCGTCTTCAACGCGACCCCGGACGACCGGGCCCCGCGGGTGCCGGCGCTGGCCGGCCAGGGCTACCGGCTGCACCCGGTGCAGGCCACCGGCGCCGACCCCGTGGTCCGGCGGGCCACGTACGACCGGACGAGCGGCACCTTCACCGTCCCGGCCCGCACCGTGGGGGTGTTCACCCGCCGATGAGCCGGTCCAGCCGCTTCTCCAGCAGGACCACCCCGTAGACCCGTCCGTCCTTCGCCTCCTTGTGGGGGAACTCCCCGACCACCCGGTAGCCCGCGTCCTGGTAGTACGCGAGCAACCGGGGGTTGGTGGACACACAGTCCAGTCGCGCCCGTTCGCGGCCGGTCCCGGCGATGCGCCGCTCGGCATGGTCGAGCAGCAGCCGGCCGGTCCCGGCGGGCGCGACGTCACGGGCCACCATCAGGCGGTGCACGTAGCCGGCCACCGGAGGCTGCACGCCCCAGGCCTCCTCGTCGGACCACCACAGCTCGTACGCGCCGCACAGCCGGCCCTCGGCGTCCTCGGCCAGCCAGACCTCGCCGTCCCGCATCCGGGCCCTGAAGTGCGCGGCGTCCCTGTCCCCGGGCTTCCACTGGTCGATGCCGCCCGCGAGCATCCACCGCGCCGTGCGGTCGAAGAGCTGCTCCAGCAGCCCGGCGTCCGCGTCCCCGGCCCGCCGGAACTCGATCCCGTCGTCAATGATCATCCGGACATTGTCACCGAGCCGGCTGTGCTGCCCCCGGCCCCAGCGTCGCCAGCCGGGCCACCAGCTCCCCGAACGGCCCGTCGGCGGGCTCGTCGGCCAGCATCCGCACCAGGATGCCCGCCATCTCCGCGTCGTACGCGGCGCTCACCGCGGCCAGCGCGGCGAGGTCGTGCACCAGCTGCAACTCCAGCTCGGCGCGTGGGATCCGCCGGCCCTCCAGCCACAGCAGGGCCGTGGACTCCGCCAGCGACACCCACGAGCGCACCACCAGCTCCAGCCGGGCCGGCGGCGCCTCCTCGACGCCCAGGTGCGCCAGGATCTGCCGGTACGCGGCGTGCCGCACCTCGTCGATCATGGCGTTGGTCCGGCTGGAACCGTGCGCCGGACCGCCCCGCATCAGCGCGGAGAAACCGGGCCCGTGCTCGTCCACGAACGTGAAGAACCGGCCCATCACCCGCAACAGCCGCGCCCCGAGCGGGCCTTCGTGCGGCTCCACGAACAGCTCCGCCAACTCGTCGGCGGCCCGCCGCAGCGCGGCCTCGTACAGGCTGAGCTTGCCGGGGAAGTAGTGGTAGACCAGCGGCCGGGATATCCCGGCCGCGGCCGCGATCTCGTCGATCGACACGTCGTCGGGCGACCGCTGGCTGAACAGCTCCAGCGCCACGCCGATCAGCTGCTGGCGCCGCTCTTCGACACCCATCCTGCGTCGCACCCCGGTCGTCATGCCGACACCCTACTCGTCGCGCCCCCGGGCCCGGACCGGCGCCGGGCCAGGCCCCGGGGGGCGCCGTCACAGGTCCAGGACCAGGTGCCCGCCCTGGGCCCGGGAGACGCACAGCAGCATCGACTCCGCGCGTTCGGCGTCCGTCAGCAGGGTGTCGCGGTGGTCCACCTCGCCCTCCAGCACCCGCTGCTTGCAGGTGCCGCAGAACCCCTGCTCGCACGAGTACGGGGTGGCCGGCAGCTCCGCGCGGACCGCCGCCAGGGTGGTGCTGCCGGCCGGCACGGTGAGCGTCGTACCGGTGCGCCGCAGGGTGAGGGTGAACGCGTGGGAGGCGGCCTGCGGCCCGGTCGCGGCGAAGCGTTCCAGCCGGACCGCGGCCGGGTCCGGCGCGGCCTCGGTGACGGCGGCCATCAGGGGCTCCGGGCCGCAGCAGTAGACCAGGGTGCCCGGTCGGGCGGCGGCCGGGGCGAGCGCGGCGGCCAGGTCCGGCAGCCCGGCCTCGTCCTGCGGCACGACCGTCACCCGGCCCCCGTACGCGGCCAGTTCGGCCAGGTACGGCATCGAGGCCCGGGACCGGCCGCCGTACAGCAGGGTCCAGTCGGCGCCCGCCGCCGTGGCCGCGCGCAGCATCGGCAGCAGCGGGGTGATGCCGATGCCGCCCGCGACGAACACGTACGCCGGGGCGGGCTGCAGCGGGAACCGGTTGCGCGGCGGCCGCAGCCGCAGCTCCATGCCCTCGGTCACCTGCTCGTGCAGTTCGCGGGAGCCGCCGCGGCCGTCCTCGACCAGCCGGGCGGCGATCGTGTACGTACCCGCCCGGGCGGGGTCGCCGCACAGCGAGTACTGCCGGGTCGACCCGGACGGCAGGACGACGTCGACGTGCGCGCCCGGGGTCCAGGGCGGCAGGTCCCCGGCCTCCAGGGTCAACTCCACGACGCCCTCGGCGGGCTCGGTCCGGGAGACCACCAGCGCCCGCAGGGTGCGGCGCGGGGAGCAGCCCGAGACGGGGGTCTCCAGGGCGGGCAGCGGCCACAGCGGGGAGGTGCGGATCCGGCGGCGCAGGGCCCGCCGGGCCAGCCAGGCGGCTCCGGCGGCCGCGGCGACGGTGACGGTCCTCCTCATCGCCTGCCGCCCCCGTCCGCGGGCAGGACACCGCCGTTGGCGCCGGGGGAGGAGGCGAGATAGGCGGCCGCCTGCTCCGTCGAGCCCTCCTGCGAGGGGTGGTAACTCCGGGACAGGTAGGTGGGGATGGACCGCAGCATGGCCGGGGTCGAGGGCAGCACGCCCTGCCGGCCCGCCCGGACGAACTGCCCGAAGCTTGCCCGCCCGTCCACCAGCGTGGGGTCGTTCTCCATGAAGAACCGCGCGCCCCGCTGCCACAGGAAGACCAGTGCCGCGAAGGCGGTCGCCCAGGTGCGCGCCCGGCGCCGGTAGCTGCCGTCCAGGTGCTGGAACAGGTCGAAGGCCACCGAGCGGTGCTCGACCTCCTCCGCGCCGTGCCAGCGCAGCAGGTCCAGCATCATCGGGTCGGCGCCCCGCCGGTCCAGCTCGTCGGCGTTGAGCACCCAGTTGCCGAGGAAGGCGGTGTAGTGCTCGATCGCCGCGATCAGGGCCACCCGCTCCTTGAGCCACCACACCCGCGCCCGCCCCGGCGGCAGGGTCCGGTCGCCCAGCAGCTTCTCGAACAGCCAGTCCACCTGCGCGGTGTACGGGGTCGGGTCCAGGCCGAGCCGCTTCAGGTGCGGCAGGACGTCGTCGTGGGCCGCCGCGTGCATGGCCTCCTGGCCGATGAACCCGATCACGTCCTCGCGCAGCCGCTCGTCCCGCACGTACGGCAGCGCCTGCTTGTACACGTGGACGAACCAGCGCTCGCCCGCGGGCAGCAGCAGGTGCAGCACGTTGATGGTGTGCGTGGTGAACGGATCGCCGGGCAGCCAGTGCAGCGGGGTGTCCTCCCAGCCGAAGGACACGTTGCGAGCCTGGAGCGCTATGTGTTCCGACGCCACGGGGGCGGGGGCGGAGGGCCTATTAGACATGGCGTCAATGTACTGAGGGGTACGGTCCAGGGAAACCCCCGTGCACGACGTCCGGCTGCGGCGCGGGACGCCCCGTTGCGGCGCGGCGTAGGACGTCCTGCTGCGGCTCTGCTCAGCGCAGGACGCCCGCCTTGGTGCCGTCCGGCAGGGTCCCCGACAGCTCCACCTGGGCACCCGCCGGCACCTTGACCGCCAGCCGGTTGCCCTGGGCCGAGCCGCTCGCCCCGCCCGTCACCGCCAGCGAGGCGAACTGCGGGCTGCCGCCGGCCAGCACGTACCACTGGCCCGCCCGCGACTTCCACAGCACGCCCGCCAGCACCCGCGGCTCGCGCACCCCGCAGGCGGGCGAGCCCTCCGCGCCCGCAGCCTGCGCGGCCACCGCCGCGCCCGGCGCCAGGAACTGCGCCTGCGCCCGCTCCGCCGTGCCCCGCCAGGTCTCCGCCCGGGCGCACAGCCAGGACGCCGTGCCGTTGTTCTCCGGCAGCGACTGCTTCGTGTACGCCCACAGGTTGACGCTGCGCACCCCGTGCGAGCGGGCCGAGGACAGCAGGCACGCGCTCTTCGACCAGTCGCCCAGGGCCGGTTCGCCCTCCGCGCCCGGGGCGCCCGAGGTCAGCCGGGCCGGGACCAGCTCGCCCAGGTCCGTCACCAGGTGGCTGCCGGAGGCGGAGCCGAGCGCCAGCGCGTTCCAGCTCGTGCAGGAACCGGTCGGGGCCGGGCTCTGCACCGGCGGGGTCACCCCGTCCGCGGCCGTCCGCAGCGCGGTCGGGGCCTCGGCGGGCGCCAGCAGGTCCCGTACGGACACGCCCGTCACCCACGGCGCGGTCAGATAGCGCACGTTGCCGTCGACCCGGCTCAGCACCAGGGCCCCGGCCGTCTGCGCCGAGGCCCCGTCGGTGCGGGCGAGGTCGAGCGCCGCGCCCTGGGTCCCGGCCACCGGTTCGGCGTAGCGCACCACGCGCAGCCCGTCGTGGAACAGCACCACGACCGCCTGGTCCACCCGTCCCGCGTAGAGCAGTTGGGCCGGTCCCATGGGCGGACCGGCCGGGGTCCCGGGCGTGGCGGACACGACGACCGAGGTGCCGGGCCGGGCCCAGACCGCCAGCGCCCGGCGCAGCAGCGCGGTGTCACCGGTCCGGTCGCCCCGGGCGGGCCAGACGGAGAAGTCCGTACGGGAGGACGTCCGCCAGTCGGCGGCGGCGACCCGGGTCAGCGCGGCCGGGTCGAGCGCCTGCTCGGCGGCGGCGTTGCGGGCGTACGGCGGGGCCGCCGCCCCGTCCTGGCCCCAGCCGCCGCCGGGCAGCGCGAACAGCGCCCCGCACACCGCCAGCGCGGCCCCCGCGGCCAGGCCGGCCCGGAGGTACCGGCGGCGGCGCAGCAGATCCGTGGGCCGGGCCTGCAGGACGCACGGGTCGAACTCGGGCGAGCCGAACAGCGCGTCGTCCACCGCCCCGGCCGAGGCGGCCACGGCCGCCGCCGGGTCCGCGACCCCCGCCTCGGCGAGCACCTTGAGCACCTCCGGCTCGGGCAGCCGCTCCAGCGCACGCAGCACACAGGCCGCCCGGGCGGGCCCGTCGAGGGTGGCCAGCCACTGGTCGAGGGCCAGCTCCTCCGCACCGCCCGCGCGGGGGAACAGCCGCAGCCCCCAGACCTGCGGCAGCCCCGGCGGGAGCTGGGCGCGGCGCGGCAGGGCCCGGAAGGTCAACGGCATCCCCGCGTCCAGCGCGGAGCGCAGCACCCGCAGCCGCACGAAGGCGTACCCCGGGTCACCGCCACCTTCACGCGGCCCGGGCACCCGCCCCCGCCGCCCGGCCTGCGCCCCGGCCTCCCGCTCCCGCCCGCGCGGCAGCGCGCGCTGGGCCAGCGAGTGCGCGGTGAGCACCCGGCGCGTCCGGCCGAGGGCGGGCGGCAGCACCAGGTAGGCGATCCGCACCAGCCGGGGGTAGTGCTCGACGATGGCGGCCTCGGCCTGCTCGACGTCGAGGGGGCGGGTGGCGGTGTCCGGAGCAGTCACGTTCAGCTGAACGAGCGAATGGCCGGTGGGTCACCGGGGGGTGGGTCACTCGTTCAGGCGAACCAAGGCCGCCGCCTGGCAGGGCCCGTGCTCCCGGGGGCTCCGCCCCGGGCCCGGGCTCTGGGGCCGGCCGCTCGGGCTCACGGGGGCTCCGCCTCCGCGCCCGTGTTTTCAGCCCGTCCGGCGTTCGAGGACCGGGGGCCGGGGGCGAAGCCCCCGAATCCTTCCGCCCCGCCGGCGATCGAGGCGCGGGGGCTCCGGGGGCGGAGCACCCCGTTACGCGATCAGGCGGGTGCGCAGGGCGGCCACGGTGTCGTCCGGCACGCCCAGGCCTTCGCGCACGTACTTCTCCATCGAGCCGTAGGCCGTGTCCACCTCGTCCAGCGCGGCCAGCAGGTACTCCGGGACCACGCCGATCAGGGCGAGGGCGATCTCCGGGTCGCCGCCGGACGCGATGAAGCCCTCGATCATCGGGGCGAAGGCCTGCCGGACCGCCGGGTTCACGGCGAGGTACTCGGCCATGAGGGTGTCCTCGTCCGCGCCGAGCAGCGACAGGACCACGGTCGCGGCCCACCCGGTGCGGTCCTTGCCGGCCGTGCAGTGGAAGAGCAGCGGGCCGGACTCCGCGGCGGCCAGCTCGGTCAGGAGCATCCGGTACGCGGCCCGGCCGGAGCCGGAGCTCACGAAGGACCGGTAGGTCCGCGCGAACAGCGCCTGCGCCCGGCCCCCGCCGAGGTGCTGCTCCGCCACCGCCGGGTCCGACAGGAGGTCCTTCAGCTGCGCGGCGGCCGGCATCTCGCCCGAGTGCACCCGGTCGGCCAGGACGTCGCCCACCAGCATCCGGGCCCCGGCCGGCACCCGGTCCGGGTGGGCGGCCCGCTCGGCCGCGGTGCGGAAGTCGATGATCGTCCGCAGGCCCAGCGCGGCCACCGCCGGATCGGCCTCCAGGTCGAGTCGGTCGAGCTGGCCGGAGCGCAGGGCCAGGCCCGGGCGCACCGCCCGGCCGCCGGCGAGCGCGGTGCCGCCGAGGTCGCGGAGGTTGGCGACGGTGGTGGAGGGGGTGGCGGTGGCGGTCATCGTGGCGGCTCCAGCGGTCTGCGGCGGTCCGGCCGGCCCGGTCGCCCGGGCCCGGCCGTCACACAGGTGACTTATTCATGTGATTTTCCGATGATCTGTACCGGAAAGGTAATCGACAGCCACCGAGAGCCCGACACCGAGCCCCAGCGCCACCAGGTGCCCGGCGTCCGTGAACGTCCGCCCGCGCCGCACCACCGGCCGCACGGCGAGCGCCAGCAGCCCGGCCCGGGCCGCCGTCCGCACGGGTCCGCGCGGCAGCGCCGAGGTCAGCGCACCCAGCACCGCGTTGAACCCGTAGCTGGTCCCCACGTCCAGCGCCCGCCGGGTCCGCGGATCCGGCCGGCTCGCGCGCAGGCCTCCGTACACCAGCAGCGTGGCCGCGGTGTGCCCGAGCAGGAACACCCCGACGGTCCACCAGGCGCCGTAGGCGTACTCCGCGTAGCCCAGGACGGCGAGCAGCAGCAGCGCGTACGGCAGCGGCATCGGCTCCTCGACGACGAGGGCGCTGCTCAGCAGCGTCTCCCAGCGGCCGGCCGCGAGGTTGTCGACGTTCGTCGAGCAGGTCCGCAGGATCCGCTCGCGCCCGTCGGCGTCGATCCGGTCCAGGGCGTACGCGCCGAGCTGCACCCCGCCCGCGTAGGCGGGTGCCAGGAACAAGGGCTTCATGCCGGTCATGATCGGCCATCGGTTTCGAGCGCACTGCGAGGGGGCCCCCTTGGGCGACCGGGGGCGGGGTGGGAACATGGCCGGGACATGACCGAAACCCGCGCACCGCTGCGCTGTACCAGGGCCGCGATGTTCGCGGCGGTGTGCACCGCTCTGGGCGCTGTGGGGCATTTGTTCATGTCCGGGCGGGACATCCCGGCCGCCGGACTGTTCGGCGCCTTCGCGGTGACCGCGGGGCTCGCCTGGCTCGGCGCCGGCCGCCGCCGCGGCCCGGTCTCGATCTCCGCCGCCCTGCTCACCGTCCAGGCCGTGCTGCATCTGCTCTTCGCCGAGAGCCAGGCGGTCGGCGCCGGGGGCGCGGCCGGTGGCACCACGGCCGCCCGTGCCTCCGCGGTGCCCCCTCCGTCCCCTCTGGGCCACGTCGGCCACACCGGTCACGTCAGCCCCACCGGTCATGTCGTCCACACCGGCCGTGCGGCCACCGCTGCCGACATGCCGTCCATGCCGTCCATGCCGTCCATGCAGGGCATGCCCGGCATGGAGGAGATGGCGGGGGCGGCCGGTGGCGTCGACCATGTCGCGGCCGGGCACCTGGCCCACCTCGCCGGGCACGGCGGCCTCGGCATGATCGCCGCCCACGTGCTCGCGGGCCTGTTCTGCGCCCTCTGGCTCGCCCGGGGCGAGCGGGCCGTCTTCCGGCTGGCCCGGGCCCTGCGCGCCCTAGGCGTCCGGCTGGTCGGGCGGGTGCGGATCCGGGCGGCGGCCGTCGTCCCGGCGTCCGTGCCGCGGGTCCGGCGCCGCCGCTACGAGCCGCCGCGCGCGCTGCGCGGAGCGGTGCACGCCCATGCCGTGGTCCGGCGGGGGCCGCCCGTGCGGCCGTTCCCCCGTGCCACGGCCCCCGGCCGTCCTGCCTGCGCCTGAATCGGCGATCCGGCGAGACCTGGGGCCGCCTTCCCCATGTCTTTCCGCCGATTGTGAGGACCCTCATGTCCCTCGACGAGCTTCCGGACACCCGTGTCCGCGACTCCGCAGAACCCACCACCGATCCCGCATCCGACGCATCCGACGGGCCCGACGCGCCCGAAGGGCCCGACGCGTCCGACTCCTCCGCCGCGCCCCGCCGCGCCGGCACCTGGGCCGCGCTGCGGCCCCTGCTCCTGCGGATGCACTTCTACGCGGGGCTGCTGATCGCCCCGCTGCTCCTGCTCGCCGCCGCGACCGGGTTCCTGTACGCCCTGTCGTTCCAGGCGGAGAAGATCGTCTACGCCCACGAGCTGACCGTCGACACGGTCGGCGAACGCGCCCTGCCGCTGAGCGCCCAGGTCGCGGCCGCGACCAAGGCCGCCCCGCAGGGCAAGGTCGTCGGTGTGTGGCCGGCCCCCGAGGCGGACGCCACCACCCGCGTGATCATGAAGGCCCCGGGCGTCGAGGAGGGCGAGAACCTCACCGTCTTCGTCGACCCGTACACCGCCGAGGTGCGCGGGCAGCTCACCACCGCCGGCGACGCCCTGCCGCTGCGGGCCTGGCTGAGCGAGTTCCACTCCAGCCTCCAGCTCGGTGAGACCGGCCGGATCTACAGCGAGCTGGCCGCGAGCTGGCTGTGGGTGGTCGCGCTCGGCGGCCTGGCCCTGTGGATCGGGCGCCGCCGCAAGCGCCGGGCGCAGCTCGTGCTGCCCGAGCGCAAGGCGCAGGCCACCGGGCGGCGCCGGACGCTGTCCTGGCACGGCTCGGTCGGCCTGTGGTCGGCGGCCGGTCTGGTCGTGCTGTCCGCGACCGGCCTGACCTGGTCGACGTACGCGGGCGAGAACATCGGCCGGCTCCAGGACCGGCTCGGCGGTGCCACCCCGGCGGTGTCCGCCACCCTGCCCGGCGCCGCGACCGGCGGGGCCGACGAGCACGCCGGGCACCACATGGCCCCGGACGGCACCATGCCGGAGATGCCCGCCCGCGCGGACGTCGGCCTCGACCGGGCCGTCGAGGCCGCCCGGGCGGCCGGGGTGAGCCACAGCCTCCAGGTGACGCTGCCGACGGGCGGCAAGGGCTACGTCGTCAAGGAGCGGGACCGGCAGGTCCCGGTGCACCTCGACGCCGTCGCCGTGGACCCGGCCGACGGGCGGGTCATGGACGAACTGCGCTTCGCCGACTACCCGGTGCTCGCCAAGCTCACCCGCTTCGGCATCGACGTCCACATGGGCCTGATGTTCGGCCTGGCCAACCAGATCGCGCTGGCGCTCCTCGCGCTCGCGGTGGTCCTCCTCGTGGTCTGGGGCTACCGGATGTGGTGGCTGCGCCGGCCGACCAAGGACCGGGCGCTGTCGTTCGGCCGGGCGCACCCGCGCGGGGCGTGGCGGAAGCTGCCGGTGACGGTGCTGCTTCCGCTGGCGGCCGGGACGGCCGTGGTGGGCTGGTTCGTCCCGCTGCTGGGCATCAGCCTGCTGGCGTTCCTCGTCCTCGACGGGGTGCTGGGCCTGCTGGCGGGACGCCGGCGGACCGCGGCGGCCCAGCAGTGACACCGGCCCGGCGGCCGGGCGGTACCCGCCCGGCCGCCGGGTGACACCGGCGTCCGCCCGCCGGACGACCGTGGCCGTGGGCCCGTGCTCCCTCCTCCTGGAGCGCGGGCCCCTGGCATGTCACGGGTGGTCAGACCTGCTCGCGTGGCGCGTACTTGTAGCCCACCCGGCGCACGGTCTGGATCGCGCCGCGGTGGCGGGGACCGAGCTTGCGGCGCAGCCGCGCGATGTGGACGTCCACGGTGCGGCCGTCGCCGACGTGGCCGTAGCCCCAGACGGTGGTGACCAGCTGGTCCCGGCTGTGCACCCGGTGCGGGTTCGCCACGAGGTGGGCCAGCAGCTCGAACTCCAGGTAGGTCAGGTCCAGGACCTCGCCGTCCACCTCGACGCTGCGCTGCGCGGCGTCGATGCGCACGAGCGGGTCCCCGCCGTGGCCGGCCGCGCCCGCCCGGGCCGCGGCCCGCGGGGCCACGGGTGCGACGGGCGGGGCCGGTACCGGCGGGTGCTGCGGGGCGAGCGTGAGCGAGGGGTGCTGGTCGGCCGGTACGAGGACCAGGTAGCCGATCATCGGCGGCCGGCCGGGAGCGGCGGGCAGGGAGTGCTGGGGCGCGGGGAGCCAGGTGGCGCCGGGCGGCAGGAGGTCCACCACGCGGGCCACTTCGTCCCGGTCCACGGAACGCAGCCGCGGGCGGGACCCGGAGGGTGGGAAGGACAGGGAGGCGTGCGCGGTCGCAGCGGGTGCGGTGGTCGCCGCAGAAGCGATGGAACGGGTGTTCGCCATGAGTGGTCAGCTCTTTCACGCGGAGTCGGCAGAAGACGTCGGACGAGAGATCAGTCGTCGTACCGCGCAGACCGAAGGCCTTCGGGAAGGTCCGATCGGAGGTTCCTGAAGGCGTTAGAGGGCCGGCGCGTTCTTCGCGCGGCAACACACCCGGTCGAAATCGTGATCCTGACGGGACGGCCAGAACGGCTCGAGGTCGCTGCGACCTGTCGAGGTGTGCGAGTGGCTGGCCATGGGCCACATTGAAGCAGATCCCTTCGGCCGACGGCAGGGCGCGTCTCGATCAATGGATCGGAATCTCAAATTCCGCTCGCGAACCGGGACAATTGGTGACGATCGAGCGGCACGCGCCGCTCCGGCCCGCCCACCCCGTCTTGCATCCCGAGACGCCCCGTCCCACGC
>NZ_RPRY01000187.1 GCF_003949795.1 Streptomyces sp. WAC06614
CCCCCACGCACCGCCGCCCACCCCGCCCCGACCTCGGCCACCCCTACCTCGGCCGCCCCGGCCTCGGCCGCCCCGGCCTCGGCCGCCTCGAACCGACCTGACCCGAACCAGCCCGGCGCGTGGCCACCCGACGGCCCGCCGGGGTGCCCGCCGGGTGCGACGGTTCTCATCTCGCACCGGCGTTGCTACCGTGCCCCCGCCCTGACACACCATCAGTTCCGGGAGGCCCCGGCATGCGCGCACTCGTCGCCGCCGCCATCGGGCTGGCCGCTGCACTCCTGCTCGTCCTCGCCGTCACGGCGATCGGCGTTCCGGAGGGCAGCACCTCGCCCAAGCCGCTCCTCACCACCGCGCCCGCCGCGCCCGGACAATAAGGAGGCCCGGCCGTGCGACGCAGAGCGAGCCTCGTCCTGCTGGCCCTCGCGGTGTTCTGCACCGCGCTGGCGCCGCTGCTGCGCTGGTACGCGTACCCCCGCCTGGCCAAGATCCCGCCGAGCCAGTACCAGGAGGTCGTCCTGGAGGCCAAGGACGCCACCCTGCTCGACTACTTCGGCGGGATGCAGCCCAAGAAGGTTGACAAGGTCACCATCGTCCAGACCCTCAAGGGCAACGTGGAGGCCTCCCGCGAGATCGAGGCCGACGCCGGCAAGGACGTGGTGGTCTGGGACGCCCTCTCCTACGTCGCCGGCCCGGACGGGAAGATGGTCTCCCAGATCCCCGAGCGCTACATCTTCGACGCCCACACCCAGGACCCGGTGCACGCCACCGGCGAGACGGTCGACGGGGACCAGGTCAGGCGGGAGGGCATCGAGTTCAAGTTCCCGTTCTTCACCGAGCCCCGCGACTACCTCTACTTCGACGCGCAGACCCGTACCTCGGCCCCGATCCACTACGTCGGCCCGCGCACGTTCCGCGGCATGGACGTCTACTACTTCGAGCAGACCGTGCCCTGGACCAAGGTGCCCATGCCCAAGAAGATGCCGGTCGAGGGCATCGACCCCGCCACCATCGAGGCCACCACCGGCACCACCCTCTGGTACACGGCCAAGCGGATGTTCTGGGTCGACCCCGTGACCGGCGCCCCGGTCAACGGCGAGCAGATCATGGAGCAGGAGATGCGCGGCGGGATCGCCGCCGGCGGCGAGGGCGGCAAGCTCACCGCGTTCGCCGGGCACGTGAAGATGCGCGAGGACTACGTCGAGCACACCGTGAAGCTGGTCTCCGCCAACCGGGCCAAGGTCCTCGCCCTGCACACGTACGGGCCCGTGGGCCTGGCCGCCACCGGCCTGCTCCTGCTCGGCCCGGCCCTGTGGCTGGAGGCCCGCGGCCGCCGGCCGGGCGGCTCCTCCGCCCCGGCCTGAGCCGGGCGCGGCCCCGGCCCGGCCCGGGGCCCGGGTCGACGCCGGGGGATCAGCCCCGGCGGAGCCGGGCGTTGGTGTGGCGGGTGGGCTCGGCGGTTGCCGGGTCCTCCGGCCACGGGTGCCTGGGGTAGCGGCCGCGCAGTTCGGCGCGCACCGCCCGGTAGCCGTCCCGCCAGAACGAGGCCAGGTCGGCGGTGACCGCGGCCGGGCGGCCGGCCGGGGACAGCAGGTGCACCAGCACCGGCACCCCGGCCACCTCCGGGGTCCGGGCCAGCCCGAACAGCTCCTGGAGCTTGACCGCCAGCACCGGCTGCTCGCCCGTGTAGTCCACCCGGATCCGGGACCCGCTCGGCACCTCGATCCGCTCCGGCGCCAGCTCGTCGAGGCGGGCCGCCTCGCCGGTCGTCCAGGGCAGCAGCCGGTTCAGCGCCTGCCCGGCGTCGATCCTGCCCAGGTCCGCCCGGCGCCGGGCCCGCGACAGCTCCGGCTCCAGCCAGTCCCCGGCCCGCTCCAGCAGCGCCGCGTCCTCCCGGACGTCCGGCCAGCCGCCGCCGAGCACCCGGTGCAGGAAGCCGAGGCGGGCCCGCAGGGCCAGCCCGTCCGGGGTCCAGCGCAGCAGCCCCAGCCCCTCGCGGCGCAGCCCCTCCAGCAGGGCCTCGCGCACCAGCGCCGGATCGGGCTCACGCAGCGGGCGTACGGTCAGCTCCACCGCGCCCAGTCGCTCGGCCCGCCGTGCGACGACGTCACCGTCCTCCCAGTGGACCTCCTCGGCGGTCGTCAGCAGGTGCCCGGCAGCCGCCCGGGCGGTCTCCTCGTCGATCACCGCGGCCAGCCGGACCCGGGCCGAGGCGGACCGGTCCGCCCGGTCGGCCACCGCCACGGCCAGCCACCGGGCCCGCCGCAACGCGGAGCCGTCCCCCAACTCGGCCCCGGTCCCCGAGGCCATCAGGAACGACGCCTCCCCCTTGGCCCTGGCGACCCGCTCGGGAAAGGCCAGCGCCGCGACGAGCCCGGCCAGCGCGTCGTCCCCGGGCACCCCCTGCTCCACCGCCACCGGGGCTCCGCCTGCGGGAGCTCCAGCCCCGGCCGGGTCCGGCCCGGCCGCGCGGCGCAGGCGCCGGGACTCGGCGCGCCAGCGGGCGGCGTAGGCGTCCCCGCCGCGCCGGGCGGTGCGCCAGGCCGCGGCCAGGTCGTCCCCGTACTCCCGCGGCGGCTCCTCGCTCAGCAGCGCCACCACCTCGGCCGCGCCCTCCGGCCCGTCCAGCAGCGCCCGCGCCAGCCGCGGGTGCAGCCCCAGCCGGGACATCCGTACGCCCCGGTCGGTCACCCGCCCCGATACGGGGTCCACCGCGCCGACCGCGGCCAGGACCTCCCGCGCCGCGGCCAGCGCCCCGCCCGGCGGCGCGTCCAGCAGGGCGAGGTCCGCCACCTCCGGGTCGCCCCAGCAGGCCGCCTGCAGGGCGAACTGCGTCAGGTCCGCGATCCGGATCTCGGGAGAGGGGAAGGCCGACAGCCGCAGGTGCTCCGCCTCCGTCCAGCAGCGGTACACCGCGCCCGGCGCCTCCCGGCCCGCGCGCCCCGCCCGCTGCCGGGCCGCCGCGCGGGACGCCCGTACGGTCGTCAGCGCGCCCAGGCCCCGCGCATGGTCCACCCGGGGTTCGCGGGCCAGGCCCGCGTCCACGACCACCCGGACCCCGGGCACCGTCAGCGAGGACTCCGCGACCGCCGTGGCCAGGACCACCCGGCGGCGCGTACCGCCCGCCAGGGCGGCCTCCTGCACCGCGGCCGGGGCCCGGCCGTGCAGCTGGAGCACCTCCACGTCCAGGTCGCCGCCGAGCTGCCCGGCGACCCGGGCGATCTCCCCGACCCCGGGGAGGAAGACGAGGACGTCGCCGGTCCGCTCGGCCAGCGCCCGCCGCACCACCGAGGCCACGTGCGTGAGCAGCGCGGGGTCCACCCGCATCCCGTGCGGGGGCCGCACCGGCCGGGCGGGCGGGGCCCACACGACCTCCACCGGATGCGTGACCCCCTCGGCCTCCACCACCGGCGCGCCCCCGAGCAGCCGCGCCCAGCCCTCCGCGTCGGTGGTCGCCGACGCGGCCACCAGCGACAGGTCGGGCCGCAGGGTCTGGCGTACGTCGAGCAGGAACGCGGCGACCGTGTCCGCGTCCAGGTGCCGCTCGTGGCACTCGTCGAGGACCACCACGTCCGTGCCCGCCAGCTCCTGGTCCCGCTGGAGCCGCTGGAGCAGCACCCCCGTGGTGACCACCTCGACCGCGCAGTCCGGTCCCACCACCCGCTCGCCGCGCACCGTGAAACCGACCGAGCCGCCCACCGGCTCGCCCAGCAGCCAGGCCATCCGCCGCGCCGCCGCCCGGGCCGCGATCCGCCGCGGCTCGGCCACCACCACACGGCGGCGCACCCCTGCGCCGGCGGGGCCGCCCCCGCCCGCCGGGCCGTCGACCAGACCGGCCAGCACCAGCGGCACCAGCGTCGTCTTGCCCGTGCCGGGCGGCGCGCACAGCACCGCCGTGCCGTGCTCCGCCAGGGCCGCCGTCAGCGCGGGCAGCGCCGCGCGGACCGGCAGCGCAGCCAGGGCTCCGGGCCGTATCGCCATACCGCTGCCACTCCTGCTGTCCGTGCTGCCTACTGCTTACTCGGTCCCGCTCAGTCCCGCTCGGACACGAAGATCGCCGTTCCCGGGATCAGGTTGCCCCGCAGCGGGGACCAGCCGCCCCATTCCTGGGTGTTCCACGCCGGCCACTCCGGCTCGACCAGGTCCACCAGCCGGAAGCCGGCCGCGACCAGTTCCCGTACGCGGTCGCCGAGCGTGCGGTGGTGTTCGACGTACACCGCGCGGCCCTGCTCGTCCTGCTCGACGTACGGCGTGCGGTCGAAGTAGGAGGCCGACACGGACAGCCCCTCCGGGCCCGGCTCGTCCGGGAACGCCCAGCGGATGGGGTGGGTGACCGAGAAGACCCAGCGGCCGCCGGGCCGCAGCACCCGGCGCACCTCCCGGAAGACCTTCACCGGGTCCGCGACGAAGGGCACCGCCCCGTACGCGGAGACGACCAGGTCGAAGGAGCCGTCGCGGAAGGGCAGGGCCCCGGCGTCGGCCTCCACCAGGCGGACCGCCGGGAGCGCTCCGCCGTCGATGCGCAGGGCGTGCTGGAGCTGGCGGTGGGAGAGGTCGAGGGCGACCGGGCGGGCGCCCTGGGCGGCCAGCCAGCGCGCGCACTGGGCCGCGCCGGCGCCGATCTCCAGGACGTCGAGCCCCCGCAGGCCCTCCACCGGGCCGAGCAGGCCGGCCTCGGCCTCGTCCAGGCCCTCCGGGCCCCAGACGAAGCGGTCGTCGCCGAGGAAGCCGCCGTGCTCGCTCTGGTACTCGTCGGCGTTGCGGTCCCACCATCCGCGGCTGGCGCGGCTGCTCTCCGCTTCCCCCGCGTCACGCCGGGTGGCCTCGGCGTCCTCGTCGGTTCCGGACGCGTCGTCGTACGCGTCTTCGACCGCGTAGTCCTCTTGGTTCATCGGGCCCGCCGTCGTAGTCTTCGAAAACGTGGGACGAGGCTTCCGCTGGTCGCCCACCCACGAGTTGTGCCGGTTATGCGCTGATCCGTCCGCGGTGTGCGCCTTCGCGCATTGACCGTGTCCGGCTGCCCCCGTATGCTACAAGTTGCGCTGCGAGCCTGTGCTCCTCAGACCTAGCAGGCTGCGCTCGCATCTGTTGCAGTCCCCTCGGTTTTTGAGGCCTTTGCCGTCTTGGCGGCGTTACGGGGTCTCCTTGGCTGTCCGGCGTATGCAGAGGCGATAAAGGCTCCCGGCGTAGCAGTACCTACGACTTCAATGTCCGTACCGGAGCCCTTTCCCACATGACGAGCAGCACCGAGACCACCGCCACCACTCCGCAGGTTGCGGTCAACGACATCGGTAACGAGGAAGCTTTCCTCGCCGCGATCGACGAGACGATCAAGTACTTCAACGACGGCGACATCGTCGACGGCGTCATCGTGAAGGTCGACCGGGACGAGGTCCTGCTCGACATCGGTTACAAGACCGAAGGTGTCATCCCGAGCCGCGAGCTCTCGATCAAGCACGACGTCGACCCGAACGAGGTCGTCAAGGTCGGCGACGAGATCGAGGCCCTGGTTCTCCAGAAGGAGGACAAGGAAGGCCGCCTGATCCTCTCGAAGAAGCGCGCCCAGTACGAGCGTGCCTGGGGCACCATCGAGAAGATCAAGGAAGAGGACGGCATCGTCACCGGTACCGTCATCGAGGTCGTCAAGGGTGGTCTCATCCTCGACATCGGCCTCCGCGGCTTCCTCCCGGCCTCCCTGGTCGAGATGCGCCGTGTCCGCGACCTCCAGCCCTACGTGGGCAAGGAGCTCGAGGCGAAGATCATCGAGCTGGACAAGAACCGCAACAACGTGGTCCTGTCCCGCCGCGCCTGGCTGGAGCAGACCCAGTCCGAGGTTCGCCAGACCTTCCTCACGACCCTCCAGAAGGGTCAGGTCCGCTCCGGCGTCGTCTCCTCGATCGTCAACTTCGGTGCCTTCGTGGACCTGGGTGGCGTCGACGGTCTGGTCCACGTCTCCGAGCTGTCCTGGAAGCACATCGACCACCCGTCCGAGGTCGTCGAGGTCGGCCAGGAGGTCACCGTCGAGGTTCTCGACGTGGACATGGACCGCGAGCGCGTCTCCCTGTCGCTGAAGGCGACCCAGGAGGACCCGTGGCAGCAGTTCGCCCGGACCCACCAGATCGGTCAGGTCGTCCCGGGTAAGGTCACCAAGCTGGTTCCGTTCGGTGCGTTCGTCCGCGTGGACGAGGGCATCGAGGGTCTGGTCCACATCTCCGAGCTGGCCGAGCGCCACGTGGAGATCCCGGAGCAGGTCGTCCAGGTCAACGACGAGATCTTCGTCAAGGTCATCGACATCGACCTCGAGCGTCGCCGGATCTCGCTGTCCCTCAAGCAGGCCAACGAGTCCTTCGGTGCCGACCCGGCGTCGGTCGAGTTCGACCCGACCCTGTACGGCATGGCCGCGTCCTACGACGACCAGGGCAACTACATCTACCCCGAGGGCTTCGACCCGGAGACCAACGACTGGCTCGCCGGCTACGAGAAGCAGCGCGAGGCCTGGGAGACCCAGTACGCCGAGGCGCAGGCTCGCTTCGAGCAGCACCAGGCTCAGGTCATCAAGAGCCGCGAGGCCGACGAGGCCGCCGCTGCCGCGGGCGAGGCCGCCCCGGCCGCCGCTGCCGCGGGCGTCTCCGGTGGTTCGTACTCCTCGGAGTCGGACGACAACTCCGGCGCCCTGGCCTCCGACGAGGCCCTGGCCGCGCTCCGCGAGAAGCTGGCCGGCGGCCAGAGCTGATCGCAGTGCAGCCGCACGGTCGCTGACCGGAAGCTGAAACGGTAAGGCCCGTCCCCTTCGGGGGGCGGGCCTTACCGCGTTCCGGCGTCCGGCGCCGCGCGTCTGCCGTCGGTGTGTTCCGCAGGCTCCGCAGGCGTCACCCGTGGGCGCCTGCGGACCGCGTTTCCCGTCGGTCGGCCAACTGGGGAATGCCCGCGCCGTCTTGGGCGTTCTTCCGGGTGAACGCGGCGAGGAGGAGTGGTGACGGTGCAGGATCCCCAGGATTTGTACGAGTGGGACGCCAAGGGTCTGGCCGTGGTGGACATGGCGCTGGCCCAGGAGTCCGCCGGTCTGGTCATGCTCTACCACTTCGAGGGCTACATCGACGCCGGCGACACCGGTGAGCAGATCGTCGAGCGGCTGCTCGACACCCTGCCGCACCAGGTCGTCGCCAGGTTCGACGCGGACCGGCTGATCGACTACCGGGCCCGGCGCCCCCTGCTGACCTTCCGCCGGGACCGCTGGACCGATTTCGAGGCTCCCGCCATCGAGGTCCGCCTCGTCCAGGACGCCACCGGCGCCCCCTTCCTGCTGCTGTCCGGCCCCGAGCCGGACGTGGAGTGGGAGCGCTTCGCCGTCGCCGTCCGGCAGATCGTCGAGCGGCTCGGGGTCCGGCTCTCGGTCAACTTCCACGGCATCCCCATGGGCGTCCCGCACACCCGCCCCGTCGGCATCACCCCGCACGGCAACCGCACCGACCTCATGCCCGGGCACCGTAGCCCCTTCGACGAGGCCCAGGTGCCGGGCAGCGCCGAGTCGCTGCTCGAGTTCCGCCTCGCCCAGGCCGGGCACGACGTCCTCGGCGTCGCCGCCCACGTGCCGCACTACGTCGCCCGCTCCCCGTACCCGGACGCGGCCCTGACCGCGCTGGAGGCGATCACCGGCGCCACCGGCCTGGTGCTGCCCGGCGTGGCACACGCCCTGCGGACCGAGGCGCACCGCACCCAGACCGAGATCGACCGGCAGATCCGCGAGGGCGACGACGAGCTGGTCACCCTGGTCCAGGGCCTGGAGCACCAGTACGACGCGGTGGCCGGGGCGGAGAGCCGCGGCAACATGATCGCCGAGCCGGCGGAGATCCCGTCGGCGGACGAGATCGGGCGCGAGTTCGAGCGCTTCCTGGCGGAGCGCGAAGGGGACGCGTAGCCCGGCCCCCGCGGTGTAGCCGCTCGTACCCGCGGGCACCAGGGCTCGGGGTTCGCTCGTACGGGCGTACGCCAGGGCATAAGCTGCGGCCCATGCTGAAAGTGGGCCTGACGGGCGGAATCGGTGCCGGCAAGAGCGAGGTCTCGCGGCTGCTGGCGGGGTACGGGGCGGTCGTCGTGGACGCCGACCGGATCGCACGGGAGGTCGTGGAGCCGGGCACGCCCGGGCTCGCGGCCGTCGTGGAGGCCTTCGGACCGGAGGTCCTCACCCCCGAGGGCACGCTGGACCGGCCGAAGCTCGGCAGCATCGTCTTCGCCGATCCCGAGCGGCTGAGCGTCCTCAACGCCATCGTGCACCCGCTGGTCGGGGCCCGGTCCGCCGAGCTGGAGCGGGCCGCCGGGCCCGACGCGATCGTCGTGCACGACGTACCCCTGCTCACGGAGAACGGGCTGGCGCCCCTGTACGACCTCGTGGTCGTGGTGGACGCTGCGCCCGAGACCCAGCTGGCCCGGCTGACCGGGCTGCGCGGCATGGCCGAGGACGAGGCCCGGGCGCGGATGGCGGCCCAGGCCGCACGGGAGCAGCGGCTCGCGGTGGCCACACTGGTCATCGACAACGACGGGCCGCTGGAGGCGCTGGAGCCGCAGGTCCGCAAGGTGTGGGAGGAGCTCACCGCGCGGGCGGCGGCCGCCCGCGGCTGACGTGCTCATGGAAGAAGATCCCGGCCACGGGCGTTGAAGGCATCGGAAGAGGGAAGGATGACCATCGTGTCCGAAAACACACCGCAGCCGCAGCCGCAGCCGTCGTCGTCCGGGAGCCCGGCCGTCGCGAGCCCGGAGACGCACGTGATCGACTTCCGGGCCGCCGAGCAGCTGCTGGCCGCCCGGGACCCGCGGGGTGCGGTGAAGCTGCTGGACTCGGTGATAGCCGCCCACCCGGAGAACACCGCGGCCCGGCTGCTGCGCGCCCGGGCCTTCTTCGCCGCGGCCCAACTGCGCCCGGCGGAGCTGGAGTTCGAACTGGTGCTGGAGCGTGAGCCGGACAACGCGTTCGCCCACTTCGCGCTGGGCCGCACCCACGAGCGGTCCGGCCGGCCCGAGCAGGCCCGCAAGCACTTCCGGCTGGCCGCCGCGCTCGACCCGCAGCCGGAGTACCTGGAAGCGGCCCGCTTCGAGAGCTGATCCCGATCCCGGTCCCCGTCCCGGCCGACCGGGGCGGGTGCCACCCCGGGGCCGGGGACCGGCCCTAGTGACGACGGTCGGTGTGCTGGTCGGGCGGCTCGTACGGAGGGATGTCCCGGCCGGGCTGCCAGTGCGGGCCCCGGCGCAGGTGGTGCACGACGATCACCAGGTCCGTGGCCACGAGCAGCAGGAGCACCCCACAGGCCGCCGCCCACCCCGGGCGGCCGGCCAGCGCGAAGACGACCGTTCCGCCGGCGGCCCACAGCAGCCCCCAGACACTGAGCCAGAACCGCAGCCGCAAGGGGCTGCGGGCGGTCACCGGCTCGTTCCCGGAACGCATGGGCATCGCCTCCGTTCCTTCCATGGTCCCACCACCGGCGGGCCCGGCGGCCGCCCCTACGGGGCGAGCCGCTGGACCGCGGTCGTGGTGGTCCGCCTGAAGGCGGGGACGGGCACGTCGGACAGGTCGCCCATCCGGCTCCAGCGCACCACCGTGACCGTGGCGCCGTCGCGGCCGATGCCGTAGAGCCCGACGCCCGGCTCCGACTCGGGCAGCGAGGTGTGCACCCCGTAGACGTGCGCGCCCTCCTCGACGTCGAGCGCGCCGTAGTCCTTCCTGGAGGCGGTTCCCTCGGGATGCGTCCGCAGCCACTCTGCGGCGCAGCCGGCCACCTTGCGCTCCAGGGCGGCCACGAGCCGGGCGGCCGCGCCGGTGGAGGCGGTCCGTACGGAGACCTGCACGGCCCCGGTGTCCAGATCGGTGCCGAACTGCCGATGCCAGCTCCCCTGCACCGGCAGCACCCCCTCCACGCAGAACACCTCCACCTCCGGCAGACCCTTGGCGACGGGGCCGGCGTACCAGGGGGAGGACGGGTGCGCAGGCAGGTCGCCGGCCTGGAGGAAACCGGGCGCGGCGGCGGCTGGGGCGGCGGTGGGCGGAGCGGCGGTGGCCGGGGCGGCGGTGGCCTGGCCGACGGTGCCGAGGAGGAGCGCGCCGGCCGCGGCGAGTGCGGCGATGGCGGCCCGGGCGCCGGTGGCGCGGGTACGTCGGAACACGGTGGTACTCCCCGTCGTCGTGGTCGTCCTGCTACGTCTGCGGGACAAGCCTTCCCCGACACCGGCGCGGGGGGACGCCGACATCCGGCCGATTCGGGACACCCCCGGAAACGCTCGGTCGTACCGACCGCCACCACCTGCCCAGAGGGTGGCTGGGCCGGGGTGTCTGTGCAGGTCACCGGCATGATCTCGGGGCGTTGTCGGTGGGCGCGCCTAGACTCGCCGGTGAGGGGGCCGCTCTGACCGGAGGGCGGCCGAGCGAGGGAAGGGGGATGTCGTGGCCGTCGTTGCGGAGGCCGTGCCGTCGGGCCGTGCGGCCGTGTTCCTTCCCGCGCCCGTGCCCCGTGACGGGCGGTTCGCGTTCTGGTCGCCCGACGGGCCGGACCCGGCCGGGCCGGCCACCCCCGACCGGCTCACCGTGGTGCGCCCGCACGGCGCCGGGGTGCGCACCCGGGTGGTGCCCGCCGTCGTGCTGGACCTCGGCGAGGCCCTGCCGCTGCTCGTCCGGGCCGCCGCCGGACCCGCCCACCCGGCCACCCGGGCCTGGGGCCTGGCCGCGCGCCAGGCGCTGAGCCTGGCCGCCCGCGGCCGGCTGCTGCCCGGGGTCACCCCCGAGGGCATCGACGCCTGGCGGGCCGGCCCGCTCGACGCCGACGACATCGCGGCGCTGCGCGCCGTCGCGGCCGCCCTGCCCGTCGAGGCGTACGCCGCACCCCTGGCCGGCCGCCGCCCGCTGCACCTGCCCGAACCGGAGGCGCTGGTCCGGGCGTTCGCCGACGCCGTGGCCGACTGGCTGCCGCGGACCCCGGCGGCCCCACTCGCCGCCGGCCGGCCCTTCGCGGCGGCGGCGCCCCAGCGGGTGCCCGAGCTGCGGGACTGGGCCGCCCAGGTCGCCTCGGGCGCCGACGCCGGGATCGGGATGTCGCTGCGGCTGGACCTGTCCGCGTTCCGGCTGTTCGACGAGGCCGAGCCCGAGGACTCCCGGCGGGCCGGGGCCGCGGTGGTGCAGGTCCACAGCCTCGCCGATCCCACCCTGGTCACCGACGCGAGCCAGTTGTGGGCGGGCACCGCCGCGCCCGGCTTCGGGCCCCGGGCCCGGATCGACGCGGTGCTGGCGCTGCGCCGCGCGGCCCGGGTCTGGCCCCCGCTGCTGCGGCTGCTGGAGCAGCCCGTGCCCGATGCGCTGGCGCTGTCGGACCCGGAGCTGGAGGACCTGCTCGGGGCGGCGGCCACCCGGCTGGCCGCGGCCGGAGTCGTGGTCCACTGGCCGCGGGAGCTGGCCCGTACGCTGACCGCCACGGCCGTCGTACGGTCCACGGCGCCGGGGTCCGCCACCGACGGCTCGGCGTTCTTCGACGCGGCCACCCTGTTCGCGTTCTCCTGGGAACTGGCCCTGGGCGGCGACCGGCTGACGCCCGGTGAGATGGAGCAGCTCGCGCAGGCCCACCGGCCCGTGGTGCGGCTGCGCGACCAGTGGGTCCGGGTCGACCCGGAGCTGGTCCGCAAGGCGCGCAAGCGCGAGCTGGGGCTGCTCGACCCGGTGGACGCCCTGGCCGTCGCCCTCGGCGGGACGGCCGAGGTGGACGGGCAGACGGTGCCGGCGGTCCCGGTCGGTGCCCTGGCCGCCCTGCGCGACCGGCTCACCGGGGAGCTGACCCCGCTGCCGGCCCCGCCCGGGCTGCGCGCGACCCTGCGCGACTACCAGGCGCGCGGGCTGGCCTGGCTGGACCGGATGACCTCGCTGGGGCTGGGCGGCTGCCTCGCCGACGACATGGGCCTGGGCAAGACGCTGACGCTGATCGCCCTACACCTGCACCGGGCCCGGCCCGAGCCGACCCTCGTGGTCTGCCCGGCGTCCCTGCTGGGCAACTGGCAGCGGGAGATCGAGAAGTTCGCACCGGGCGTCCCGGTGCACCGCTTCCACGGCAGCGACCGCACCCTGCCGACGGCGGAGGATACGGATACGGCGACGGCGACGGCAGGGGCGGCGGCACCGACCCGCGGCGAGGCCGGCGCCGGCCCCGCCGGCGGCTTCGTGCTGACCACGTACGGGACCATGCGGGCCAGCGCCGCCCTGCTGGCCGGGCAGCGGTGGGGCATGGTCGTCGCCGACGAGGCCCAGCACGTCAAGAACCCGGGCTCGGCCACGGCGAAGGCGCTGCGCACGATCCCGGCGCCGGCCCGGGTCGCGCTCACCGGCACCCCGGTGGAGAACAACCTCTCCGAGCTGTGGGCCCTGCTCGACTGGACCACGCCCGGCCTGCTCGGTCCGCTGACGGCGTTCCGCGCCCGGCACGCCCGCGCGGTGGAGCAGCAGCAACAGGTCGAGGACGGGGGCAACGAGGAGGCGGTCGCCCGCCTCGCCGCCCTCGTCCGGCCCTTCCTGCTGCGCCGCAAGAAGTCCGACCCGGGCATCGTCCCGGAGCTGCCGCCCAAGACCGAGACCGACCACCCGGTCGCGCTCACCCGGGAGCAGGCGTCCCTGTACCAGGCCGCGGTGGACGAGGCGATGGCCGTGATCGGGTCGAGCGAGGGCATGGCCCGCCGGGGCATGATCATGAAGCTGCTGGGCTCGCTGAAGCAGATCTGCAACCACCCCGCGCAGTACCTCAAGGAGGACCACCCGAGGATCCCGCACCGCTCGGGCAAACTCGCCCTGCTGGACGAGCTGCTGGACACGATCCTGGCCGAGGGCGGCTCGGTGCTGGTGTTCACCCAGTACGTGACGATGGCCCGGCTCCTGGAGCAGCACCTGACCGCCCGGGGCGTGCGGTCCCAGCTGCTGCACGGCGGCACCCCGGTGGCCCGGCGCGAGGAGCTGGTGGACCGGTTCCAGTCGGGGGAGGTGCCGGTGTTCCTGCTGTCGCTGAAGGCCGCGGGCACCGGGCTGAACCTGACCCGGGCCGGCCATGTGGTGCACTTCGACCGCTGGTGGAACCCGGCCGTGGAGGAGCAGGCGACCGACCGCGCCTACCGGATCGGCCAGACCCAGCCCGTCCAGGTCCACCGGATCGTCGCCGAGGGCACCGTCGAGGACCGCATCGCGGAGCTGCTGGAGACCAAGCGGGCCCTCGCCGACGCCGTCCTCGGCTCCGGCGAGGCGGCCCTGACCGAGCTGACCGACCGGGAGCTCGCCGACCTCGTCTCGCTGCGGAGGCCCGCATGATCACCGCCCGCGAGGACCGCCGCCGCACGTTCGACACCGTGCCGGCCGGGGTGGAGGCGACCACCTGGTGGGGCCGCGCCTGGGTGTCCGCCCTGGAACGGCTCTCCCGGGACTCCGCCCGCCTGGCCCGCGGCCGCGGCTATGCCGAGGACGGCCACGTCGACACCGTCACCGTCACACCCGGCCGGATCGTCGCCTACGTCCGCGGCAGTCGCCCCCGCCCCTACCGCACCGAGCTCGCCCTCACGGTGTTCACCGATCCCGAGTGGACCGAGCTGCTGCAGGAGCTGGCCGCCGACCCGGCCGGTCTCGCCGCCCTGCTGGAACGGGAAGTCCCCCAGGGGCTCGCCGGGCGGATCCTGCCCGGGCCCGGTGACCTGCTGCCGCGCTGCTCCTGCCCGGACAGCGGGCCCGCGCCGTGCAAGCACGCCGCCGCCCTGTGCTACCGCACCGCCCGGCTGCTGGACACGGACCCCTTCGTGCTCCTGCTGCTGCGCGGCCGGGGCGAGCGGGAGCTGCTCGACGAACTGGCCCGGCGCAACGCCGCCGAGGCCGCGCGCGAACGGCCCCCGGGCCCGGAGGAGCTCCCCGGCACCCCGGCCCGGGCCGGGGTGCCGGGGAGCTCCTC
>NZ_RPRY01000188.1 GCF_003949795.1 Streptomyces sp. WAC06614
TAGAAGGGGTGGGCGGAGGGGACGGGGCCGCCGCCACGGGGGAGGAGGAGAAGGCGGGCGACCGGCATGTCCGCGTGCAGGCGGAGGGTGGCCGGGCCGTGGTTGACGAGCTCCAGGGCCAGATGGCCGGACCACCCGGGCAGGACGTACGGGCTGGTGATGTGGACGGCGAGGCCAACGCGGGCCAGGTGGCTGAGGCCGCCGATCACGCCGAACACGTCGGGTCCGAGGGTGAGCGGCTGCGCGACCGGGACGATGACCATCTGCTGGGGGCGGAGGTTGTAAGTGGTCCAGTTGTCGATCTGCACGCCGTAGAGGGCGTCGATGCTGGCCTGGTCGGCCAGGTCGACGATGCCGTAGCGGGGTTCGTGCAGGGGCTGGATTACCTTGCCCAGCGTCAGCAGCAGGCCGTCGCCTCGGAGTTCCCCGGGCCAGCTCACCCCTCCCGTCTCGGCGAGGTGCTTGATCGACTCGGCTGAGAGCATGGGTCACCCCTGGGCGTGAGGCAGTGGAGTGGAAGGACGCCATCGGATCGAAGGCGCCTGAGAAAATGTTCCCTTGGTTAGCTCGCCATGTCTCCATGTCCGACCGAACATTTAGAGGTTTTCTGGGCGTGAAATGCGGTGAAGTCCACTACTCATGTCCGCTCGGACAGTGCAAGCTATGGGTGCTTGGCGGCGCCGCCGTCACGCAGGGGAGGGAAGCATGCGCTCGTTACCGTCCGGACCGCTGACCGTGCCCGGACCTGAGGGGTTCAGAGGCGATCTGCTGGGCTGCTCACCGCACTTGTTGGATCTGACCTGGGACCAGATGCGCACGCTGGTCGTCGTCCACGAGGAGGGCACCGCGCTGGCCGCGGCCCGGATCCTCGGGCGGGAGCAGTCCAGCGTCCAGAAGCAGCTGGACATCCTCAACCGCAACTTCCAAGCGCTGACGGGCGAGTTGCTCGTGATCAAGCAGGGCCGGGGCCGCGAGCTGCTGTTCACCCCGACCGGGCTCGAGGTCGTCGACCGCATCCGGGCCACATTCTCCGACTGGCTTCAGGGCATCGCGGCGTCCCGCCGGCGGCTCGGCAGCCAGCTGACCGTGGGCACGACGGAGTTCACCCTGGGGTTCCTCGGGCGGGTGTGGGAGCGTATCGAGCCGGAGTTCATGGAGCGCGAGGTGGAGCTCAAGGTGGTCCACGTACGCACCCGCGACTTCCGGCAGCGGCTGGACTCCAACCAGGTGGACCTGCTCTGCGGAGGGATGGCGGCGCCGGCCGACGGCGGGCTCGTCGCCCCAGAGTACGACTTCTTGGAGTGGCACCGTGAGGGCCTGGCCCTGCTGACCAACCTGCCCGTACGCGAACTGCCGGCCCGGAAGGTCGGCGTGGAACGGCTGCGCAACCTCCCGCTGGTCATCCCCTCCCGCGGGGTGATCGCGGACTTCGTCGAGCACTGGTACGGCCCGGACTTCCGCGCGCACCTGCAGATCGTCGCCGAGATCGACGACATCTACTACGGCCTGGCCCTGCTGCGGTCCGGCATGACCTACGGCTGTATGCTCTGCGCCCGGTCGATAGGCGAAGCCGCCGTTCAAGGCCGGCTGCCCGGCGGCGAGGGCTTCCGCCTGGTCGACTTCGCCGACGACTTCGACCCCGTGCTGGAGCTGGTGAGCGGGGTGTTCGCACGCAAGGGTGAGCGCGACTCCTACGGTCCCTCCCACCCGCTGAACATCCTGTGGGAGGCCTTCCGCGAAGAGGCCGCCTCCGGCCGTCCGCTGCCTCTGTGACCCGAAGGAGCCCATTCATGCTGCTCGCCTCGATCAACCTGAACAAGCGCATGGGCGCGGACAGTGCCCGAGCCCGCCTCGCTGCCTGGCTGCGGTTCTGCGACGTGGCGGTCGTCGTCGCTCAGGAGCCGTACAAGCCGGCCGACCGGCGGCCGCCGGCTCTGCCGGGCTACGTCTTTGCCGGCGGCGACGGCCACCTGGCCGCCTGGGTGCGCGAGGACGTTCGGGTACCGGTCGTGTCGGCGCCGACGGATTGGGCCCAGCGCCTGGAGCTGGGCTGGCTCAGCGTCGTGCAGGTCCATCTCGACGCGTACACGAGCGCTGCACGCGCGTCTCAGCTCGTCGACCTCGCGTCGATGGCCGCGGGCGAGAAGGGGCGGCCGTTGCTGATCTGCGGGGACTTCAACCTGGCGCCCCGGCCGGAAGACGGCGTCTACGGCGACGAAGTCAGCGGCTTCACGGCCGACGCCGAGCGCAAGGCCCTCGAGCAACTGCTCGACTCCGCCGGCCTAGTGGACACCACCAAGGGCGAGGGCGATCCAACGTTCACCTTCGAGCGGACGTTCTCCGGCCGGCTCAGCCGATTCCGGTGCGATCTGGCCCTACTCAGCGACCACCTGGCGCCCGAGACCCCGATCACCACGGATGGCACGGTGCGGACTGGAGAGCAGGCGTTCACAGACCACTCCGCCCTGCTGCTCGACCTCCCGGTCACGCCCGACGCGGCGGACCCGCCGGAAGACGTCCTGTTCTCGATCGTGGAGCTGACCGGTGCCGATCCGGCTCCCGGCACGCACCGGGCCTATCAGCCACACAAGACGGCGATGAGCCGTCCGGGCCCGTCCCCCGCTGCACGGGCCGTGACAGCCACCCTGACCGGCCCGCTTGGCGTTACGACGCTGCTGGACCACGGGTGCGGACGGGGAGCGGACGTGGCGCACTACCGGTCCGCCGGGCTGGAAGCGGACGGCTACGACCCTCATGCGGACTTCGGGTGGCCGCGGCCCGAGCGCGGCGGGTACGACCTGGTGACCCAGGCGTTCGTCCTGAACGTATTGCCCAACCCCTGGGAACGCGTTCGTGCCCTCCAGGACGCAGCATCGTTCGTACGGCCTGGAGGGCACGTGTTGGTGGTGACTCGGTCACCCGAGGAGATCACGAAGGCGGCGGCTGCCGGGGGCTGGGCACGGCACCATGACGGCTTCTGGTCCAGCGAGGGCAAGGGGACCTTCCAGCGCGGCATCAGCGCCGAAGAGGCCGTGCTGCTCGGCCGGCACGCAGGGCTTGCGCCCGCAGGGAATCCTGCGCCGAGGCTCTTGCTGTCCGGGGTGAGCCATGTGCTGCTCGGCAGGGTGGCGGGCTAGATGACGGTCTGGGCCGACGGCCGCTCCATCAGCGGTTGCCGGTCCAGACGATGCGGTCGGCGAAGCCTCCGCGCTGATCGGCCTTGTCCTGGCGGATCTTCTCCAGCTGCTGCTGGTCGATGCCGTAGTCGGCGGCCAGGGCGTAGACGACCTCCATGACGTCAGCGAGCTCGTCCGGCGCCGTGGTCGCGTCCGCTTCCTGGACCTCGCGGACCTCCTCGGTCAGCTTCGCGTGGAGGCGAGCCCGGTATTCCGCTGGCTCCGCCACGTAGACCTTGGGCTCGAATCCGTCTTCGCGGATGATCTCCGGAATCCGGTCCCGGACCAGCTTGCCTTCGAGCAGCACGTTCTCTCCCGCACCAGTTCGCCTGTGGTAGGCAGCGAGCCCACCGTCGTGTTGTTGGAGCCTAGAGACGGCGCCACGTGCGCCGCCGTGAAAACCACAAATCCCACCCGATGCATTCACCCGGGCGCTCACTCGCCGACGGCAGAGGTCACCTGCCGCAGCGTGCCTTCGGCCCACAGCTCCGTTCCCGTGGCGACCATCAGGTCGAAGTGGTCGATGTGCTCCGGTGCGCGCTGGAGACAGGTGAGCACTCCACTCGGACCGTGATGCCGTCGTACGGCCGCCCAGCCGCACGTCCTTTCGAGGTACCACGCGACATTCATGTCTCGGACCGAGCACCTGATCCACGCGGGCGGCTGGTCCTGGCGGGCGGCGTAGTCGCCGGCCCACAGCGTGATCAGCCGCCCAAGACGCCGGTGTTCCGGGTGCGTGTGGACCAGGCGGAGCCCCCAGCTCGGCTCGGCGCGCTCGTCATCGGTCCAGGCACCGCCAGGGTCGCCGTGCTGCAGAGCGAGGGCGGCAACGAGCTGCTCGTCCTCCCACATACCGACGAGCTGGGTAGCCGGGTCGGGGGCGGACAGGAGGCGGAGAAGGACGCTGCCGTCGTCCCAGGTGGGCCTGCCTTCTCTCTCGTCGTGGTTCTGGCGGTCATGGATGAGGCGGGAGACGGGCTCCCGGTCCTCGTTGGTCAACTGCTGCATCAGGTACATGGTGGTCGTCTTCTTCTAGGTGGAGGGCTTGATGGCTACTCCGGCGTAGCCGGCGGAGTGGAAGTCGGGGGCTTTCGATTCGTGGTGGCCGGGCTGGTGCCGCGCAGTGGGGATGACACGGACGGGACCGCCGTAGAGGTCCTCCCAGTCCCCGAACAGCTCTGTGGTGAAGCTGCGGCCGCGGGGGTGGAAGGAGAGGCCGGCCTCGGCGTACACGCCCGTGAGCCGCTGGATCCACGTAGGGGTCATGTCCGCGGTTGCATGCGTGACGGACAGGGCGCTGCCGGGCGGCAGCCATTCACGTAGGGAGGCGACGCAGCGGCGTACGGCGTCGTCGTCCGGGATCCACGGGAAGACGTCGTGGGCAAGGACGGCGACCGGGCGGTCTCGGGTCACCGCGGCGTCCCGCATGAGCTGATCGAGCAGGTCGACCGTGTCCGTGATGTCTGCGAGGAGCGTTCGAGCGCGGGTCTGACTGGCGGTGGCCGCGATCTCGGTGCGCCGGGCGTTGACGACGTCGGGGTCGTTGTCGACGTAGGTGACGGACGCGGCATGCCAGCGCCGTTGCACGACCTCGTGGGTGTTCTGGGACAGGAGCGGACCGGCGGCGCCGTACGGGCCGTTCGCCGGATACCCGCACCCGAGGTCCAGGATCTGAGTGATCCCTCGCTGGGCGAAGACGTCGGTGATGAGCAGGTGGTGCTCACGGTTGATCCTGGCTGCCGCGGGTTGGCGAGGGAAGACGTTCCTGATGGCGCGCACGACGTCCTGATCGCCGTCTTGGGCGCTTCGTGCCCCGAGCCAGACAGCGGACAGTCTGGAGGAGCTGGTCTGCAGGGGAACCGGCTTCGCCATGGGTAGACGTTCATCGGCGAGGCTCACGTCGTCGTCCTCTCGCAGGTGCGGTCGGGTCCGGGGCTGACTCGCCTCCCGCAATCGCCGCCGGGACGTAGTAGCCCGGACCGTACGGTCCATGTGCGTCGAAGCGGAGGGTCCCATCGGCCGTGAGGAACTGCAGGGCGCGCCGTACGTGGTGCGGAAGAAGTCCGAACTCTGCGCCGAGCAGACCAGTAGGCAGGGCCTGCTCCGGCACGTAGTGGCCGGCGCGGATCCGGTCGCGGACGGCACCGTGTAGGGCCCGGTCGCGGGGGTGCGGTTCCCGCGGGCGCAGCCGTACCGGCAGAGTGCCGGTGTGCAGGGCGATCTCACCCAGGGCGTCCAGGCGCAGGAGTCCTTGGAGCACGTGTTTCTCCGGCAGCTCCAGGGCCCTGGCCAATTGCTTGGTGCTCGGGATGGACGCGCCTGGCGGGTACGTGGTGGTGACGTGCCGGTGCACGATCAGGCAGGCGCGGTCCAGGACCCGCATGCTCTCGGGCCTCGGCGCAGCGGATGGACCGGCGTTCATACCGAGGCCGCTTGAGGTGTGACAGCGGCAGGCCCTCGCGACCGTTGCCTGGCCCACCTGGTCGGAGTGGAACCCGCTGACGTCCCGCCGACTGCCGGCGCCGAGGTTGGATCGGAGGGAACGGCCAGGGCCTCGTCAACGACCTCTCCCGTCATCCAGGCCAGTCGGCGCAGGAGACCAAGATCCTGGGTGTCGAGGCGCAGCTGGTCGTGGACCTCGCGAAGCAGGAAGCGTGCTCGCGACCGAGTCTGTTCCGTGAGCCCCGTCCGGATCTGGCGGGAGGCGCGGTCCGTCAGCGAGCTGAGGGCCACCGCCACGCTGACGGTCAGCGGCCGGACGTCGCGCGGGTCGAGGGCATCGTCGAGGACACGATTGAGGGTGTCCCACAGCTGGCTGTCCTCGCCGGTGATGTCCTCGTATCGCGAGACTGTGAGGGCGCGCAGCAGACGCCAGGCAGCCGCTTCCGCCTCAGGGGCGGTCTGAAAGGTTCCGGCGTGCGCCCCAGTGCCCGTCCATGGAGGCGGAGAGGGTAAGCAGGTTGGCGGTGCGGGGATTGGTAGTGACAGACCCACGGGAACTCCTCGGGCAGGTGAAATGGACGTTGGGTGCCATCGACGGGCGGGGGAGCCAGCGCTCACCGGGCGCGGTGTGAGGCCCTGCCGGGGCGCAAGGTCTCGTGCCGGGTCTCGACCGCCCTTATGGGGCACGGCCGTGGAGGGCCCGGCCGGAAGCGTCACGAGCGATCGGTCCCGGTTCGTGCGATCGGGCGAGTGCTTCCGGTGCGAGCTGCCCAGGCAGTCGGTCGGCGATCAGCAGGTAGGCGCTGATGACCTTCCCCCTTCCGTCGGGTCTGGGGGAGGCACTCCAGTGGGCGGTCAACTGCGTGACGATGGACAGCCCGCGGCCGTGCTCCGCCAGGGTGTCCGAGAAGGAGGCCCTTGGAATCGGGGGCGCGGGATTGGGGTCCGCTACCTGGGTGATCAGCGCTTCTCCGGGGACCAGCGTGAGAGCGACCATGCATTCGCCCGTCGAAGCGTCCGGCTTGGCGTGTCTGACGGCATTGGTGACCAGCTCACTGCAGACCAGCGTGGCAGCGTACTCCAAGTCCGGATGGCCCCAGCAGGCCAACTGGTCCGCGACGAAGTCCCTTGCAGCCTTTACGGATTCACGGCGGCTGGCGAGGTTCACACAGGCCGAGATGGCGGTGGGGGAGGCCAGCGCCTCGAGCATGTTGCCGCGCGTGATCTGGTGGGAGTTCATCGCTTCACCTCGTTCCTCTTCCGCGGTCGTGGACGGTCCTGCAGAGCGTTCGGGTGGACGCCGGGGATGGCCGAACTGCAGCCAACGAAGTGGCCCTTGCGGCTACCGTTACGCTCAGCGAACCGTGATTCACTCGGTGTGGGTATCCCGTGGAGGGTGCGGTACCGCGTAAGGCGCGTAAAGATCGTTTCGTGGACGGGAGCTTCCGGTGCCGCGTGAGCGCAACACCCTGCTGGAGGGCTTGCTGAGGCAGCTGGGCTGGTCGCAGGCAACGACCGCCCGGCATCTGCAGCGTGTGGCAGCCGAGGTCGGTGCCGACGACGTGAAAGCGGTGTCGGCCTCGCATGTCAACCAGTGGGTTCGCGGATCGCACCCTGAGCCGCCGGCGACCCGTATCTTGTGCGAAGCGTTGTCGCGAGGGCTGAGCAGCCGAGGGATCCATCGGGTCGTCACGGCAGCCGACATCGGGCTCAAAGACCCTGATGAGAAAGCAGGTTCGGCGACTCGGGACAGTGACTCGATCGCACAGCTCGTCGATCTCGGGGGGACCGACTTGGACCTGGAGCGCCGCCGCACCCTGAAGGGTGCGGCCTTCTCTCTCGCGGGGATGTTCCTGCCGTCCGATCGATGGTGGCAGGACACCGTCACTGCAGCTCAGAAGCGGAAGGTTTCGGACGAATGGCAGGTCGGCCCGGACGAAGTGGCCGCCGTACGGGAAATGACGCAGCTGCTTTCCCAGCGTGAACAGCGCCGAGGCGGCCAAGACGGTCGCTCCGCCCTCGTGGCCTACCTGCGGACCGATGTCGCCGGATACCTCGGCGGCCGATTCCCGGATCACTGCACGCGGCAGGAGATGTTCACCGCGGCCGGCGAACTGGCATACCTGGCAGGCTGGACCGCCTTCGACTCCTCCGAACACGCCCTCGCTCAGAAGTGGCTCGACGTTGCCCTTCGTCTGTCTGCCGAGGCCGACGACGCTCCCCTGGCCGGCCACATCCTCCGGGCCCAGGCGCACCAGACCCTAGACCTTGGACATCCCGCCCAAGCCCTTCGGCTGGCCGAAGCCTCCGTCGCCCACCGCCGCTACACGGATGCGAGCCCCCGCGAACGCTCCCTCCTGGGAGTCGTTCATGCACGCAGCCTGGCGGCATCCGGCCACAAGCAGCAGGCCATTGCTGCTCTGCTACGCGCCGAAGACGACCTGCGCCACGCCGAAACCGGAGACGACGAGCCTGGCCGAGTCTTCTTCTTCTCCGAGGCAAGCCTCGCGCATGAAACGGCCCGCACCCTGCAGGGCCTCGGAGATTTCCGCGGAGCTGAACGTGAGTTCCAGCGCAGCGTCCGCACCCGCCGCGCCCAGCCTTTCGCCCGCACCCACGCAGTCACCCTAGGCCTCCTGGGCGCGGTACAGATACAGCGTGGTGCTGTCGATGCGGCCTGTGCCACCTGGTCCCAGGCCTTGGACACCATGCAGGGGGTCCAGTCCGGTCGGGCCTTGGACACCGTGGTCCAGATGCGCCGTTCTCTGTCTCCGTACCGAGGCCGCGGAGGAGCATCGCTGGCCCAACTGGACGATCGCGCCCGCACGGTGATCAGCCGGGTACGCTGACCGCGCCATCACAGCACCGGCGCGGACCGGGGAACGCCCAGGCCTTGCTGGTAGTCGTAGGGGAGGATTTCGTGGACGACCCGATCACGTTGGAGGCCGTCGCTCATGTCGTCGGCGGCCACGAGAAGCCGGCTGACGACTACCAGGGCGGAGTTGAATCGATCATCCGCCTTCGCCCTGACTTCCCGCTGGATACCTTGCAAGGCCTTGAGGAGTTCTCCCACCTGATCGTTACCTGGCGCTTCCACCTGGGATCCGATGCCGACCTGCACCTTGGAGCCCGCAGCCCCCGGAACAACCCGGAGTGGGAGCCCACCGGCACCTTCGTGCACCGAAACCACCGGCGCCCCAACCGTATGGCGACCAGCTTTCCCCGGCTGCTCAAGGTCGAGGGGCGGGATCTGCACGTCGCCGACCTTGACGCCGTCAACGGCACCCCGATCTACGATCTCGGCCCTTACTTCGAGCAGATGGGACCGCGCGGCCCCATCGCTGCCCCGGCCTGGCCGGCGGTGATGCTGGAGCACTACTGGGACCCTGCTGCTGATCGACCCTGACCCTGGGGGAGGAGGCGGAGGACGATGCCTGCTGGGCCTCTATGCCCCTGGCGTGGCGGGGCCTCAGCGCCGCGGCCGCCAGCGCGTGAACAGCGCTCACCTGTGGCCGGAGCGCCGGTCTGCAGGCTCCGCACGCCAGCTCGGTTGGTGGTTCAAGCTGCCAGGCCAAGGTCGAGGAGCTTGGCGGCTTGCCCGAGGGTGCCAGGCATGAGGTGTCGGTAGGTCTTGAACGTGATCTCGATGCTTTTGTGCCCCATCCACTCGGCTACATCCGTGATCGCAATGCCATGACTTAGGCAGTTCGACGCGAAGAAGTGACGCATGCTGTAGATGACCATGCCGTCGGGGATGTCGAGAGCCTGTGCCTTGCGAAGACGCTGCCATTGGTTCTGAAAGAAGTACGGCTGGAATGCTTGGGATTGGTCTTTGGGATGTCGAAGTAGGTAGCCGTCGGTAGTGCCGTGCTTCTCGGCGTGCCATTCGATTGTCTTTCTGACCAGCATCGGCAACGGGATGTCACGATATTCGCCCTTCTTACGATGCTTGATCGGCTCGTATTTTCGTGTGGTTTGGTTTACTTGCTCGGTGACTCGGTAGATGTCATCGGCCACGATGTTGTTCAGGTTGACCGCGGCCGCTTCGCCGTTGCGCAGGCCGCAGCCGCTCATGAGGTCTACGAGCAGGCGGAAAGAGTCGTCGCCCTGGCCGCGTAGCGATGCCAACTGAGGTGCCGTAGGGATCACTGCGCGCGTGGGGGAGTATTGGGGATGCTGGACCCCAGTGATCGGGCTCTCCTCGTAAACTCCAAGGCGGTGAGCATCCAGAAGGATGGTGGCGAGTTTGTCGAAGGCGTTTGACTGGGCGGCTGAGCCTACGTCGTGCGCTTCCATGTGTCGCACGAACTCGTCCACAACTTTGTGATCGAATGAATCCATTCGTCGACTGCCGAAGAACGGCAGCAGATGACACCCGAGAAGCGAGTCCAGTTGCTTGACAGAGGACTCTGCCAAGTGTCTTTGCCCACCTCGCCATTCGGTGGCGTACTCGGAGAACGTCATCCGTCCGTACCTTGTGGCGCGTTCCGCCTTTGACCGGCTTCCCGTGCCTCTCCTTGCCCGGTACGCCTCGGTGAGCCTTCTTACGGCTGCTTCTTGGGTGGCAAATCCGGACTCCTGGGTTTGGCGTCCCGAGGGGTTGCGATATCGGATCTTGTAATCGTGGGGGCACTTCGACCATCTGCTCAGTGGGTGGTCGCAGGCTTTGAAAAAAGTTCCCATTCCCCGGGGCAGGCTTCTTGCTGTCACAACTTCTTCTATCTGGTCCTGTGGGTCGTGAACGTAAGACGTCTCTCAATTAAGTGCGACGCTCTGTTGGTCGATCCATCTTTGGACCTCGGATACGCGGAACTGCATCTTGGCGTTGCGCCCGGTGCCAAACTTGTAAGCAGTCAGTCCAACTCGGGCTGCCTCCCGGTACACCCATGGAACCGACATGTTCAGATGTTGTGCCAGTTCCCTGGCTGTCATGAACTGCGCGGGCATGCTGCTCCCTTCGCCGCGGACTGGGCGTTCTCGTGTTGCCATGGTCCGCAGATTCCCCGGTTTCGGAAACCGGGGATCGTCGGCTATGTAGGGAGGGCAACGTGTGCGTCGGGTAGCTGTACTCGATGGAGCGAGTCTTCGACCGTGAGCGGTGTGCGGAGCAGTCGTGACCGCGCCGGCTGCCCTGTCGGCGATGCGCACAGGCTCATGCGGTGAGCCCCAGGTCCAGGAGCTTGGCCGCGCTACCGATCGAGCCGGGCATGAGGTGGCGGTAGATCTTGAACGTGATCTCGATGCTGTTGTGGCCCATCCATTCGGCGACGTCGGTGATGGGGATGTTGTGCCGCAGGCAGTTCGAGGCGAAGAAGTGGCGCATGCTGTAAATGACCATGCCGTTGGGTATGTCGAGTTCGCCCCGCCGCTTCAGGCGCTGCCATTGGTTCTGCAGCAAGTAGGGCTGGAAGGGCCGGGTGGGGTCGCGTGGGTGGCGAAGCAGGTAGCCGTCGACGTTGCCGTACGTGTCGGCGTACCACTCGATGGTGTTCCTCGTCCGCGCCGGCAGCGGGACGTCGCGGTACTCGCCGGCCTTCCGGTGCTTGAGGCGGTCGTACGTCTTCGTCGTCTGGTTGACCTGCTGCGTGACGCGGTAGACGTCGTCGGCCACGAGGTTCCTGAGGTTGACCGCGGCCGCTTCGGCGTTGCGGAGGCCGCAGCCGCTCATCAGATCCACCAGGAGCGTGAGGGTATCGTCGCCGGCGACACGTACGGCCTGGAGCTGTTCCGGGGAGGGGATCACGGCCCGCTTGGGGTCGTATTGGGGAGGCTTCACTCCTGCGAGCGGGTTGTCGTCGAAGAGTCCCAGCCGGTGCGCGTCGAGGAGGATCGACTTCAACTTGTCGAAGGCGTTCGACTGGGCTGCCAGACCGACACCGTTCCGCTCCATGGTGCGTATGAACCCGTCGACGACCTTGTGGTCGAAGCTGCTCATCCTGCGGCTGCCGAGGGCCGGGAAGATGTGGTGCTGCAGGAGCGAGTCCAGGTGACTGAGGGACGCCGGCGCCAGGTGTCGCTGGCCGTCCTTCCACTCCGCCGTGTACTCCCGGAGCCGCATGGGCCCGTACTTCGCGATGCGCTCGGCCTTGGCGTCTTGCCTCGGCGCGGCCTTCCTGGCCTTGTAGAGAGTGGTCAAACGGTTGATCGCCTCGTCCTCCGTGGCGAACCCCGACTCCTCGGCCTGTCTCCCGCCGGCGTCCCTGTAGCGGACCTTGTAGGGGTGGAGGCACTTGGCCCACCGGGAGGGGGAGTGCTCGCACTCCTTGAAGTAGCTGCCCATTCCTCGCGGGAGCGTCTTGGCGGCCATCGCTGCGGCCTCCTCGGATTCCGATGCTGACAGTTTGCTGACCGTCAGCGATCCGGGACCCATTTGACCTGCGAAAACGTCGTGCTGCACCGAGATGTTCTGGAACTGGATCGGCCGCTCCCACGAGGAGATCGCCCAGGCCCGCGAGGACTGGACGAACGGCACCCGCTTCGGCGAGGTCAAGGGCTACGCCGGACCGCCGATCCCGGCCCCGGATCTTCCGCCGACTCATTTGAAGCCGCGAGGAAGGGTGCGCTGACCTGCGATACGGGTGATCCTCACCTTCGAGCGGAGGGCCCGTGCCACGTCCAGGTCGAAGGATTCGGTGCTGGGGGTCAGCATCGCTGCGGCGGCTGTGGCCACTCCCAGGGCGCAGGCGCTGACGGGGTCCGCTCCGGCGACCAGCTCCGTGGTGAGAGCGGCGACCATGCTGTCGCCCGCTCCTGCGTCGCTCAACGGCTCGCCGGGCAAAGGCGGCGCGTGGAGCTCGGTGTGGCCGTGGCGCGTCGAGCACAGGGCGCCCAGAGCTCCGAGAGTGGTGACGGCGATCTCGGCGGCCCCTGTGGTGACGAGGTGCTCGTTGAGGGCCCGGGCGTCGTCGAAGGTCCTGACGGTTCGGCCGGTGAGACTCTCCGCCTCTGTACGGTTGCACCTCAGCAGGAACACGCCTTCCCCGAGCGCTTCACGAAGCGCGGGCCCGGAAGTGTCCAGGATCAGCCGGGACCCGGCTTCTTCGACACGTCGGGCGACGCCCCTGTAGAAGTCGTCGGGCAGGCCGTCGGGCAGGCTGCCGCTCGCCACGACGTACGGGTGACTGCCGCCGGCCCGCTGCAGCGCCTCCAGGCACCGCTGCCCCTCGCGGTCGTGCATGCGTGGGCCGGGTGGCACGATGTGGTGGCTGCGCCGCGATTCGGCCTCGACCAGTACGAGAGCTTCGCGGGTGTCGTCGTCGATGCCGACGGCGACATGGTCGATGCCTTCTTCGTCCAGCAGCCGATCGAGGCGCCGGCCCAGCTCGCCCCCGGCGGTGTGGACCGCGGTGGCCGGTACTCCGAACCTCATGAGGTGACGGGCGACATGGATTCCGCCGCCGCCGGCGGCCACTGACCTGACCCGGGCACGGTTCTTGCCGATGAGTTCCAGGTGGTCGACCTCCCAGCAGAGATCGATGGTGGGATTCATCGTCAGAGTGAGAACCGATGGTCCGGCCCCGCTCTCCGCTCCCCGCCGCCGGGGGAGAGGTGCTGGGGCCTGGCCGTACCCGGTGTGCATGCAGGTCACCTCCGGGGACAGCGACACGTCTCCATCGGCTTACATCCTCGGACAGCTCGGCCTCACCTGCATGCCGGCTCAGAGGAGGCTCACCGGCACTCATGATCCGGCGCGGGCGCCCAGCCGGCAACGGACGTCCACGACGCCCTCGACCGACCGGGCGAGGCGTTCTGCCACCGGGATCAGGTGGTCGTCCCGGACGCTGCCGGTCAGCGTGGCTATTCCTTCGGTGACGTCGACCCTGATCCCGTCGTGGGAGATCGGGAAGAGGCGTTCGACGACGCTCCGCCGGATCTCGTCGGCGAGGTCCTCGTCGGTGCGGAGGAAGACCTTGAGGAGGTCGGCGCGGCTGACGATGCCTTTGAGGGTGCCGTCGGCGTCGACGACCGGGAGCCGCTTGACTCATGGCCGGCCGGCACAGTAGGCGACTCAAGGGTGTCCGCGGCGGCGCCCCCCTGCCCCGCAGCGTCGGCCGCGCCGACCTCCGCAGGGGCCGCCTCCGCACCGACGAGGACCGCGGCGACGCGCTCCGGCGGTGCGTCGCCAGCCGCATCGTCCCACCCTCTAACGCCGGGCTCAGGGGCGGCGCCACCGCAG
>NZ_RPRY01000189.1 GCF_003949795.1 Streptomyces sp. WAC06614
CGGCGGTGGTTGAGGAAGTAGGTCGCCACCCGCATCACGTCGCCGGTCCGGCCCCGCAGCTCGAACCGCGGGGCCCGGTTGCCGCACGGGCACCGGCCCGGTACGGCCCGGCCCAGGTCACCGATGACGTACCGGCCGAGCTGCTGCCCGCGCCGCGCGTGCGTGGTGAACACCAGCCGGCCCGTCCCGCCCGGGGGCACGGGCCGGTCCTCCTCCAGGTCGAGGATCTCCAGCGAGTGGAGGTCGGCGTGGAGGTGGTGGACACCGCCGGTGCTCTCGGTGCACTGGTAGCCCAGGGGGCCCAGGTCGGTGCTGCCGTAGGTGATCGAGCGGACGACCTCGATGCCGAAGGTGTCCTTCAGCGTGCGCTGCTGCTCCTCGGTGAAGTGCTCGCCGCCGTAGAACACCTTGCGCAGACCGCCGTAGGCGCGCAGGGCGTCCGACTCGGCGTGCAGCAGTTGCCACAGGTAGGACGGCATGCCGAACAGCGTGTCCACACCGTGGTCGATCAGTGTCTGCGCGGTGGCCCGGTGGTCGGGTCCGGCCGCCAGGGGCAGCTGGACCCCGCCCAGACGTTCCAGAACGGAGAAGAAGCTGATGAAACTGCCGTACATGCCCCCGCAGTAGAAGAGGTTCGCGGTGCGGTCCCCGGCCGGGTCGTAGCCCGCGGCGAGCAGGCCACGGGCGGCGGCGTGCATCTGGGTGTCGTAGTCGTCGTAGCTGAACAGCGACAGCGCGGGGGCGCCGGTGCTGCCGCCGCTGCGGAAGTACAGCTCCGCATCGGCGCGGGCCACCTGCCGGTTGAGCCCCTGGACCTCCTCCTTGCCCAGCAGGGGGCCGGCGGGCGGCGGCAGGACGACCGTCCGGGCCAGGTCGTCCAGGCACGCCGTGGTGGCGAACCGCCCGGGGTCGGCCTGGACGGCGACGCGGCGGCTGTAGCGCTGGAGGGCGTACACGCCGTCGTGCGGCTCGCCGGCGTAGCTGTCGAGCATCGCGCCGACCGGTGTGACCCGGGTGGCACCGGCGGCCAGCACGGTGCGGGACAGCTCGGCGATGTCGGTGCGGCTGCCGGCGATGCCGGCCGTCTGCAGGTAGCGCCGCATCGGGCGCAGCGTGCCGATCAGCCGTGCCCGGGGCAGCGGCTTGACCCATACGCTGCGGTGCAGCGGCGATGCCGTGAGCGGGGAGCGGGTGTCGGCCATGACCCGCCAGGATCCGTCGGCCGCGGCGAACACCCGGGTGAGGCCGAGGTGTTCCTCCAGCCGGGCCACCAGCTCGGTGGTGGTGAGCTCGGCCTCCTCGGCGGGATCGGGCTGCTGCCCGCCGGGCAGCGGCGCCGCCGCAGGACGCTTCGCGAGGACCGCGGCGAAGCGTTCCGCGAAGGCGAACACCTCGGCCTCGTCCTCGGTGTCGAGATAGACGACCTGCGGGCTGGCGCAGGCCTGCTGCTCGTACCGGCACACGTCGTCGGCCAGTGCGTCGAGCGCGGCCCCGTCCGCCCAGGCGTCGCGGGTCAGGTAGGCGAACGAGATCCGGTGCCCCCACTCCACCAGCCGGCAGCCGGCCGGCACATGGGCGGCCACCCCCTCCACCGCGCCTTCCCCGCCCCAGACGGCGACGGCATCGGCGGGCGCGCACATCAGCTGCAGCCAGTCCTGCCGGGACGAGGGGAACCGCAGCACCATGACCCGCGCGGCCACGGCTCCGGTCGGGTCCAGTGCCGCGAGCTCGGCCATCAGGTGCTGGGTGAACAGGGTGTCGGAGCCGCTGGTCTTGAGGATGTTGACGTTCCCCGCGAGGAGCCCCTCCACGATGCTCAGGGGGGCGACGGTGGCCGCGTTCCCCGGGGCGACGTGCGCGACCAGGCCGACCGGCGCCCACGCCTCGTACACCGTCTCGCGCGGGTCGGCCCGCTCCAGCCGTCCGGGCGCGGCACTGCCCAGCTCGCGCCGCAGCTTGCGGGTGAGTTCCCGACGGCCCAGGTGGTGGCCGAGTTCGGACAGCACCTGCGGGCCCGCGTCCTCGGGCAGGTGCGCCGCCAGTCGTGCGCGCACCGGGTGCTCCGCGTCGCGCAGAGCGGTGGCGAGCGCGTCGCACGCGGCCAGTACGGTCTCGGGCTCCAGTACGGTGCCCAGCGCGGCCTCGACGGCCGACGGCAGCTCGGCCAGCCGGCGCCCGGCCTCCTCGTCGCCGATGAAGGCCCCCTGCCAGTAGTGGCCGGTGGTCGCCGAAGTCCTCGTCACGGTCACGCCATTCCCTTCATCAGTTCCGCCGCGGCCACCGCGCAGCTCCGGTTGCGGCTCACCCCGGCACGGCCCAGGACGGTGAACCAGGGGGTGCGCAGCCCGCACCCGCAGGCGTCCCCCGGCCGGAGGACGGCCAGATCGCCCATGACCACGCTCTGCGCGGGCACGGAGGTGATGTACGGCGACACCAGGTGCAGGTATCCGGGCTCCCCGTACGGCAGCGGTTCGAGGGTCCGGGTGGAGCGGATCGTCACGCGGGACCAGACCGGGGCGTGCAGCCGGTGCCGGTCGCACTCGATGTACGGGATGCAGTGCTCGACCGATCCGAAGGTGTCCCGGATCCGCGTCCCCGGGATGCCGAGCTGCTCGGTCACCCGGGCGTACAGCTCCTCCTTGCCGATCTTCCGGTCGGCGTGCCCCTTCCAGCCGCCGCCGAGCACGACGAGCGAGCCCTCGGGCAGGCGCAGCGGCGGCATCCCCAGGGCCCGCATCCGCTCCAGCGTGAACCACAGGAAGGCCGGGAAGCCGAGGATGCGGACCGGGGCGTCGTCCTGGGCGAAGCGGCGCAGCGCGGCGACACAGCCGAACGGGTCGAACGCGTGGTCACCGTCCGGGCCGCCGCCGGTGTTGCGCAGCGCGTACGCGACGCTGCGCGCGGGTGCGAAGTCGCAGAGGTAGTTGTCGGTGAAGGCGGTGCCCAGGTTGAGGGAGGGGGCCGGTTCGTAGCTGTAGAGCAGGTAGTTGACCTCCTGCTCGGGGGTGATCCAGCCGTTGCGCTCGAAGATCCGGGCCACCATGCGCTGCGCGGAGCGGATCGTCCAGTGGTCGAAGAACATCTGGGACTTCTGGCCGGTGGTGCCGGAGGAGGTCAGGTGCAGTTCCACGTCCTCGCGCGGGATCGAGAGCACCTCGTGGCGCTTGAAGAAGTTCGCGTGGACCAACGGCGTCCGGTACGGCGCGGCGCCGGGCACGGCCGCCCCCGCCGGCGTGGCCTCGTACAGGGAGCGGAAGAACGGGGACCGTGCGACGTGCCAGGCGTTGATCTCGGCCATCGCGGCGGCGAACAGCTCGTCCTCGGCCGGCCCGGTGGCGTACGGATCGGTCAGGTCGCACAGCTGTTGGACGTGCGGCAGCAGGGCGGGGTCGGGTACGCCGACCGGGGCGAGATGGGGGTTCATGGGGCAATCTCCGAGGAGGTGGGCAGATGGGCCGACCGCCAGGCCGACACGTAACAGTCGAGATAGGGCTGCAGGGGTGGCTCCACGGCGACGCCGCGGAAGTCGATGCGGTCGCTGGAGCGGGACAGGACGACGTAGTCGTGGAAGCCGTCACCGTCGGCCCGCATGGCCGGGTACAGCGCCCCGGCGACGAACCCCTGGGCGAGGAAGGAGGCGAGGGCACCGGTGTGGGCGAGCGGCACCAGGGCCTCGACGTAGCCCGCGCCGGCCTTGGCCAGGACCCGGGTGACGGGTTCCAGGTAGGCGGCCGCGGCGGCGGGGTCGGGGTGGGCGGTGAGCAGGGAGCAGTAGCCGCCGCCCCGGTTGAGGTAGGCGTAGACCTCGAAGCCGCCGTCCTCCGGGGTGATCAGCACGTTCGGGGTGTGCAACGGATAGAACCAGCCGTCGGCCCCGGGGAAGTGCTCGCGGAAGCGGCGGCGGACGAAGGCCGGCGCCTCGATCAGTTCCAGCCGCCCCACGCCCGCCGGCGGCGGACCCGGCGGGGCCACCTGGGCCGGCAGCGGCCCCTCGGCGGCCCGGACCTCCGGGTAGGAGATGCCGAGCGCCTCCTCGGCGGTGCGCAGCAACGGCAGCAGGGGCGCGGGCACTTCGGTGACCGGGAGCCGGCAGCAGAGCACGCCCGGCGAGTAACGCGCGTAGAGTGCGAGGCTTTCGCGGCGGTTGAGATCGACGGCGTTGGGCAGGATGCCGAGCGGACGGAACCCGTTGCGGGCCACCACCCGCTGCGGGCCCGCACCGACCGTACGGACCGTCGCGTAGACGGAGTCCAGTCGTCCGGTGTCCAGCATCCGGGTGCACAGGGCGTCGGTGAGCGCGGCCGCGAGCCCCGCCGACCGGTGCTCGGGGTGCACGGCGATGCCCTCCAGCCGGCCGATCCGGCTCCCGGCCTCACCGTGGATGGCGGCCGAGCCGGTCAGGGCCCCCGTCCTCGGGCAGCGGCCGATCAGCCACAGCGAGTGCGGGTCGTCGATCAGCCGGGCCATCTCGGCGGGATCGGTGCCCAGGGCCACGGGGTAGTGCGGGCCGTAGACGGCGTAGTAGAGCTGGCGCAGCTCGGCGATGTCCGAGCGGGCAGCCCTCGTGAGGACGGGATTCACCGGTTGCCTCCCACGGGGCCGGACGTACGGGATCCGAGCAGGGCCAGCGCGAGGGCGGCCGGGAGCAGCCCGGCCCCCTGGACCAGGCAGAGCGTCTGCGGTGACACGTGGTCTCCGGCGACGCCGAACACCAGGGACGCCGCCGGCAGCGAGGCGCCGAGCACCGCCTGCATCACCGCGAAGAAGCCGGGCTTGTCGGCGGCGGGGACGAGCCGCTGGAACAGGGCCACGAACCGTACGCTGACGGCCCCGGCGCACCATCCGGCCACGGTCAGCGCGCCGACGCTCACCAGCCGGTGCGCGGCCACTCCCGGCAGCGCGAGGGCCAGGGCCATCAGGCCGAGGCACCAGGCACCGGCCACGGTCGGCCGGCCGGGGACCAGGGCGCCGGTGAGCGCGCCGACGAGCGTGCCGATGCCCAGCGAGGCCTCCAGCAGGGCCACGGTCGCCCCCTCGCCGTGCAGGACGGAACGGGTGTACAGGGGGATGACCACGAAGACGGCGGCCGTGAAGAGGTTGGCCGCGGTGAAGCAGACGAGGATGCGCCGTACGGCGGGCAACGCCCCGAGGATCCCCCGGAGCGTACGACGCCCAGGAGCGGCCGCGGCCATGTCCCCGGCCGCACCGGCGGGGGTGCCGGGGTCGTCCCCGGCGGCGGCCGTGCGGAAACGGGCCCGCGACACCAGCAGGGCCGCGCCCGCGTAGGCCGCCGCGCAGCCGGTGGCCAGTCCGCTCACGCCGACCGCGTCGACGGTCAAGGCGCCCAGCAGGGCGCCGCCGAGGCCCGCCAGGGACTGGGTGGACAGTTCGAAGCCGGTGGCCGTCTCGATGTCGGCGTCGTCGACCAGGTCGGGGACCGAGGTCGTCAGGCACGGGTCGAAGAAGGCCTGGCAGGTGGCCAGGGCGAGGGCGGTGGCGTACACGGCCGGTACCGGCAGGCCGCTGCCCTGCGCCCACAGCGCGAGTCCGGCCGCCACGACACCGGCCGTGGCGGCCGCGGTCCGCAGCACCGACCGGTGGGCGAACCGCCCGACGGCCCCTGCGACGACCGGCGCGAGGGCCACGGCGGGCAGGGTGCACACGGCCATGAACAGCCCGGACGCCAGACCTCCGGCCTGCTGGACGGCGTACGCGACGAGCCACCAGGACACGCCGACCTGGAACATGCGGACGGCGGCCTGCGCCAGGACCTGACCCAGCCATACGGCGCCGAACGAGCGGTTGCGCAGCACCAGCGGCAGCCGCCGCCGGCCGCCGGCCGCGCCGGCACCGGGGACCTGGTCGCGGACCGCCGGGCCCGTCCCGACGGGGGCGCTCATGCGGTCGGCCTCTCGTCGAGGACGCGGACCAGCTTGCCGGAACGCGGATTGACGGTGAGGTCGCGGTGGCGTGCCCACTCCACGGACAGCGGGTGCACGAACCCGGACCGGACGCTGTCCGGATACAGCGGACGGACGGTCTCCAGTTCTGTCACGACGGCCTTGGCCAGGTCGTCCAGCCCGCCGTCCGGCCCGTCCGCCGGGTCCGAGGGGGCGGTCGCCAGGCGCAGCACCAGCCCGTCGCGGCCCTCCCACCGGCGGACGACGAGCTGCATGCCGACGACCCGCCCGTCACGGTCCGCAGCGGCCACGGCCTCCTGGGCGTCCTGGGTGTACAGGGACACCGGGCCCACGCGTACGCCTTCCTCGGCGCGTCCCAGGATCCGGAAGTGGCCCTCGCCGGTTCCGGTCCACTCCGCCCGGTCGCCCGCGGGATAGCGGATGACCGGCATCAGCCGCCGGAACAGGCTGGTCACGACGACCCGGCCGGGTCGCCCCGGCTCCGTGATCGGCTCGTCGGTGGTGTCGTCGAGGATCTCGACCACCGCGTACGGGGCGAAGTCCCGGTGGACGCGGGCGTCGGAGCCCGGCACCGGACGCCCGAGCAGCCCGGCGTCCACGCTCGCGTACCCGACGGAACGCACCTCGGCGTTCGGGAACGCGGCCGCCAGCAGCCGGCGTTGGTCGGGGAAGAGGGCCTCACCGCCGAAGAGCAGCAGTTCCACCGCGTCGAGCCGTGCGCCGCCGGCCGCGAGCTGCTCCGCCAGCCGGCACAGCGTGGTCGGCGTACCGGCCACGACCTGGGCGGCGAGCTGGCGCAGCGTCGGGATCGTCGACTCCGGCGGCGCCCCGCCGCCGATGGGCAGCCGTACGTTGTCCACGGGGGCGTGGGCGAGGGAGTCCAGGACGAAGAGGAAGCTGGCGTACAGCTCTCCGGCGTAGAACAGGTCCGCCACCCGGTGGCCCGGTCGCAGGCCCACGTCCACGAGTCCCTGTCCGAAGGACGTCACGAACGTGCGCCACTCGTCACGGGTGTAGAAGGAGAACTTGGGGGAGCCGGTGGTGCCGCCGGTCCTGAAGACCGTGGCCTCGCTCAGCGGACCGGTCAGGACCCGGTTGTCCTGGAGGGTGTTGGCCGCCCAGAACTCCCGCTGGTCGACGACGGGAAGGTCGGTGAGGCGGTCGGTGCCCGGCGGCAGGGACGCGTAGAGGTCCCGGTAGTAGGGCGAGTTGCGGCGGGCGAAACGTATGAGGTCCGAGAGTTGCTGGGCGGACATGGGCCTTTGCCTAGGTGCTGGGTGAGCGGGAACAGGAGCAGGAGCCACCGCGGGGCGCGACGAGAGCGTGGTCTCGCCCGCAGAATCGCCCGACGGTGGGGGAACAGGGGAACCCCCGCGCCCCCGTCTCCTCGACGCAGCGTCGAGCCGACCAGGCAGCTGACGTGCAGTCATGATGATGGAACATCATTGCGAGAGTCGCCAAATTGGCCAAGGATTTCCGGCCAGGACGTCCGAAAGCCCTGATTCTTCCCGCTGACCGCGCTTGTCGTGGACACCGAAGCTACGCTGCGATCATGCGGACAGGACGGTGGGAATGTGCGAGGATCGGGGTGACACGAGGTCAGAAGCTGCTGATCGACACGGCGATGGCCCTGGCCCTGCTCACCGTCGTCCTCTGCTTCGCCGTCCAGTACCGACTGCCCGAATGGCGCGCGTTCGACGCCGGGGCGGCCCTGCTGACCTGTGTGATCACCCTGCCGCTGGCGTTACGCCGGATCGCACCCTGGCCGGTGCTGCTCGTCAGCTGCGCCGCCCTGGCCGCGTACGTCTCCCTCGGCTACCAGCCCACGTCCAACATCTGGCCGCCGATGCTCGCGTTCTTCACCCTCGCGAGCCTGCGCCCGCACCGGCACGTGGTGCCCGCGGCGCTGGTGGTCGGGGCAGTGTGGTTCCACCACGCCATGGCCACCCGGGCCATGTCGGCACCCGTGGCACTGGGGCAGACGGTGCTGGTGGAGCTCCTCGCCTGGGGTTTCGGCTTCACCCTGCGCAGACTGGCCCAGCGCAACGTCCAGCTCGACCGGCTCACGGCCCGGCTGCGCGCCGAGGAGGGGGCCCGGGCGCGGCACGCGGTGACCGAGGAGAGGCTGCGGATCGCCCGCGAACTCCATGACGTCGTGGCCCACCACCTGTCCGTCGTCGCGCTGCAGAGCGGTGTGGCCCGCCTCGTCTTCGACAGCGACGCGGACACCGCCCGGACGGCTCTGCGCACCATCGAGGACACCTCCCGCCAGACCCTGGAGGAGATGCGCGGTCTGCTGCGCGTCCTGCGCGTGTCCCCGGACGGCACCGAGGCGGTCGCGGGGCCGGCGGCCGCCGGGCCGGGCAGCGGCCTGGCCGCGCTCGGCGACCTGGCCGCCCGGATGACCGCGGCCGGTCTGGCCGTGACCACCGAAACCAGCGGCGCGGCCCGGGAACTGGCCCCGGGGGCGGATCTGTGCGCGTACCGCATCGTCCAGGAGGCGCTGACGAACGCGCTCAAGCACGCGGGCCCGGGCACCGCCGTCCGGATCACCCTCGGCTACGGCCCGGCCGTGCTCACCGTCGCCGTCCGCGACGACGGCGGTCCACCGCGACCCGCGGCGGACCGCTCCAAGGCGCCGGCGCCGGCGCAGACGTCGGCGCCGGCGTGGACGGGATCGGGTACGGGTACGGGCACGGGGACGGGCCACGGCCTCATCGGCATGCGCGAACGGGTCGGGCTCTACGGCGGCACCTTCCGCGCCGGTCCCCGCCGGGGCGGGGGCTACGCCGTGGAGTTCACCCTGCCGCTGCCCGTCCGCCCCCACCCGGGAGCCGTGTCCCCGTCAGGACGGTGACCTCGGCGTCGTGGCCGCGATGCGCATCCGGTGGCCGTCGTACGCGACGGTCTCGCCCGGGAGGACCAGTAAACCGGGCTCCTGGTCGGGGCCGGTGGGGATCGTGGGGCGGATCTGGACCGCCGGGCCCAAGGTGCCGGTCATGAACACCATGGGGTCCACCTCCCAACCGTGCCGGGTCAACCACCGCTCCAGTGCTGCGCTGTCCGTCGCCTGAGCCCCGCGCGGCCACGCGTACGTGCTCGTCATGCCTACCCCCGTAGCAAGTTCGATCACTCATGCGGATCGTGGTGCGATCGCCGGGCCAGATGGTGTCACCCGGGTCCGACAGCCGCCCCGGGATATCGGGGCGGCCGGTCGGACAGCGGCGGGGGAGGGCCGGGGATCCCTCTGCAGGAAGGGGACTTGGCCTTCGGGTCCGGTGGGTCGGTGTCCCAGAGCCTTCGAATCCTCTGGTCGGGTGTGTGGGCGACACCACTCCCCGAACTTGGGCGCCGGCGGGCCGGCCGCCCCCTCGGCCTCAGTCCTCGAACCGGAAGTCCGCCGGACGGTTCGGGGACGCCTGGGCCAGGGCCTCGGTGACCGCGGCGACGCCCGCGCGCAGGCCGTACACCGGGGTGCCGGGCTGCTGGCGCCAGGAGTCGTCCAGGCCACCCGCGTCGACCGTGTCGAAGCCGAGCTCGTCGATCAGCGCCCGGACCGTCTTCTTGGCGGCCTGGTCGTCACCTGCCACGGGCACGGCGATGCGCTCCGGGTCGCCCGCCGGGCGCGGGCGGTCCAGCAGGTCCTGGGCGTAGGTGCCGTTGAAGGCCTTGACCACCGGGTGCCCCACCTGCTGCTCCGTCCAACGGCTCTCGGTCAGGCCCTCGTCCTCGATCCCGGAGATCCTGCCGTCGCGCTGGCGCGGGTAGTAGTTGTTGGTGTCGATGACGGCGAAGCCCTCCGCCGCGTCCTCGAACAGGCGGGCGGGCAGGTCGGGGACGGCCTTCAGCGGTACCGTCACGATCACGACCGAGGCGCCGCGGGCCGCCTCCGCGGCGGTGACCGGCGTCGCGCCGGTCTCCTCGGCGAGGGCCTTGAGCGACGCGGGACCGCGCGAGTTGGCCACCGCCACCTCGTGGCCGAGGGCGGTCAGCCGCCGGGTCAGGTTGCCGCCGATGTTGCCCGCTCCGATGATGCCGATCTTCATGGTGACCTCTCAGACCTTCTGTACGGGATGCCGAGCGTGTTCCCGGAGCCCGTCGACGCGCGCTCCGGAACCCCCTCAACGGTGATCCGGGACATCGTGTTCCGGCTTCGGCGGCGATCGGGCCCGATGTCATACCGCGTTCACGATCCGGTGTGCCGGACCCCGGCCGCAGGGCGCTCAGCGCCCTGCGGGAGCCATGCCGGAGCCATGCCGGGGCCATGCCGGGGCCATGCCGGGGCCGTGCCGGTGGATCATCTGTACGACCCCGGAACCGGCCGGCCGAACGCCCGGGGCGGAGTTGGCCGAAACCCTTCCCGTCCGGGTCCGGAGCCCTATGCTTCCCGTGGGGGAACGCGGCGATGCGACGCTTCGGGCACGCCACGCGAGGGGGCGGACATGAGCGAGGGCACGGGCTTGGTGATCGGGGCCGTGGTCGCCGCCGTGGCCACCGTCGTGGCGGCCGTCATCACGACGTCCTGCGCCGGCTCGGCGGGCGAGGCCCCCATCGACCAGCGGGGGGAGACCAACATTGTCTGTGGCGACCGTTCCTACTGTGCGAACCGTTAGCCGGCGACGCTGGAAGATCGTCACCGGGGTCGCGCTGGCCCTGCTGAGCGTGGGCTGTTCGAGCACGATCAACCAGCAGGGCGGCACCAACGTCAACTGCGGCGACACCGCGAACTGCGGCAACCTCGGGGGCAACCACGGCGCCTCACCGGACGGCGGGGCAGGCTCGCCGAGCCGCTCCGCCTCGCCGTCCCCCTCCGACTCGGACGCGGACGACAGGAACGGCACCCGCACGCCGAGCCCGGCCTCGTCCCCGCGCCCCGGTGGCACGCCGTCCGCGACGGTCAGCGGCAAGAGCGCCACCGACCTGTCCGCCTATCCCACCGCGACCGTCTACGCCAACGGCGCTCCGCTGTTCCGCGTCGTCTGGGTCGAGACGCCCAAGAACGAAGTGCACTTCACCGGCGTGGGCCGGACCCAGATCCGGGCCCGCGGTGTCGAAGGGGTCGGCTACCACATGCGCCTCGCGTCCACCGCCGCATTCCGCGTCTCCGGGACCGACGGCACCCTGGACTACGGCTTCGTCGCCCCCGACAGCCGCCTCATCCACGTCCGCCACGCGGACGCCTGCCCGTCGAACTGCCCCGCCCTGAACCCGACCGGCAACGGCAGCGCGCTGCCGTACACGACGATCCTCCAGGTCCAGAGCGGCCGGCTGTCCGGCGTACCGGCCGGCTCGGTGATGACGTACCGGCTGGAGTAGACGGGTCGGAGCGACCGGCCGGAGCGACCGGCGAGGTGCGCCGGCCCGGGGTCGCTCCCTCGCGGCAGGCGGGGTGCGGACGTCGGTTAGGGTCGGTCGGGACAGCGCAACGTGACCGCGTACCCGCACGCACGACCCCGAGGAGCAGCCGTGAGAGAGCCGGCGTCCACCGCCCTGCAGCAGGAGATCGCCCGGGACCTCCAGGTGGCCGAGTCCTTCGACGCGGAGCGCGAGATCGAGCGCCGCGTGGCCTTCCTCACCGAGCGGCTCACCTCGACCGGACTGCGGTCCCTCGTCCTCGGCATCAGCGGCGGCGTCGACTCCACCACCACCGGCCGGCTCTGCCAGCTCGCCGTGGAGCGGGCCCGGGCGGCCGGTCACGAGGCCGTGTTCTACGCCATGCGGCTGCCCTACGGCGTCCAGGCCGACGAGCACGACGCCCAGCTCGCCCTGTCCTTCATCCAGGCCGACCACGTGCTGACCGTGGACGTGAAGCCCGCCAGCGACGCGGCGCTCGACGCCGCGCTCGCCTCCGGGCTCACCTTCCGCGACGCCCACCACCAGGACTTCGTCCACGGCAACATCAAGGCCCGCCAGCGCATGATCGCGCAGTACGCGGTCGCCGGAGCCCAGGACGGCCTGGTCGTGGGCACCGACCACGCCGCCGAGGCCGTCTCCGGCTTCTTCACCAAGTTCGGCGACGGCGCCGCCGACGTCGTGCCGCTCACCGGCCTGACCAAGCGCCGGGTGCGCGCCGTCGCGGACGCCCTGGGCGCCCCGGCCGAGCTGGTGTGGAAGGTGCCCACCGCCGACCTGGAGACCCTCGACCCGGGCAAGGCCGACGAGGACGCGCTGGGTGTCACGTACGACGACATCGACGACTTCCTGGAGGGCAAGCCGGTCGACGAGCGGGCCTTCGAGATCATCGCGCGCCGCTACCGCCTCACCGAGCACAAGCGGCAGCTTCCCCTCGCCCCCTGACCCTGACCGCTGGGCCGTCTCTTTCGGATCTTGCCGGTCGAGAGAGACGTCCTAGAGCCGCTCCTCCATCCGGATCGCCGAATCCAGGTCCTCGTGGGCGTCGGCGCTGCGGCCCTGCTGCTGCTCCAGGAGGGCCGCGGCGATCGCGTCGAGCTTGCGTTGGATGGCGTGTTCGGCGCGGCGTTCGGCGTTCTTGAGCAAGGCCAGCAGGAGCAGGGAGACCGCGCCGATCGAGTCACCGGCCAGGTGCTGCCACGAGACGGGCAGCCCGGCCAGGTGCACGCCCACGAAGCCGGCCACCAGGGCGACGCACAGCACCGAGAAGGCCGCCGAGCTGGTGAAGTTCGAGGCCAGCTCGGCGACCTTCTCGAAGCGCCCGCTGCCGCCCTTGTCCCCGCGCTCCGCGGGATGCCGGAAGACCATGCGCGGCGCCTGCCCGGATCGGCGCCCGCCTACACCCGGCCGCGGCGCCGGCCCTGATCCGCCGCGCCGAACGCCGGCCCGGCCCCGTACAGCCGTCCGGTGCCCGCCGACCGGACCAGGAGGTCACCGCTTTCGGGTGACCGCGCTGCTCGGCGCCGTCGGCGGACGGGTCCGCGTCGCGGATCATCTCTCCCGGCCGGTCATGCACCGGTCAGTACTGGTCAGCATCGGCCGGAGCCGGGAGATCACGTGCACATCCTGCTCGTCGCGAGTGCCTTCAACAGCCTCACCCAGCGCGTCCACGCCGAGCTGCGCGACCGCGGCCACCAGGTCGCCGTCGAACTCGCGGTGCCCGGCACGGACCTGGTCGCGGCCGTCGACCGGCACGACCCCGACCTGCTGATCGCCCCGATGCTCCGCACCGCGCTGCCCGAGCCGCTGTGGTCGGCCCGCACCTGTCTGGTCGTGCATCCCGGCCCGCCCGGCGACCGGGGCCCGTCCTCCCTCGACCACGCCCTGCACGACGGGGCCGAGCGCTGGGGCGTCACCGTGCTCCAGGCCAATGCCGTGATGGACGGCGGTGACATCTGGGCCGCGGCCGAGTGCGCGGTGCCGCCGGGCATCGCCAAGAGCGACCTGTACCGCGGGGAGATCGCCGACGCCGCGCTGGCGGCGGTCCTGCTGGCGGTGGAGCGCTTCGCCTCCGGCCGCCACACCCCCGAGCCCCAGACCCACGGCCTGGCCCGCCCCGTCGTACGGCAGGACGACCGCAGGATCGACTGGGCGGCCGATCCCACCGAGCGGGTGCTGCGCCTGCTCCGGGCGGCCGATTCGCGGCCGGGGGTGCGGGACGAGCTGCTCGGCGCCACCTGGTACCTGCACGGCGGCCGCCCGGAGCCCACGCTGCGGGGCCGGCCCGGCGAGCTGCTGGCCACCCGGGACGGAGCGGTCTGCCGGGCCACCGTCGACGGCGCCGTCTGGATCCCGGAGCTACGGGCCGCACGCGTCCCCGGCGGCCCCGAGCCGGTGAAGCTGCCCGCCACCCTCGCCCTCGGCCACCGC
>NZ_RPRY01000190.1 GCF_003949795.1 Streptomyces sp. WAC06614
GGCCGGGCGGGCAGCCTGCCGACGCTGGCCCCGGCGATCTCGCTGGGCGCGTTCGCCGTGGGGGCGGTGGCCGGTGCCCGGCTGGAGGCGCGGGCCCAGGCGCGGGGCCGGCGGTGGTTCGTGCTGGGGCTGTTCGTGGAGGCCGGGGTGCTGGCCTGTGCCGCCGTGGTCGGCTGGGGGCTGGCACCCCACTACGGCTCGCCGACCCACCGCCATCTGGCGGTGATCGCCGTCCTGGCCTTCGTGATGGGCATCCGGAACGTCACGGCCATGCGGGTGGGGCTGCCCGGCGTGCCGACCACCTTGTCGACGCGGAGCCTGACCGGCTACCTGGGTGCGGTGCTCGGCCGCGACGCCTCGTTCGACCGGGGCGGGGCGACCTGGCAGCGGCGGGCCGCCGCCGTGGTGGCGATGTTCCTGGGCGGGGCGGCCGGGGCCCTGCTGGTGCGGGCGGGCTGGCCGGTGAACCTGCTGCTGGCGCCGGCCGTGCTGCTGGTGCTGGCGCTGGCCCTGTTCGAACGGACCCAGCCCCCGCTGGGGCCGCCCGGCACGGGCCGGCCGGCCGGCGTCATCCGGCGGCTGTGTGCCCGCTGCGCCCGTTGCGTGCCAGGGCGAACACCCCGGTGACGATCAGGGCGACCCCGAGGAGCTGGGGCACCAGCCACCAGCCCGACCGGAGGTGTTCCTCGTAGAGCAGCACGCCGAGGAGCAGGCTCACGGTCGCGTCGCCGAGGGTGAGCGCGGGCTGCGAGGCGACCAGCGGCCCGCCCTGCATGGCGTGTTCGAGCAGCAGCAGGGCGCAGATCCCGCTCGCGGCGAAGGCGTACGTCTGCCAGCCGGTCAGGAACCCGGTGATGCCGCCGACGTCGAGGAGGTGCAGGGAGGTCTTCATCAGGGCCGCGGTCAGGGCGTAGCAGACGGCGGTGGCGGCCCCCAGGCAGCCCGCGCGGGCCCGGCCGGGCGGGCGGCGCAGTCCGGCGGCGGTCAGGAGGAGCACGGCGGCGGCGCAGGCGATCAGGGCCGGGAGCCACCGGTCCAGCGCCACGTGCGTGCGGTTGCCGGTGGGCGAGGCGGCGGCGAGCGCCACACCGAGCCCGGTCACCACGCCGGCCACGGCCAGCCAGAGGCTGCCGGGCAGCCGCCGCCGGGTCAGGAGCGAGGCGATCAGCAGGGCCAGGGGGAGTTCCAGGACGAACAGCGGCTGGACGAGGGCGAGCGGGCCGGTGGCCAGGGCCGCGGCCTGGCCGGCCCCGGCGACGATCACGGCGAGGATCCCGGCGAGCCAGACCGGCCGGCGCAGCAGGTCCAGGACGAGCCCGGGGCGGAAGCCGCGGTCCTGCGGGACGGTGAGGGCGGCGCGCCGCTGGAGCACGGTGGCCAGCGCGTTGCTGACCGCGGCCAGGAGCGCGAAGAGGACCGGCAGCACGACGCCCATGCCCCGATCCTCGCCGGGGGCGCGGTCCGGGCGCGGCAGGCGGCGCGCGGTGCGCGGGCGGCGGACCCCGGTCGGGCGAATGTGGGCCCGCGGGCGTGGGCCGGGCGGCCGGGGGTGGTACGTCGATGGGCATGGAGCCCCAGGTGTCACCCGTGCTGCGCAGGGCGGCCGCGTACGCGTGGCGCCTGATCGCCGTCGGCGTGGCCGTGTACGGGATCTTCGTGGTGCTGGGCCGGTTCCACGAGATCGGGATCGCGCTGTTCCTCGGGCTGGTGGCCACCGCGCTGCTGCGGCCGGTGGCCGATCTGCTGGCGCGCCGGCTGCCGCGCGGACTCGCGGTGGGCATGACGCTGATCGGGAGCTTCGTGCTGGGGCTGGGGGTGCTGGCGCTGGTCGGAGAGGCGGTGGCCGGGGAGAGCGAACGGCTGGTGCGGGAGTTCCGGGAGGGGCTGGGCAGTATCGAGACCTGGCTGGAGCGTCCGCCGTTCCGGCTGGACCCGGGGGTGCTGACGGACCTGCAGAGCCGGATCGGCGCATATCTGGGCAGCCATCGCTCGATGCTGCTCAGTACGGCGGTCAGCGGGGTGGGCCAGGTGGTCAAGGTGCTGACCGTGCTGGTGCTCGCGGTGTTCTGCTCGGTGTTCTTCATCCACTCGGGCGACCGGCACTGGGCGTGGTTCTGCGCGCAGCTGCCGGTGACGGCGCGCGAGCGCTGGCGGGTGGGCGGCCGGGCGGCGTGGCGGACGTTCACCGGGTACACCCACGGCATCGTGCTGGTGGCCGGGACGAACGCGATCCTGGTGGGCCTGGCGCTGTACTTCCTGGGGGTGCCGCTGGCGGTGCCGCTGGCGCTGCTGGAGTTCGTGGCGGCGTTCGTGCCGCTGATCGGTTCGCCCATCGCGCTGGCGGTGGCGGCGGTGGTGGCGCTGGCGGCGAAGGGGCCGCTGGTGGCGGCCCTGGTGGTCGCGCTGATCGTGGTCATCGGGCAGATCGAGGGGCATGTGCTGCACCCGCTGGTGATGAGCTGGGCGGTGCGGCTGCACCCGGTGGTGGTGGCGGTATCGGTGATCGCGGGGGCCATCGCCGCCGGGGTGGTCGGAGCGATCGTGGCGGTGCCGCTGGTGTCGGTGGTCTGGTCGGTCCATCTGGCGCTGCGAGGGCCGCGGGGGGCCGGGTAGCGGAGCCGGCCCCGCCCTCATCCCTGACGGCCCGTGTTCAAACTGATGAACCCTCACCGCTCGTGACGGGCGCAATTCACGACGTGATGGACGGGTGAAAGTTGTACTGAATTCCCGTCAACAACACTTTCCCGCATATCTCGATTTGATAACGACATCCTTAAGAAGGCCTGGACCATTTCTGCGCAACGCGCGTAACTCCCTTTAACTGCAAGCAAGTTGAGTGTTCGTCAAATTGAACCACAAGGTAACGGAACGGATTCTCGGGAGCGGAACCCGTTTGTCCGAATTCTCCGGCGATCTCGTCTGGCAGGCTTCCGCGCACCCACTCTCCTGACCAAGGAAATGAGGTGTGCATGTCCAGGCATCGAAGACTGAAAGAGCGTCAGCGACCGCCCAGGCGCCGGTTCATAGGCATGACCGCCGCCATGGCCATCGCTGCCGCGATAGCCGGCGGCGTGGCGTACGAGGCCGGCCGTGACGGCGCTCCCCCGAACACCGTGGAGCTCGCCGGACCGGCGGTGGAGGCCGAGCCGGCCGCCGCGCCCGCCCGGGACAACGACCCGGAACCGCTGAGCTCCGTGCCGTCCAACGACCCGCCCCGCGGCATGATCTACGACGGCCTGAAGGCCGCCCCCAAGGGCGACCGCTGCGCCGGCGTCTACAGCACCGAGACCGGCCTGTGCACCCACGGGCCCGACGCCCCGCCGAGCGGCGTCGACATCAAGAAGGACACCCAGCCCGCGGTCAAGGCGGTCGCCGAGGCCGCCGACCCGGCGAAGCCCGCGGCCGAGGACCCGGCCCCCGAGCAGTCCGGCGGACGTTCTCAGGCCACGCCCGCCGTCGACGCCCAGGCCAAGCCGAGCGGCAGCGCCGCCGCACCGCCCGCCGCCCCCTCCGGGCAGCAGAAGACCGCCGCAGCCGGACCCGCCGGCCAGACCGTCCAGTGCGACGGCGACGGCAGCACCGGCAACCGCGTGCAGGTCGTCTACGTCCACCCGCCCGGCCAGGACCGCTACTCCGAGTACGTCGCGTCCTTCCGCAAATGGGCGGCCGACGCCGACCTCATCTACGCGAACAGCGCCCAGGAGACCGGCGGTGTGCGCCACATCCGCTACGTGACCAACGCGGACTGCACCCCGACCGTGCAGAGCGTGGAACTCCCCTCCTCCGCGCTGGGCGAGTTCAATGCCACCAACCAGGCGCTCGCGGCCAAGGGGTTCAACCGCAAGGACCGCAAGTACATGATCTTCGCCGACGCGCAGGTCTACTGCGGCATCGGCACCTTCAACGGGGACGAGCGGCCCGGCCAGAACAACCTCAGCAACTTCGGCCCCTCCTACGGCCGCACCGACACCGGCTGCTGGGGCGGCCACACGGCGGCCCACGAGCTCGGGCACAACCTGGGCGCGGTCAACAACAGCGCGCCCAACACCAGCCGCGGCGCGCACTGCACCGACGAGTGGGACGTCATGTGCTACTCGGACACCCCGTACTACCCGCAGATGCGCAACGTCTGCACCAACAAGGCGTCCGAGAACATCCTCGACTGCAACCACGACGACTACTTCCACACCAGCCCCAAGCCGGGCAGCTACCTGGCCACGCACTGGAACATCGCGGACAACCAGTTCCTGATGAAGTCCGGCGGCGGGGGCGGCACCGACCCGGGCCCGGGCCCGAACCCGAGCCCCAAGCCCACCCCGACGCCGAGCCCGACGGTCAAGCCGGGCGCCGGTCCGAACGTGACCGTCGGCCAGATCCGCGCCGACTCGGTGGTCGTCAGCTGGCCGCAGGTGCCGAACGCGGCCTGGTACCAGGTGATGTTCAACGGCAAGCACCTGACCTGGGTGCAGGGCACCGTCCTGCGGATCTACAACCTCCAGCCGGGCACCTCGTACAACGTGGCGGTCTCCGTCCGTGACACCGCCGGCCGCGACAGCGGCCCCGGCAAGGCCACGGCCTTCCGCACCACCGGCGCCGGCGACACCACCACCACGCCGAACACCCGCTACCAGCTCGGCAACGGCACCTCCGGCCTGAACGCCGAACTCTGGGGCGGCCGGTCCGCCGACGGCGCGGTCCTGGTCGGCTCGCGCGGCACCGGGGTCGCGCACCAGCAGTGGTACTTCGACGACGCCGGCGGCGGCCTCGTGCGGATCCGGTCCGTCTCCTCGGGCAAGTGCCTCCAGCCCGGCGGCACGCCCACGGCCGGCATGTGGATCGCCCAGCAGCCCTGCGACACCGGTTCCCAGGCGCAGGCCTGGAAGCTGACGGCGCGCGGCGGGTCGGTCACCGTGACCGAGCGCAGCGGGGCCTTCGCCCTGACGGTGAGCAACCGCCCGTACTACGGCACCCAGCTGCTCGACCTCCAGCAGGCGGACGGCCGTCCGGCCCAGGTCTGGACCGTCCAGAAGGTCGGCTGACCCGGCCGGGACCTTCCCCGGGCACCTGGTGCTGTGTGACCACCAGGTGCCCCCCTCCCACCGGCAGGCGGGCCGTCACGGGGCGGCCCGCCTGCCCGCTCGTCCACGCTCCCCCCTCACCCCTCCGGAGCAGCACCATGCACAGACGGATCACCACCGCGGCCGCGGCCGCCCTGTCGTTCGCCCTCACCCTCGGCCTGCCCGCCGTCGCGCAGGCCCACGGGGACACGCTCAAGGTGGTCGTGACCGGCCACCGCGAGGGCCGGGTCACCACCGACGTCACCTGGGAGAACGACGGCGACGCCGTCGACACGAAGGTGGCCGCCACCGTGAACGCGGTCAGCGAGGACGGCGCGCGCACCACCGGCCCGTGGCCGCTGGTCAAGGACACCGCCTCCCCGGCCGGCTGGACCACCACCGAGGCGCTGCCCGCGGGCCGCTGGAAGGTCACCGTGGAGGTCGGCTTCCCCGGTCTCGGCCGCGCCGAGCGTCCGGGCGACCTCGGCGGCCACCGGCACCCCTCGACGTGATCGTGGTCCGCAAGCTGGGCGTCCCCTACCGTCCCGAAGTCGCCTTCGGCGCGCTCGGTGAGGGCGGTGCGCTGGTGATCGACGAGGACACCGTCCGCGCCGCGGGCCTCGGCTCCCGGGAGTGCACCGAGGTGGAGCGGCGCGAGCGCGCCGAACTCGACCGGCGGCTGGCCCGGTACCGGACGGGCCGGGACCGGGTGCCGCTGGCCGGCCGGACGGTGGTGATCGTCGACGACGGCATCGCCACCGGCGCCACCGCCGCCGCGGCCTGCGAGGTGGCGCGCGCCCAGGGCGCCGCCCGGGTGGTGCTGGCGGTCCCGGTGGCCGCGCCGCAGGCCGTGGAACGGCTGCGGCACGTGGCGGACGCGGTGCTGTGCCTGTCGGCGCCGGCCGACTTCGCCGCCGTCGGGCAGTGGTACGACGACTTCGACCAGACCTCCGACGAAGAGGTCGCGGCCCTCCTCGCACAGGCCGACGCCCGCCGCACCGGCACCGGGCGCGCCGGGACAGCGGGCGCCGAGGCGCAGGGCATCGAGGCGGCGGGCGTCCCGGGGGCGACCGTCGAGGTGGCTTCGGACGGGGTCGTGCTGCCCGGCCTGCTGACCGTGCCCGCCGGGGCCCCGGGCGTCGTCGTCTTCGCCCACGGCAGCGGCAGCAGCCGCACCAGCCCCCGCAACCGCCAGGTGGCCGACGCCCTCGACGCGGCCGGGCTCGGCACCCTGCTGTTCGACCTGCTGACCGAGGCGGAGGCGAAGGCGGAGACGGCCGCCCGGGAACACACCTTCGACATCCCGCTGCTGGCCCGGCGGCTGTCCGGGGCCACCGCCTGGCTGCGCACCCGTACGGCCGTCCCCCTGGGGTTCTTCGGCGCCAGTACGGGGGCCGCCGCGGCCCTGTCGGCCGCCGCGGAGCCGGGGTCCCCGGCCGCCGCGGTGGTCTCGCGGGGCGGCCGGCCCGATCTGGCCGGGGACCGGCTGGGCGACGTACGCGCTCCCACGCTGCTGGTCGTGGGCGGCGCCGATCCCCTCGTGCTCGACCTCAACCGGCGGGCGGCGTCCCTGCTGCGCTGTCCGCACGAGCTGGCGGTGGTGCCCGGGGCGGGCCACCTGTTCGAGGAGCCCGGGGCCCTGGAGGCGGTCGCGGAGCTCGCCCGGGACTGGTTCGTCCGGTACCTCGGCCCGGGGCAGGACGGCTCCTGAGGCCCGCCGTCGGCAAACCGTAAGGAAATTCTCAGGGCCGCGGCTGCGGTTCCCGTAGCTCCCGTTCATGCTGCGTTGACGGTTTCTTAACACTGTCCGCGGCAAGATCAGCGCGTCGGAGCAACGAATTCCGCAGGGGATCGGCTATTGACCTGCGGATCCCGTGGGGCTTTCCATGTCGGCCCGGGAGCGACACGAACCACCCCTGACCGCCACGCCTCGGAGGCGATACCGCTCCCCGCTCAGTCACCGCACCAGCCGATCGGAACCACGCACCGATGTCAGACTTCCCCAGCGCCCCGCAGGCCCTCTCCCCGAACACCGGCCCCGTCCCGCAGAAGCTCAAGCGTTCCATCGGAGTCGTCGGGGGGACCCTGCTCACGCTGTCGTGCGTGACCCCCGCCTCGACGCTCTTCGTCGTCGTCCCGGACCTGTTCGCCGACCTCGGCACCTGGACCGCCCTGACCATCGCCATCGGCTCGCTGCTCTGCGTCGGCGTCGCGTTCTGCTACTCCGAGCTGGGCACCCTGATCCCCAGCGCCGGCGGCGAGTACGCCATGGTCTCCACCCTCGCGGGCCGGCTCACCGGCTGGCTGGTGTTCGTCCTGTCGCTGCTCGTGGTGATGATCGTGCCCCCGGTGATCGCCATGGGCACGGCCGACTACCTCGCCCCGGTCGTGCACATCCCGGCACCCGTCGCCGGCGGCGCCGTGATGCTGCTGGCCACCCTGGCCGGTCTGCTCGACCTGCGCGCCAACGCCTGGATCACCGGCATCTTCCTGGTCCTCGAAGTGGTCGCCGCGGCGCTGGTCGCCGTCCTCGGCTTCGCCCACGGCGAGCGCGGGGCCGACGCCCTGGTGCACGGCACCGCCGCCGCCGAGGGCGGGAGCACCTCCCCGGTCACCGCCATGATGGTGGTCTCGGGCCTGGCGATCGCCCTGTTCATCACCCAGGGCTTCTCCACCGCCGTCTACCTGTCGGAGGAGCTGGAGAACCCGCGGCGCAACGTCGCCCGGACCGTGCTCGCCACCCTGGCCATCTCCACCGCCGTCATCCTGGTCCCGGTCATCGCCATCACCGTCGGCGCCCCCGACCTCCAGGCCCTGGCCGACGGCGACCTCGGCGGCATGGTCACCGCCTGGTCCAACTCGGCCGTCGGCACCTTCGTCAGCCTCTGCGTCGCCCTCGCCATCATCAACGCCGGCATCGTCATGGTGATCCAGAACTCCCGCGTGCTGTTCGCCTCCGCCCGCGACAAGGCCTGGCCCGCCCCGGTCAACCGCGCGCTGTCCCGGCTGGGGCGGTTCGGCTCCCCGTGGGTGGCCACGCTGGTGGTCGGCGTGCCCGGCGCGGCGCTGTGCTTCGTCAACCTCGACACGCTCTACGGCGTCACCGGCGTCTCGGTGACGGGCATGTACCTGCTGGTGGCCGTGGCCGCGCTGTTCAGCCGGCGCGGCGCCCACCGCACCGCCCCCGCCTGGCGGATGCCGCTGTGGCCGGCCGTCCCGGTGGTACTGATCGCCGTCCTGACGTACATCCTGACCCAGCAGGAGACGCAGTACCTGCTGTGGGCGGGCGGGATCACCGCCGTGGCCACCCTCTACTGGGCGCTGTACCTGCGCCCGCACCCGGAGTCGCGCTGGCTGGTCAGCGTTCCGGAGGACACCATGGAGGAGGAGGCCGACGGGGCAGCGGCGGCCGACGGGCCCGACGCGGTCGCGGTGGCCGTCGCCTGACGCCGGCACCGGCGGATCCGTGTCCTCGGGTGGTGGGGCGGTCGCGGCCTCTATGTTGAGTGCGGCCGCACCGCCCACCGTTCGAGGAGTGATCATGAAGATGCTCATCAACAGTCCCGAGACCGTGGTCGCCGACGCGCTGCGGGGTCTGGCCGCCGCGCACCCTGAGCTGGACGTGGACGTGGAAGGGCGGGTCGTCACCCGCCGCGACGCCCGCGGCAGCGGCCGCGTCGGCCTGGTGTCGGGCGGCGGTTCGGGGCACGAGCCGCTGCACGCCGGGTTCGTGGGACCCGGCATGCTGTCGGGGGCCTGCCCCGGCGAGGTGTTCACCTCGCCCGTGCCCGACCAGATGTCCCGGGCGGCGGCCGCGGTCGACGGCGGCGCGGGCGTGCTGTTCGTCGTCAAGAACTACACCGGCGACGTCATGAACTTCGAGATGGCCGCCGAACTCGCCGGCGAGGACGGCATCCAGGTCGAGCAGGTGCTGGTCAACGACGACGTCGCGGTCACCGACAGCCTGTACACGGCCGGCCGGCGCGGTACGGGCGCCACGCTGTTCGTCGAGAAGATCGCCGGGGCGGCGGCCGAGGAGGGCCGGCCGCTGGACCAGGTCGCGGCCCTCGCCCGGCGCGTCAACGAGTCCTCCCGCAGCTTCGGCGTGGCACTGAGCGCCTGCACCACCCCGGCCAAGGGCAGCCCGACGTTCGACCTGCCCGACGGGGAGCTGGAGCTCGGCATCGGCATCCACGGCGAGCCGGGCCGCGAGCGCCGCCCCATGATGCCGGCCCGGGAGATCGCCGAGGTCTCGCTGGGGCCCGTACTGGAGGAGCTGGCCGACATCGGCCCGGTGGACGGCCCGGTGCTGCTGCTGGTCAACGGGATGGGCGCGACCCCGCTGCTGGAGCTGTACGGCTTCCACGGCGAGGTGGCCCGGGTGCTGGCCGACCGGGGCGTGACCGTGGCCCGGGCGCTGGTCGGGAACTACGTGACCTCGCTGGACATGGCCGGCTGTTCCGTCACGCTGTGCCGGGCCGACGAGGAACTGCTGCGGCTGTGGGACGCGCCCGTGCAGACGGCCGCGCTGCGCTGGGGCCGCTGACCTTATGGTGGCGTCCAGGCCCCGGCGAGCCCGGCGGGGCCGGTGCGAGGCGTGAGGAGACCAGGTGCGTGACACGCAGTTCTTCCGGCGCTGGATGGCGGCGACGGCCGCCGCGGTGGAACGGGAGGCGGCCCGGCTGACGGAGCTCGACTCCCCCATCGGCGACGCCGACCACGGCAGCAACCTGCTGCGCGGCTTCACGGCCGTCGAGTCGGCCCTGACGTCCGATCCGCCGACGAGTCCGGGCGCGCTGCTCCAGGTGGCCGGGCGGACCCTGATCTCGACGGTCGGCGGCGCGTCCGGGCCTCTGTACGGGACGCTGCTGCGGCGCGCCGGCAAGGAGCTGGGCGACTCCACCGAGGTCTCCGACGAGCAGCTCCGGGCGGCCCTGCGGACCGGGGTGGACGCGGTGGCCCAGCTCGGTGGGGCGGCGCCCGGGGACAAGACGATGCTGGACGCCCTGGGACCCGGCGTGGCGGCGCTCGCCACCTCGTACCGGGCCGCCGCCGACGCGGCCGAGCACGGCGCGCTGGCCACCGTACCGATGCAGGCCCGCAAGGGCAGGGCCAGTTACCTGGGCGAGCGCAGCATCGGGCACCAGGACCCGGGGGCCACGTCCTCGGCCCTGCTGCTCGGGGCGCTCGCGGACGCGGCCGAGGGGGACGCATGAGCCCCGTGGGCGTGGTGCTGGTCTCCCACAGCGCCGAGGTCGCACGGTCGGTGGCCCGGCTGGCCCAGGACCTGGCCGGCTCCGGCGCGACGGTACCGGTGGCGGCGGCGGGCGGCACCGCCACCGGGGAGCTGGGCACCAGCTCCGAGCTGGTGCTGGCGGCGGCACGGGAGGTGGACGGCGGCGAGGGCGTGGCCCTGCTGACGGACCTGGGCAGCTCGGTACTGACGGTGAAGACCCTGTTGGAGGACGAGGAACTGCCCGCCGGTTCCCGCCTGGTGGACGCCCCGTTCGTGGAGGGCGCGGTGGCCGCGGTGGTGACGGCCGCGGCCGGCGCCGACCTGGACGCGGTCGAGGCGGCGGCCCAGGAGGCGTACGCGTACCGGAAGGTATGAGGTGCGGGGCGCGCGAAGGGCGCGCCGGCGCCGGGCCGGGTGGGCCGGCCCGGCGCGGCGGGGTCAGCGGCCGCGGAGGTGGTTCAGTTCGCGGCGTTCGCGCTTGGTGGGGCGGCCTGCGCCGCGGTCGCGCAGGCCCACCGCGGCCGCCTCGACCGGCGTCGGGGGCGGCGGGCTCTTGTCGAGGTAGGCCTCCGCGGCGGCCGGGGCACCCACCCGCTTGGTGAGCGCCTGCTGGACCACCACGATCCGTTCGCGGCCGGCGTGGAAGAGCCGGATCTCGTCGCCCACCCGCACGGGCTGGGCCGGTTTGGCCCGTTCGCCGTTGACCTTCACATGGCCGGCGCGGCAGGCCGTGGCCGCGATCGAGCGGGTCTTGGTGAGCCGGACGGACCAGATCCAGGCGTCCACCCGTGCGCTTGCGTGATCAGCCATGCCCCCGACTCTAGGGGACGGACTTCGGCGGATACGACAGCATGGTGGCTTCTGCCATGTATTTCAGGCCGAACAACTTGCAGATGCGTCTCGATGCCCCCTACCGTGGCGCGCATGCAGGAGTACACCATCGGCCAGGCGGCGCGTCTGCTGGGCGTCAGCCCGGACACCGTACGCCGCTGGGCCGACGCCGGCCGGGTCGCCACCCATCGCGACGACAGCGGCCGACGGCTCATCGACGGCCGCGACCTGGCCGCGTTCTCGGTGGAGGTGGGCCAAGGGGCCTACGCCGAGGAGGAGGAGCCGTACACCTCGGCGCGCAACGCGTTCCCCGGGATCGTCACCGCCGTGAAGCTCGGCGACGTGGCCGCCCAGGTCGAGATCCAGGCCGGCCCGCACCGGCTGGTCTCGCTGCTGACCCGCGAGGCCGTCGAGGAGCTCGGACTGGAGGTCGGCATGCAGGCCACCGCCCGTGTGAAGTCCACCAACGTGCACATCGACCGCACCTGAGACCTGGGCGCGGGCGCGGCGCCGACCAGCCACCGGCCACCGGCCACCGGCACGACCGGCCACCGCTGCGACCGTCCGTTGCCGCCCCCGACCGCACCCGCGTACGGCCGTACCACCGCATCTGACGCCCACCCGCTCCGCCGTCACCGGCGCGGGTCATCAGCCTGACCCTAGGAGCACCACCATGTCCGTGTCCGTCCTCGTGACCCGCCGCCGCGTCGCGGCCGCCGCCCTGGCCTCCGCGCTGCTCGCCGGCCTGACCGCCTGCGGCAGCGGCGACTCCGGCAAGGAGTCCACCGCCTCCGCGACCCCGTCCGCGGCCGGCCCGGCCGCCGGTGAGGCCAAGCCGGCGAAACTGACCGTGCTGGCCGCCTCCTCGCTCACCGACGTCTTCAGGACCGCGGGCGCCGCCTACGAGAAGGCGCACCCGGGCACCCGGATCACCTTCTCCTTCGCCGGTTCGCAGGAGCTCGCCGCCCAGGTCAAGCAGGGCGCCCCGGCCGACGCGCTGGTCACGGCCGACACCAGGACCATGGACGGTCTGAAGGGCGAGACCGGCGACTCGAAGATCATCGCGAAGAACCGCCTGGTCATCGCCACCGTGAAGGGCAACCCGCACAAGATCGGCGGGCTGAAGGACCTGGCCGACACCAAGCTGAAGGTGGTCCTGGCGGCGCCCGAGGTGCCGGTGGGCCGCTACAGCAAGGAGATCCTGGACAAGCAGGGCGTCACGGTGAAGCCGGTCTCCCAGGAGCCGAACGTCCGCGCCGTGCTCTCCAAGGTCGAGCTCGGTGAGGCCGACGCGGGGCTGGTCTACAGGACCGACTCCGCCAAGTCCAAGGACAAGGTCGAGACGGTGGAGATCCCGGACGACCAGAATGCCGTCGCCTCCTACCCGGCCGCCTCGCTGAAGGCGTCCAAGAACGCCGAGGCCGCCGCCGCGTTCGTGGCCTGGCTGAGCACCCCGGAGGCGCAGAAGATCCTCCAGGAGGCGGGCTTCCAGCAGCCGTAGCCGCCTGTCCAGGGGGAGAGGGGCTGCCCGGTCCGGGGGGACGGGCAGTCCCTCTCCCCGCATCCGTCCCCGCACGACCAGGAACCCGAGCCGACATGAGCAGACCCCGTTCCCGTACGCCCGTGGCCCTGGCGCTGCCCGCGCTGCTCGCCGTCGCGTTCCTGCTGATGCCGCTGATCGGCATTCTGGTCCGGACGGACTGGTCGGAACTCGGCAGCCATCTGACCACGCCGGGGGTGGTCGAGGCGCTGCGGCTGTCGCTGGTGGTGTCGTTCTGGGCCCTGGGGCTCTCGCTGCTGCTGGGGGTCCCGCTGGCCTGGCTGCTGGCCCGGGTGGAGTTCCCGGGCAAGGCCCTGGTGCGGTCGCTCGTGCTGCTGCCGATGGTGCTGCCGCCGACCGTGGGCGGTGTCGCCCTACTGCTGGGCTTCGGCCGGCGCGGGCTGCTCGGGCCGTGGCTGGACGAGACGTTCGGGATCACCCTGCCGTTCCACACCTCGGGTGCGGTGGTCGCGGCGACGTTCGTGGCGATGCCGTTCCTGGTGATCAGCCTGGAGGGCGCGCTGGGCGGGCTGCGGCAGAGCTACGAGGAGACGGCCGCGTCGCTCGGGGCCTCGCCCCTGCGGGTGTTCGTCACGGTGACGCTGCCGATGGTCGCGCCCGGGCTGGTCGCGGGGGCGGCGCTGACCTGGGCGCGGGCGCTCGGCGAGTTCGGCGCCACCATCACCTTCGCCGGGAACCTGCCCGGCACCACCCAGACCCTGCCGCTCCAGGTCTACCTGCTGCTGCAGGACCGGCCGGAGGCGGCCACCTCGGTGTCGCTGCTGCTGCTCGCCATCGCCATGGCGGTGCTGATCGCGCTGCGCGGCCGGTGGAACGGACGGCCGGCCGAGCGGGAGCGGCACGCCGGCGCGCCGGCGCCGGAGGAGGCGGAGCCCACGCCGCTGCCCGCGGCGGACGGGGCGGACGGGGCGGACGGAGCGGCCGGGACGGGCGGAGCGGACGGGGCGGACGGAGCGGCCGGGACGGGCGGAGCGGCCGGGGCGGTGCGGCCGGAGCCGGGGGCCGACGG
>NZ_RPRY01000191.1 GCF_003949795.1 Streptomyces sp. WAC06614
CGGTGGTGGCGTACGAGGAGCTGTCGCCGAATCAGCGGATGACCAACCGGTTCCACCTCGCCTGTCTGGCGACGCTGATCCCCTACCACCAGCGGACCACCGCCCTGGACGCCTGGCTGGCCATCGATCCGGCCCTGTTCTCGATGGGCCTGGACCCGCCCACCCCCGTCATCGAGGCCGTCCTGCGGCTGGGCGGCACCCGGCTGCGTGCCGCCCTCGCGCGGACGGTCGGTCATGCCGGCACGCAGCAGGCCCTCTTCGACCTCGACCTGCCCGAGGTCGACGCGGCGCTGCTGGACAACCACCGCCTGAGCTACGAGACGCGGTGCCTGTTGTCCGTGCGGGACCCGATCGCCGCCGCGGCCGGCCGTGCGTACCACCCGCACCACCACCGCCGGGCCCTGTACTCGGGCGACGCGGACCTCGCCGCAGCGGCTCTCCTCGACCGGCGTGGCGCACACCCGCCGACCGCCCGGCCCAGCGCCTGGGCGACCGTACGCGCCGCGGGTGGCACGGGGCGGGTGCGGGAACTCGTAGCGCTGCTGCCGCCCGGTCCCGTCGATCCGGCCGAGGTCGGCGGGGACGGCGTGCGCGGCGATGCCGGCGGGGACGGCGACGCCGAGATCGTCGCGGCCTGCGCCGAGGCCGACCCGGAGCCGTTCCTCGACTCCGCGACCGAGCGCCGGCTCGGGACCGGCGCGCTGCTGCGCCGCCTGCGCGCCGCTCACCACGGGGACCCCTGGGAGGTGCAGCAGGCCGTGCGGGCGGTCCTCAAGGAGCCGTACCGCATCGACTGGGGGCTGGTCGCGGCGGCCGGGCTCGGCCGCCGGCTGCCGCGTAAGGCCGCGGAGGTGCTGCGGTCGCACCCCGGCTGCCCGGCCGAGGTCGCCGTCGTCCTCAGGACCGGTCGGCCGCCCAGGCCCGGCCGGCCCCTGCCGCCGCCCGCCCGCGCGCCGGAGGCGCCCCAGCCGTACCGTCCTCGGCCGAGCAGTCCCTGGGTCCCCGCGTGGCAGCCGCCCGGCGACACCGGGCCGTTCGGCGACACCGCCGAGTCGGCCCGCGAGGCGCTGCGGACCCTGACCGTCGTCCACGACGCCCACCGGGACCCGGACGCCCCGCACCTCGGCCACCTCGGCGCAGTGCTCGAACGCGGGCAGCTGTCGGCGGCGGAGGCGGTTCCGCTCGTCCGGCCGGCGAGCCTGCTGACCTCGTGGGTCGGCCAGCAGTCCGGCTGGACCGACGTCTCGCGCGCGGCCTGGAGCGGCCGGGCGGCGCTTCATGTGGAGACCGCGGCCCTGATCGCCCGTTGGAGTGCCGGCGGGGTCCCCGCCGAACGGTGGGCCGCGCTCCTGCCGCGGCTGTGGCACTTCCCGGGCACCCTGCCCGAACTCCTCGCCGAGGCAGCGGCTTCGCCGGGCGAGGCGCCCGTGCCGTCGCCGACGGCCGTGCGCACCTGAGCGTCAGCTCTCGGAACGGTCCGACACCCGGCGGAGTTCCAGCAGAGCCACCACGATCTTCACGGCGGTGGAGATGGTGAGGGCCTGCAGGAACGGCATGCCCATGAGCCACAGGGCCACCGTCATGACCGTGAGGACGAGGAAGGCGGGGAGCAGGCTGGTCCGCACGAGGGCGGTTCTCAGGCGGCCGGCCGGCGTCCTCCGGGGCTGATCGACGGTACCGATGCGAGGCCCGCTGAAACCGTCCTCCTCGGCGTGCGGCATCGGCTTCCGCCCTTCCCTCGCGGCTCGTCTCCGACCACGAGCCTCGGACGCGCCCCGGCGGACCGCCACCGCTGCGGTCGGCCACCGCCGCCGTCCGGCGGACGCGTTCACTCCACCGGACCTGCTCCGTACGTCCCCCTGTCCGCCGCGTCCACCACCGGGGACTGTCCGTTCAGGATCCTCACCATCACGGCGGCGGCCTCCGTGATCTCCTCGGCCGTCACGTCGTCCACGAACGTGGTGGCACCGATCTCCTTCGGCAAGGCGATGTACTGGTGGCTGTCCCGGTGCCGGACGGTGTCGACCAGCGCCTTGTTCAGGAAGTCCGGGTCGCCGAAGAGGGGATGGGACGGTTCGAGGCCGAGGTTCCGGGTGGTCCGGACGATCCGTTCGAGCTGTTCGTACGGAAGGAGGTTCCTGCGCGCCGACAGGACGGCCCCGAAGTTGCAGCCCATCGCTACGGCTTCCCCGTGGAGCAGTTCGGGCAGGGCCTTCATCTCGACGGCCGGGGAGAAGGTGTGGCCGTAGTCGACGATGCGCCGCAGGTCGGTCTCCCAGAGGTTCTTCTGCAGCTCTTCCGCCATGCCGGTGATGGCCCGGTGCATGGCCTCCCTGCCCAGCTGCTCCTCTCCGGTCAAGGGGCCCGTGTCCTGCAGATTCTCCGCCAACAGCGCCGGGCCGTACTGTTCCAGCAGCTCGAACAGGACCGCGTCCTTGATGAGCGCCATCTTGAGCATCTCGCCCATACCGCTGCTGATCTGGCGTTTCGGGAGCGTGGCGATCAGGGTCCTGTCGGTCAAGGTCCGCGGGGGCGGCGCGAAGGTGCCCAGCCTGTTGCGGCAGCCTTCGAAGTTCACCCCGTTCTTGGCCGAGACGCTTCCGTCGATCTGACCGAGGAGCGTCGTCGGCACCCTGACGTAGGGAATCCCCCGGCGGTACAGACTCGCGGCCATCCCCACGACGTCCTGGACCACGCCCCCGCCGAAGGCGATGGGCGGCGTGCCGACCCGATCAGTGCCGATGGCATTGAGCCGACTGGCCACCCTGACCATCTGGTCGAGGGTCTTGTGCTCGTCACCGCCGGGTAGCACCAGGTAGTCCATGGGAGTGTTCCGCTCACGGAAATAGCCGCGGATCTTCTCGCCCAGGATTCCGTCGACGCCCTCGTCGATCACGACGAGGCGGCGTCCATGACCTCCCTCGGACCCCTGGGGCAGAGCCGCCAGGTCGGGGTTGGCCGGATCCAAGATATGTGACGACTCAACTATTTCGTAGTTCACCTGACGTGTCGCCGTCATGGTCCAACGGGCTGTGGTCGGCTTTTCCACGATGACCTCGCTCACGACGTCGAAGCGGTCGCAGCAGCCGCACTGCGATCGTACGCCCGGGCGGCACGAGGGACGAGTCGACCGGGCACCGGCGCGGGCCCGGCCGTGCCACGCGGGACCGGCGCCACGGCCTCAGGCGTGAGGAGACCCGGCCGGCAGATGCGCGGGCATCGTCGTGGTGGTGTCGCCGAGCAGCAGGGCACGGTAGGTGGCGACCGCGGCGTCCTCGAGGTGGAGAGCACGCCGGAACGCCATCTCGACGGTCTCGCCGAGCGCGGAGCAGCCGTGGTGGGCCAGGATCACGCAGTTGTGCCGGAGGGCCTGTTCGGCCGCGGCGTCGGCGAGTTCGTCGGACCCGTTCGAGAAGTAGGCGGTGCGTCCGACGCTCTTGACGTAGTGGGCATGGTCGAGGGTGATGAGCCGCACCTGATGCCCGAGCGCGTCGAGGAGCACGGCGTGCTGCGGGTGCAGGTGCACCACGGCGTTGACGTCGGGCCGGGCCCGGTAACTGCGCTGGTGCAGCTTCCATTCGCTCGACGGCTCTTCGCCGTCGAGGACGTTGCCGTCGAGGTCCATCGTGGTGAACCGGTCCGGGGTGAGGCGGTCGAGCCATGTGCCGGCACCGGTGACGACGAACCGGTCCGCGCCGGTCCGGGCGGAGAGGTTACCGCCGGAGGCCAGCACGAGCCCTCGTTCGACGGCGGTACGGCCGATGTCGATCAGTTCGGCGACGGCGTCGTCCGGGTCGATGCCGGGAATGGCGCTCATGGTGTTCCTCATCACTGGGGGAAGGGGACGGCTGCACGGGCCTCCGCGCGTTCGGTCGTGTTCTGGCGGAGGAGGAAGGTCAGGGCGAATCCGACGAGGTAGAGCACGGCGATGACCCAGACGGTCGCCTCGACGCCGATCGGGGTGACCAGCCCGGCGACGACGGGGCCGGCGAACTGGCTGAGTCCGGCTCCGAGGTTGAGGATCGCGACCGCGGAGGCCCTGTGCCGTGGTGCGAGCAGGGGAACGATCGCGGAGAGCGGCACGAACATGCCGAGCGTGAACCCGTAGAGCACTCCGACCACCAGGGTGAGCGCGAACGCCGGCCCGAAGACGGTGGGCAGGTAGAACAGGCCGAGAACGGTGAAGAAGCACCCGATGCCGCCGAACCAGGCGACGACGTCGACACGGCCGATCCAGTCGCCCAGGTAACCGGAGACGAGGTTCGCGAGGACGTTCGCGGCGAGCATGGTCCCCCAGACGACCTGCCACTGGGGCTGCGTGAATCCGACCTGGTGGACCATGTAGGTGCTGAGGAACACGACGAACGCGTAGAACGACAGCGTGTTGATCAGCCGGACCACGCCACCAACACCGACCTTCGGTCTGCTCCCGACGATGGTCACGGCGCCGGCGACCCCGCGGATGCTCCTGCCGAGCGTGACGGGCTCCCGGACCGGGTTCTTCAGCAGGAACGCGACCATGAGGCCGCCGGCCGTGGTGAAGACGAGGGAGGTCCAGAGGGTCGCCAGCGGACCGATCGTGTCGATGACGGCGCCCACGTAGTAGGAGCTGATGACACCGAGGCCGAGCGTGGAGAAGAACCAGTACCAGCCGACGGCGCGTCCCATCACTTCCTCGGGGGTCTCCAAGGTGACCCAGACCAGGAAGCCGTAGGCGAACATCGGATACCCGAGCCCGCGGATGCCGAACGCCACGAGCATGACCGCGAAATCCTGCCGCATGACGCCGAGGACCAGGAAGACGACCTCGAAGACGCACCAGATCACGGACCCGAGCAGCATCATGCGCCGGGGACCCCACGCCTCGGCGAGCGCGCTGCTGAGCCATGAGGCCACCGCGACCACGATGCCGTACACCGACCACAGCAGCGCCACGCTCGCCTCGGAGAAGTGCAGTTGGCTCAGGTAGGGCGACAGGAATCCGGATTCGATGCCGTCACCGACCATGAACAGGGTCAGCGCGGCGAATCCCCAGGCGACGGGGCGGGCGATGCCCTGGGTCCGGAGCAACCGGGGGAACCGGCTCCCGGTGAGCTGAGGGGTGGTGTGGGTCATGGTCGGGACATTTCGCCGGACTGGTTCAGGACGGGGCCGCGGCGCGGCGCGCCGTGTGCCCAGGCGCGCAGCGCGTCGGCCGCGATGCGCGAGTGCTCCACGACGACGTCGTCGGAGGCGCCCGCGATGTGCGGCGTCAGCGTCACGTGGTCGAACGTCAGCAGTTCCGAGTCCGCGGGCAGGGGCTCCTGATGGTGGACGTCCAACCCGGCGCCGCCGATGCGGTGCTCGCGCAGGACCGTCATGAGCGCGTCCTCGTCGACGACCGCGGCGCGGCCGGCGTTGACGAGGAACGCGTCCGGGCGCATGAGGGCCAGCTCCCGGGCGCCCACCAGGCCGCGCGTCTGCGGCATCAGCGGTACGTGCACGGTGACGACGTCCGACGTGGACATGACCTCGTCGAGCGACACGACGGACGCGTCGTCGCCGAAGTGGCCGGCCGGCAGGAACGGGTCGTACACCTTGACCGTCATCCCGAATCCGCGGGCGCGCCGGAGCACCCGCGACCCGACCGCCCCGCCGCCCAGGATCCCGAGCGTACGACCGCCCAGGCCGGCACCGCGGAACTGTTCGTACGGCTCGAACACGGCGTCCGGCCTCCAGTTGCCCGCGCGCAACCAGCGCTCCGACCTGCCGACATGGCGCACCGTCGACAGGATCAGCGCGAAGGTGAGATCCGCGGTGACCTCGGCGTTGCGGCCGGGCGTCGTCGCGACCCGGATGCCGCGCGCCGCGCACGCGGCGAGGTCGACGTTCACCGGTACGGCACGGCACGACACGACGAACCGTAGTGCCGGGGCCTTGTCGAGGGTGGCCCGGTCGACGAGGTCGAGTTCGGCGACGATCGCGGTCGCCGTCGCGAGTTGGGCGTCGAGACCCGCCGCGGCGAGGCTCTCGCCGTGGCGGGCCGGCTCGGCGAGCACGACGTCGAACTCGTCGCGCAGGGACTCGGCGGTGTCCGCGTCGAACGGGGCGGTGACGAGGACGGTCGGCTTGGCGGTGTGGGTCATGCTTCCTCCCGGCGCGCGGGGACGGGCGTCAGCGCCCGCAGCGCCCGAAGCGGCGCCCACCGGGGGCGTAGGGCGTCGCGGGTGTCGATGAAGGCTTCGTAGGTCTGCGCGTAGAGCGCGTGGTGTTCCGGCCGCGGCAGGAAGTGCGACACGGTCGGGGCGAGTCCGGTCACTCCGGCGTCCAGGTCGTCGAACACTCCGGCGGCGACCCCGGCGAGCGTCGCCGCCCCGCGGGCCCCGACCTCCGGGGCGTCCTGTCGCACGATGCGCCGGCCGGACACGTCCGCGAGGATCCGGCAGAACAGGTCGGAGTCCGACCCGCCTCCGCAGATCGCGAGCGAACCGTCGAGCCGCAGCGCGTCGAGGCATTCCGTGAGCGCGTACGCGAGGCCCTCGTAGACGCTGCGCAGGAGCTCGGCCGACGTGGTCGTGATGCTCATCCCGAGCCATGCCGCCGAGGCCGCACTGTCGGAGAACGGTGCGCGCTCCCCGCTCGGCGAGCCGTACGGCAGGTAGAGCAGCCCCCCACTGCCCGGCGGGACGGCGGCGGCCGCGCGCTCGATCTCCGACCAGTCCTGGTGTCCACGGCCGAGGCACTCGCGCACCCAGTCGAGGTTCGGGGTGCCCGTCATCGGGGCGAGCGACTCGATCACCTGGCTGCCGCGCCCGGTGGCCAGGACGATGCTCTGCTCCATCCGGACGTCCGCGCGGGAGGGGTGGTTCACCCCGACGAACCCGGTCGTTCCGAGGATGGCATACCCGGTGCCGTCGGCGACGGCGCCGATGCCGACGCCCGCAGCCGCCGCATCGACGAGGCCGACGGCGACGGGCGTACCCACGGCGAGCCCGAGGACGGCGGCGGCGTGCTCGGTGAGACCTCCGGCGACCGCACCCGGGTCCGCGACGTCCGGCAACCAGCGGCGGACGGCGTCGTGGCCGAGCCGTGCGAAGAGTTCCCCCTCGTACGCGACCGACCGGGTGTCCAGATAGGTGCGGGAGGACTCACTCGGGTCGGTCACCATCACGCCCGTCAGCCGGTACCGGAGCCAGTCCTTGCAGTTGAGCTGGTGGACACCGGTCGCCGTCGATGCGGGGTCGGGGATCGCCCCTGCGGCCGCGAGTTCGGCGACGAGGATCGGCATGGCACCGGGGAAGAGCGGAGACCCGGTCGTCCGGGCCACGGCGGCCGATCGGCCGTCCGCGTCCCAGTCGGCGAGCCGCGCGGCGGTCCGGCCGTCCAGCCAGAGCGCTGCGGGGCGGACGGGCCGTCCCTCGTCGTCCACGAGCCAGAGCCCGTCGCCCTGCCCGGTGACCCCGATCGCCGCCACCTCACCGCCGCACGCCGTGAGCTGGTCCACCACGTCCTTGACCGTGGAGGCCGTGGCCTCCCACACCCGCTCCATGTCCACCTCGGCCTCGCCGTTCGGACCGCGGTCGACGGGCACGCCCGCCCGTGCGGCACCGACGATCTCGCCGTCGAGCGTGAACGCGACGGTCTTGACCGAGGTGGTGCCCGCGTCGATGCCGAGGATGATGCGGGTGGTGATGCGTCGTTGCACAGTGACTCCGATGCCCCCCGTCGGGCGGGCGATTGTTCCAACATCGATCATGCGTGCAAGCCGCTTCGCCCCCTGCCGGGGCTCTCCAGCGGCTGCGAAGTCCGGTCCTCACCCCGGGGGGAACCACGCTCCCTGACGCGACAGCTCCCTGCGCACGGCGGCCGTCGCGGTGTCGCCGTCGCGGGCGGTGAGGGCCGCCGCGACGCCGGCGGCGTGCCCGGTGGCGAGGGCGGTTCCCATGACGCGCAGGGAGGCCCCGGCGCCGCGGTCCCCGTCCACGGTGCGGCCCGCGGCGAAGAGGTTCGCGGTGTCACGGCTGCGCAGCACCCCGAGCGGGATCGCGTAGTAGCCGGGTGAGCCGATGAAACGCCACTGGGCGGGGATGCCGGGGCCGGGGTGGTACTCGATCGGCCAGGCCCCGACGGCGACGGCGTCATCAGCCGGTCCTGGTGCGAGGACTTCCCTCTCGGTGAGCTGGTGGCTGCCCACGACGTGACGTGATTCGCGCGTGCCCAGCTCGGGGCCCGTACTGACGATGTAGGCGTCCTCGCAGCCCGGCAGGGTGCGCAGGACACGGAGGTACGCCTGCGCCTGCCGGCGGGCGCCGGCTTCGGCGCGGCTGGTGTCGGCGGCGTCGCGTGCGTCGTAGCCCTCGTCGGCGAAGTAGGTGATCAGGTCGCCGGAGACCGGCATCCGTGCGACGAGTCCGGTGTCCGCGGTGAGGTTCTCCGCGCCGGCCCGTTTGGCCCCGCGCACCGCGGACGTCACGGCCTGCCGGGTGATGTGCGCGTCGGCCGGTATGCCTCCCACGCGTACGCCGAGGGTGCCGTTCTGCACCCAGCCGTCGTTGCCGTAGCGGACCTCGCAGCCGCCGTGGTGGGCGAGGTCGGCTTCGCCGGTGGCGTCGACGAACACCGTCGCTGCGAGCTCGTGGATGCCGGAATGGTCGGCGAGACGGACCGAGGTGATCCGGTCGTCCTCGCGCGTGGCACCGAGCACATGACTGTGCAACAGGACGTCCACCCCGGCGCGGGCGCACATCTCGTCGGCGACGCGCTTCACGCTCTCCGGGTCGAAGACGACGGCGACGGCGGTGAACCGGGTGGGCTCGCTCACGGCGCCCATCGCACGAAGTTCGGCGAGCAGTTCGTCGGCGACACCGAACACCACCTGGGTGGCGGTGTCACGGGTGTAGAGGCCGCAATAGGTCACCACGTTGCGCAGAGTGGCCGCCCCGCCGAGGCAGGGGCCGCGTTCCACGAGGAGTGTGCGTGCACCGGCGCGGCTCGCTCCGACCGCGGCGGCGAGGCCGCCCGAGCCGCCACCTGCGACCACCACGTCGTACTGCTGTTTCACCTCGAACTCACTTTCCTGCGCGCTGCGTGGTCGTGCCGGTCAGCCGGCGAAGCAGGACGTCTGCCGGTCATCGAGCGGGGTGGCCGACCTGTCCGCGGGGCCGGGGCGGGGCTCGCGTACGGCGAGCATCAGCAGCATGCCGAGGAGCGGGCCTGCCGCCAGTGCCGCGAACGCGGCGAGGAAGGACTGCGTCGACAGGAACACGAGGCCGACCACGACGGGTACGACCGTGCTTCCCAGCTGCCAGAAGGCATTGGTGGCGCCGGCCGCCGAGCCTGCGCTGCGCACCCCCGACAGCTGGGGTATGAGGGCGACCATCAGCGGGCTGTACACATAGGCGGCGATGCCGAGGAACGGCGCGATCCACAGGTAGGCGGTGAGACTGTCCGCCGTCCCGAACAGCAGGAGCGTCACCACGAAGGAGCCGAGCACGACCACCGTGGGCATCTTGCGCCGCCCACCGCAGAACCGGTCGGTGGCGATGCCGATGAGCGGCTTGGCGAGGACCGCGACGACCGCGAAGACCGCGACGACACCGCCCGCCTCGACCGGCGAGATGCCGCTGCCCTTGACCATCAACGTGTTGGACCAGGTGATGAAGCCGTAGGTGCCCCACAGGCCACCGAACCCGGCCAGGCCCAGGAACACGAGGTCGCGGTTGCGCACGAGCGGACCCAGCCGGGGCATCTGCCTCGGCTCCGCGGCGGTCTCGGTCCCGTTGCGCAGGAAGACGAAGCACAGGACTGCGACGACCATCGAGGCGATCCCGAAGACGTAGTACGAAGCGCGCCAGCCGGACGCCTCGATGAGGCTCGGCACCACCGCATTGGCGATCACCGTGCCGAGCGAGGTGGCGGTCATGAACACGCCCATGGCCAAGCCACGGTGCGCCGGCCGGAACCACTGCGAGATCAGCTTGACCCCGGCCGAGTAGTCACAGCCCGCGAAGACACCGATGCAGGCCTGGAAGGCGATCCCGAGGCCGATGGAGGAGGTCGTTCCGAAAAGGATCATGAATCCGCCCGCCACGAACAGCGTGGCGGAGAGGACCACGCGGCCGCCGAGCCAGTCGGTGAGAACGCCACCACAGGCATTGGAGATCACGTAGCCGACGTAATAGCCCGTGGCGAACACGCCGAGCCCGGCCAACGAAACGCCGAGGTGCTCGCCCACCGAGACGGAAGCGGGTCCCCACGTCGAGCGGTCGACCGCCGTCATCGTGAACGCCGCCCACGACAGCATCAGCACGATCCAGCGGTAGGGCCGCGCGGCATCGCGGGTGAGATCCACTATCAGTCACTCCGGTTCGGGAACGGCCCGGACAGGGCCCTGGCGCGTCGCGCGAGGCCGGCGGACGAGTGCGCAGAGATCCGCTCTCGGACCGGCACCCGCCGCCTCGGCGGACCTGTCGATCGTTCCAGGCGCGGCACCGGCAGGTACCCCTCCGATCAGCCCCCTCGGTGGTGGGCTTCGGCCGAGCCGAGGGGCGGAGGACGTGCGACGGCTCGGCCCGTCGGCCGACCCGGTCGGCGGCGAAGAGCCTCCGCCGATCGGGCTCCCCCTCCGGCTCCTCGCGTACCGGTCCGTCGGCAGGGCCGGGCGGGGGGCCCGCGCGGCCTGCGTGACGCATAGGTTGGCAGCAGCCGACCACGTCGATGTCCCCCGATGTGTCGTGGTCGGCCCGAACCCCGGCGATGCCTTGATCAGCTGCCGCCGGGGCTTGCCCGCCGCCCCACGAGGGTCGCGCGGCCGCGTGGGCCGGGTCCTCATCAGGCGCTGGGACCCGGCCCTCGGCGTGCCGGCCGGACAGAAGGCGCGCGACCCGCCTCCCGGGCAGGGCACGTCACCGCTGTGGCCACACGGGGTCGCGTCGGCCGCCCCGCCGCCGAGTCTCGGGCATCCACACGTGAACCGGGTCCTGCCCCTGAACGTGCCCGCTGGGCCCCTCCCGTCCCCGGAGTCGAATGACACGATCGAATCAACACACATCCGCTACGTAAGGACATTGCATGGGCTTCCTGCTCCTGGGACTCGGGGACTTCCAGTCCGACGGGACAGCATCTGAAAGGGAAGCGCTCATGGTTCCGCAGGGCGTCACCATCTCGCCCTGCGCCGTGCGAAACGGTGCGTTGCAGTACGGATCACCCACGATCAGCATCTGGGACCAGCTCGTCGAGGAGGAAGGCATCGGCGTTCTGCAGAGCGGCGACGAGCTGCGCAGTCACCTGATGCTCCACGGCTGCCCGGAGCTGGACAGTCAGGAGCTCCTGGATGCGATCGCCGCAGACTTCTATGGCTACGAACTGATCCGGCCGGGACGCGACGGGTATCCGGACCCGATCGCTCTGTGCACGGGCTGCCCGGAGACCTGCCCCACCACGCCGGAAGAAGTCGGCGCCGGCAAGCAGCACCTGTGCAACGGGCTGCTGGGCGGCTTCGGCGGTCGGGTGGCCGTGCAGGGCGAACAGATCGTCTGGGTCGCATGCCTCGCGCTCACCACGGAAGCGGAGGGCAGCTCCTCGGAGGCGTCCGGGGCATGGAGCTCTGCGAGCGCGGAGGGGTGGAGCTCGCGGAGCGAGGAAACGGAAGGGGAGCCCGAACCGGCGCCGGCCCCCGCGCGCCGCGACGCCGAAGCGGAACTGGCCGTACTGAGGGAATCCGTCCGGTCCACCGCATCCCTCCAGCGGAAGGCCACGGAACACAATCGCCGCATACTGCGCTCCCACCACCCCGGACGGACCCTCTACTACGTGGTCGGTGGCGGCATGTTCCTGATCGACTCCCATCCGGACTTCCGAAACCAGAACGCTGATTACGTCGAATGGGTCAACGCCGACCGGAGCCGGATCACGGGCAGGCTGAGGGTCGGCGACCTCACATGGCTCATCGTCATCGACGAGGAGGTCCCCGGGGACGTCCAGGGGATGGTGAGGGAAGCGATCAAGGACTTCGCTCCCAACTACAGGGTGCGGTTCGGTCCGGCGTCGCACCCCGAGCCGGGCGACACGACGACCGGCGAGGGCCGTGGGGCGGCTCCCGAGGCTCCGGCCAAGCCGACTGCCGAGTCCGTCCTGGAGCAGATTCGGGACAATTTCGACCACGGGCACATCACCTCCAAGGTCGCCCTGAAAAAGGCGCGAGCGGTGAGCAATCTGTTGTACATGGGCCGCATACAGCCGGGAGGTGACAGTGCGGAGGTGAAAAGCGCCCTGCGCGCGTTCCTCTGCCAGGTGGAGGAGGAGGAGGAGCGGGCGGATCGAGCGCTGGGGCAGCCCCGCGTGGAGCACCCGGACAAGGTCCACGCCTCACTCGCGGGATGGGCAGCCAGGTGCGACGAGGAGCTGGGTGGGACGACGGAGGACATCGTCGACGCGCTGATCGACAAGCGTGTCCGTCGCACGATGCCCGAGGGCTACCGAGGGGCGTGCTACACATCGGCCTACGTACTCAAGGAGAACCTCTGCGGCAGGCCCACCGATTTCGCCTTCACGAGGGAGACCGAAGTCGTGCACATGGGCAGCAAGGACCGCACGAAGAGGCTGGGCAGGCCCGTACTGATCAACGCGACGGCCGATGAACTGAAGCGGTTCGTGACCAGGGCGGATCCCGGGACCGTCTTCGAGATCGGGGCCTACGACGAGGAGAGCGGGCACGCCATCATCGCGATCGCCCCGAACGTCTTCCTGGACATCGAGAATTCCGCGCCCGCTCAGCACGTCCTGGCGTTGGCGGCGAAGATGGGTAAGGACCGCTTTGTGGTCTGGGAGGCCGGGCAGGTCGCCGACGGCATCACCGTCGACTCGCGCACGACCACCTGAGCCCTGCGTCCCCTGGCTCGTCGGACGGTCCTGTCGCGCCCTGGCTCGTGCCCCCGCTCCGGCACGCCCGGGGCCGGTGCCGGGGCGTCGACCGTCATAACGGACATCTCATCTGTAGTTTTCGTCCGTCAGATGTCCTGCCGCGCTGCCGGCGTCCATGACCGGGAGCGGTGGGACGGTGCGACGACGAGAGGTCCACTCACCATGAAATTGCGTGCGGCCGTCCCGATCCGGGGGATCCGGCGGGGTACGGGGGCGGTGACAGGAGCATGTGTCGTGCTGGCGGGGTTCGGGACCGTGCCGGCGGCTGCCGCGCCGGTGACGGCCACGCAGGTCCGGGCTACGGCGGGTGACACGTCGCAGACCTTCTTCTTCACCGGCGCGCCGCAGAGCTACACGGTTCCGGCGGGGGCGGTGGTCACCATCACCGCTGACGGTGCCGGAGGCGCCGACAACACCGGTACCACCTGCCTGCCCCACCCGGGCGTGGGCGGTACCGGCGCACGGGTGAGCACCGTCGTACGGACCACCGTGCCCACGACCTACACCGTCGACGTGGGCGGTACCGGAGGCAAGGGCTGCAACGGCAGCGAGCTCGGTGGTGCGGGCGGGTTCAACGGGGGCGCCCCCGGCGGGAACGCCTTCTTCCGTGGCGGTGAAGGACCGGGTGGGGGCGGAGCATCCAGCGTGAGCACGGGCGGCTCCCTGCTCGTGGTCGCCGGGGGCGGCGGTGCCGCCGGCGGAGGCACCAGCGGTCCGGGCAACGAGGGTGGCGACGGGGGCAGGGGCTG
>NZ_RPRY01000019.1 GCF_003949795.1 Streptomyces sp. WAC06614
GTCCGCGCCCTCGTCACCGTCGACCAGGTGCTGATCCGGGGCCTGCTCGGCCCGTCCCGGCTGGACTCGCGGGTCACCGAGCTGGAGACGGACCGAGGCGTCGTCGTGGACACCGCCGCCGCCGACCGGCATGCTTGGCACAGCGTGCGCCGTGGAGCGCCGTGGAGTGCCGTGCGTGTCGATCGAGGGAACAGGAGCACCGGAGCCGTGGAGGACAGGGTGCGGGTGGTCATCGCCGAGGATTCCGTGCTGTTGCGCGAGGGTCTGACCCGGTTGCTGACCGACCGGGGGCATGACGTCGTGGCCGGCGTCGGGGACGCGGAGGCCCTGCTCAAGACGGTGTCCGACCTGGCGGGGCAGGACGCGCTGCCCGACGTGGTGGTGGCCGACGTACGGATGCCGCCCACCCATACGGACGAGGGCGTCCGGGCGGCCGTGGAGCTGCGCCGGGAGCATCCGGGCATAGGCGTGCTGGTGCTGTCGCAGTACGTGGAGGAGCGCTACGCCACCGAACTCCTGGCCGGTTCCAGCACCGGAGTGGGCTATCTGCTCAAGGATCGGGTAGCCGACGTTCGAGAGTTCCTTGACGCCGTGGTGAGAGTGGCCCGGGGCGGAACCGCCCTGGATCCCGAGGTCGTGGCCCAGCTCCTGGGCCGTAGCCGCAGGCAGGACGTGCTGGCGGGGCTGACCCCCCGGGAGCGCGAGGTACTGGGCCTGATGGCTGAAGGCCGCACCAATTCGGCCGTTGCCCGGCAGCTTGTGGTCAGTGACGGCGCGGTCGAGAAGCACGTGAGCAATATCTTCATGAAGCTGGGCCTCTCACCGAGTGAGGGGGATCACCGCCGCGTGCTGGCCGTCCTCACCTATCTGAACTCATGAGTAGCTGACACACTGTCAGATCAGGTTTTTCAGGCCGGTCGGGCGACCGTCTCATTCGGAGTTCCACCATGTGAGAGGTCCAGGGAAGGGCACCCTTACGGACGTAGGGTTGGCCTTGGAACCCATGCCTCGAAGGAGGTCCAGTTCAGTGACCAGCCAGGTCAGTAGCCCAGCCGAGCACGCCGACGGCGCGGAGGGGACAGAAGGGGCTGTTGTCGGTGGACAGCGTTCGCCCGAGGGGGCGGGCGGCAAGGAGGTACGGCGCCTCGATCGCGTGATCATCCGGTTCGCGGGTGACTCGGGTGACGGGATGCAGCTCACCGGTGACCGGTTCACGTCGGAGACGGCTTCCTTCGGGAACGACCTGTCGACGCTGCCGAACTTCCCGGCCGAGATCCGGGCGCCCGCCGGCACCCTGCCGGGCGTGTCCTCGTTCCAGCTCCACTTCGCCGACCACGACATCCTCACTCCGGGTGACGCCCCGAACGTCCTGGTGGCGATGAATCCGGCCGCGCTCAAGGCGAACCTCGCCGACGTGCCGCGCGGGGCGGAGATCATCATCAACACGGACGAGTTCACCAAGCGCCCGATGGCCAAGGTGGGCTACGAGACCTCCCCGCTGGAGGACGGGTCGCTCGACGCCTACAACGTCCATCCGGTGCCGTTGACGACCCTCACCGTGGAGGCGTTGAAGGAGTTCGGGCTGTCGCGGAAGGAGGCCGAGCGGAGCAAGAACATGTTCGCGCTGGGTCTGCTGTCGTGGATGTACCACCGGCCGACGGAGGGCACGGAGAAGTTCCTGCGGCAGAAGTTCGCGAAGAAGCCGGAGATCGCCGAGGCGAACGTGGCGGCGTTCCGGGCGGGCTGGAACTTCGGGGAGACCACCGAGGACTTCGCCGTCTCCTACGAGGTCGCCCCGGCCACCGCCGCGTTCCCGACGGGTACGTACCGCAACATCTCCGGCAACCTGGCGCTGGCCTACGGTCTGATCGCCGCGTCCCGGCAGGCCGATCTGCCGCTCTACCTGGGCTCTTACCCGATCACGCCGGCCTCGGACATCCTGCACGAGCTGTCGAAGCACAAGAACTTCGGGGTGCGGACCTTCCAGGCCGAGGACGAGATCGCCGGGATCGGCGCCGCCCTGGGCGCCGCCTTCGGCGGGGCGCTGGCGGTCACCACCACCTCCGGGCCGGGCGTGGCACTGAAGTCGGAGACGATCGGGCTGGCGGTGTCGCTGGAGCTGCCGCTGCTGGTCGTGGACATCCAGCGCGGTGGCCCGTCGACGGGTCTGCCGACCAAGACCGAGCAGGCGGACCTGCTGCAGGCGATGTACGGGCGCAACGGTGAGGCGCCGGTGCCGGTGGTGGCGCCGCGGACCCCGGCGGACTGCTTCGACGCCGCGCTGGACGCGGCCCGGATCGCGCTGACCTACCGCACGCCAGTGTTCCTGCTGTCCGACGGCTATCTGGCCAACGGTTCCGAGCCGTGGCGGATCCCGGACCCGGCGGACCTGCCGGACCTGCGTACGAGGTTCGCGACCGGCCCGAACCACACGCTGGCCGACGGCACCGAGGTGTTCTGGCCCTACAAGCGGGACCCGCAGACCCTGGCCCGTCCGTGGGCGGTGCCGGGCACGCCGGGGCTGGAGCACCGGATCGGCGGGATCGAGAAGCAGGACGGCACGGGCAACATCTCCTACGACCCGGCCAACCACGACTTCATGGTCCGTACCCGCCAGGCCAAGATCGACGGCATCGAGGTCCCCGACCTGACGGTCGACGACCCCTCCGGCGACGCCCGCACCCTCGTCCTGGGCTGGGGCTCCACCTACGGCCCCATCACCGCCGCGGTACGGCGGCTGCGGAGCGCCGGCTCCCCCATCGCGCAGGCGCACCTGCGCCACCTCAACCCCTTCCCGGGCAATCTCGGCGAGGTCCTCGGGCGGTACGACAAGGTCGTGGTGCCGGAGATGAACCTGGGGCAGCTCGCCCACCTGGTGCGGGCGAAGTACCTGGTCGACGCCCAGTCGTACCACCAGGTCAACGGCATGCCCTTCAAGGCGGAACAGCTCGCGAAGGTCCTGAAGGAGGCCATCAATGACTGAGGTCACGGTTCCGGCCGGCAGCCCACTCCTGTCCCTCGTGCCCAAGGCCGAGGGCAAGCAGTCCATGAAGGACTTCAAGTCGGACCAGGAGGTCCGCTGGTGCCCGGGCTGCGGGGACTACGCCGTCCTGGCCGCGGTCCAGGGCTTCATGCCGGAGCTGGGCCTGGCCAAGGAGAACATCGTCTTCGTCTCCGGCATCGGCTGCTCCTCCCGCTTCCCGTACTACATGAACACCTACGGGATGCACTCCATCCACGGCCGCGCCCCCGCCATCGCCACCGGCCTGGCCACCTCCCGGCGCGACCTGTCCGTCTGGGTCGTCACCGGCGACGGCGACGCCCTCTCCATCGGCGGCAACCACCTCATCCACGCCCTGCGCCGCAACGTCAACCTCAAGATCCTGCTGTTCAACAACCGGATCTACGGCCTCACCAAGGGCCAGTACTCCCCCACCTCCGAACTCGGCAAGATCACCAAGTCCACCCCCATGGGGTCCCTGGACGCCCCCTTCAACCCCGTCTCCCTCGCCCTGGGCGCCGAGGCCTCCTTCGTCGCCCGCACCGTCGACTCCGACCGCAAGCACCTCACCGAGGTCCTGCGCGCCGCCGCCGACCACAACGGCACCGCCCTGATCGAGATCTACCAGAACTGCAACATCTTCAACGACGGCGCCTTCGAGGTCCTCAAGGACCAGGAGCAGGCCCAGGAGGCCGTGATCCGGCTGGAGCACGGCAAGCCGATCCGGTTCGGGGCCGACGGCCACAAGGGCGTGGTCCGGGACCAGGCCACCGGCGACCTCCAGGTCGTGGAGGTCACCCCCGAGAACGAGGCGCGGATCCTGGTCCACGACGCGCACGCCGCGTCCCCGACCACCGCCTTCGCCCTCTCCCGCCTCGCCGACCCCGACACGCTGTTCCAGACCCCGATCGGGGTCTTCCGCAGCATCGAGCGGCCCGTCTACGACACGCTGATGGCCGAGCAGCTCAACACGGCGGTCGAGCAGAACGGCAAGGGCGACCTGGCCGCGCTGCTGGCCGGCAACGACACCTGGACCGTCGTGGGCTGACCGGCACCACCCCGGCACCCACGGAGAACCGGACACCCGGACACCCGGACACCACGCGGAGGGGCCCGGAGCGCGCACGGCGCTCCGGGCCCCTCCGCGTCCCGTCCCGGTGCGGTCGAGCAGATGTCATGACTGTCTCCGTTGTACGGGCATGACATCCGGGCCTCCCGGCGCTACCTTCGTGAGGTTGGCTTGAACTCGCCCAGGAGGCCACGTGAAGGCAGAGACCACCGAGCAGCGCGCCGGCCTGCTCTACGGATTCGGCGCGTACGGGATGTGGGGTCTGGTGCCCCTGTTCTGGCCACTGCTGAAGCCCGCCGGAGCCGTCGAGATCCTCGCCCACCGGATGACCTGGTCACTGGGCGTCGTCGCCCTGATCCTGCTCGTGATGCGCCGCTGGGGCTGGATGCGCGAGCTGCTCGCGGAGCCGCGCAAGCTGGCCCTGACCGCGCTGGCCGCCACCGTGATCACCGTGAACTGGGGCGTCTACATCTGGTCCGTGAACCACGGCGCGGTCGTCGAGTCCAGCCTCGGCTACTTCATCAACCCGCTGGTCAGCATCGCCCTCGGGGTCCTGCTCCTCGGTGAGCGGCTGCGCCGGGCCCAGTGGGTGGCGGTCGGCATCTGCATCGTGGCGGTGGCGGTCCTGGCCGTCGGCTACGGGCGGCCGCCGTGGATCTCGCTGGTGCTGGCCTTCTCGTTCGGGACGTACGGGCTGATCAAGAAGAAGATCAACATGGGCGGTCTGGAGTCGCTGGCGGCCGAGACCGCCGTGCAGTTCCTGCCGGCCCTGGCCTACCTGCTCTGGCTGGGCTCGCGGGGCGAGTCGACGTTCACCACCGGGGGCACCGGGCACGCGGCCCTGCTGGCCGCGACCGGCCTGGTCACGGCGGTGCCGCTGATCTGCTTCGGCGCCGCGGCGATCCGGGTCCCGCTGTCCACGCTCGGCCTGTTGCAGTACCTCGCGCCGGTGTTCCAGTTCAGCCTCGGCGTCCTGTACTTCCACGAGGCCATGCCGCCCGAGCGGTGGGCCGGCTTCTCGCTGGTCTGGCTCGCGCTGACGGTCCTCACCTGGGACGCCCTGCGCACGGCCCACCGGTCCCGGCTCGCGCTGGCCGCGACCGCCGCCACGGCGACCGCACCGTCCGCCCCTGCCGCCTCTCCCGCCCCGACGAAGGCCGCGCGCGAACCGGCGTAGATCCGCCCCCCTCCGCCCCACGGTCCCCGCTACGCAGCATGCGTAGCGGGGATCGTCCGTTATGCGAACTACGCTGACCGAATCGCGACCTTGACGGTCTGTCATACCGTCGCTGACGATCGGGCTCGCACTGACGCTCCAACCTCGTACGTTCCGTTCCCATCCCCGTTCGGAATCACGGAGCCCCCACATGAGCCTCTCCGTCTCCCGGCGGCTGGCCGCGGTGACCGCGTTCGCGGTCGCCGGCCTGTTCGCCTCCACCGCCCCCGCGGCCCTCGCCGCGCCGACGGCCGTCACGGCGGCGCCCACGCCGCCCGACATCCCGGTGGCCAACGTCAAGGCCCACCTGGCGCAGTTCCAGTCCATCGCCACCAGCAACGGCGGCAACCGCGCCCACGGCCGCGCGGGCTACAAGGCCTCGCTCGACTACGTGAAGGCCAAGCTGGACGCGGCCGGCTACACGACCACGATCCAGACCTTCACCTCCTCCGGCGCCACCGGCTACAACCTGATCGCCGACTGGCCCGGCGGCGACCCCAACTCCGTGCTGATGGCCGGCTCGCACCTGGACTCGGTCACCTCCGGCCCCGGCATCAACGACAACGGCTCCGGCTCGGCCGCCGTCCTGGAGACGGCCCTGGCGGTCTCGCGGGCCGGCCTGCAGCCCACCAAGCACCTGCGGTTCGGCTGGTGGGGCGCGGAGGAGCTGGGCCTGGTCGGGTCGAAGTACTACGTGAACAACCTGCCGAGCGCCGAGCGCGCGAAGATCTCCGGCTACCTGAACTTCGACATGATCGGCTCGCCGAACCCGGGCTACTTCGTCTACGACGACGACCCGACGATCGAGCAGACCTTCAAGACGTACTTCGCGGGCCTGAACATCCCCACGGAGATCGAGACCGAGGGTGACGGCCGCTCCGACCACGCGCCGTTCAAGAACGTCGGCATACCCGTCGGCGGCCTGTTCACCGGCGCCGACTACACCAAGACCGCGGCCCAGGCCCAGAAGTGGGGCGGCACCGCCGGCCAGGCCTTCGACCGCTGCTACCACTCGTCCTGCGACACCACGGCGAACATCAACGACACCGCCCTGGACCGCAACAGCGACGCCATCGCCTACGCGATCTGGAACCTGGGCGCCGGCACCACGGTCCCGCCCGGCCCCTCGTTCGAGAACACCACGGACGTGACCATCCCGGACTCCCCCGGTGCCGCGGTGACCTCGCCGATCACGGTCTCCGGTGTCGCGGGCAACGCCCCGGCCACCACCAAGGTCGACGTCAACATCGTCCACACCTACCGCGGTGACCTGGTGATCGACCTGATCGCCCCGGACGGGACGGCCTACCGGCTGAAGAACTCCTCCAGCTCGGACTCGGCCGACAACGTGATCGCGTCCTACACGGTCAACGCCTCCAGCGAGGTCGCCAACGGCGTCTGGAAGCTCCAGGTCAAGGACGTGGCCGCGGTGGACGTCGGCTACATCAACAGCTGGAAGATCACCTTCTGACTCAGCCCGGCACCTCACCCGGAGCCGTCGCCGCGTCCAGCGGCGGCGGCTCCTGTATGTGCGCGCGCAGTTCCTCGGCCACGGCCGCCACGTCCGCGCGGCCCAGCTTGGCCGCCTCCACCAGGTCGCCGAGCACCTCGGGCGAGGGGAGCTGCTCGGCGCCCGCCACCCGCAGGTACGAGCGGGTGGCGGCGGCCGCGTAGAACTCGTTCATCGGCGACTCCAGCGCCGGGCACACCGCGAGCGTGTGCAGGAACGCCGCGGCCCGCCACGCGATGTCGGGGGCGGGCTGCTCCGGTACGAGCACCAGGTCGCTCTGGTGCCGGGCGACGGCGGCCTCCACCCCGGAGGGGTCCCACACGGCGGGGTCGGACGGGAGGTGGTGGGCCAGAGCGGTCCAGGCCCACTCCATCGTGATCTTCAATTGCCGAACCGTTCCTGGAAGTAGCCCCAGTGGACCGCGAACTCCTCTATGCCGGACAGGAAGTCCTTGCGGTCCTCGTCCAGTTCGCGTTCCGTGACCTCGGTGATCAGCGCGGACACGGTCGTCCCCAGGGCCGCCGCACGCGCCTTGAGGCGGTCGTGGAACTCCTCGTCCAGGCGGATGGTGACGTGTCTCGACATGCCGTTCACGGTACGGCACGCCGATGGGCCGGGACACCCGGTCCCGGCCCATCGGCTCCTCCTGGCGGTACGGTCGCCCGTGCTACTTGTTCGCCTCGGCCGCCTTCACCAGCGCGTCCTTGGTGACGGCGCCGACGTAGACCTTGCCGTCGTCCGTGACCAGGGCGTTGACCAGGCGGGTCGACAGGACGCGGCCCTCGCCGAAGCTCCCGGAGACCTTCTCGCCGAGGGAGCTCAGGAAGTCCTTGGCCTGCTTCGGCGCGTTCTTGTCGTTCTCCAGCTCCTTCAGGCCCTTGCCCGTGCCGGAGTCGATGCGGGCGATGGTGGACCAGCCCTCACCGATGACCTTGGTCTCGCCGCCCTTGCCGCCGGCGCCGGCCAGGCCGTCGAACCCGGGCAGCATCTCCAGGCCCTTGAAGCCCTTGTCGGCGTCCTTGCCGGCGTGGTCCCCGGCGCGGTGCTCGCCGCCGCCCTCGGTGATCTTCGCGCCCTTGGGCGGGGTGAAGTCGAAGGTGCCGGCCGCAGGGGCGGCGAAGTCCACCTTGGTGAAGCCCGCGTCCACGATCGGCTTGCCGCCCTGGCTGGACAGCAGCTGGAAGCGCAGCGGCACGCCGTTCTTGGCGTCGACGGCGATCTGGACCGAACCGACCGTGGAACCGGCCTGCTTGGGCTTGAGCACCAGCTGGTACGCGTCCCGGCCGGCCACCTGCGCGCTCTCGCCGACGCTCACCTCGGTGGTCGGGCCGGCGGCCTTGAGGGCCTCCTCGGCGAACTGCTGGGGCGTCGTCGGCATCCGGTCCGCGGTCTTGTGCTCCTTGCCGGACTTGCCGTCCTTGCCGCCCTTGCCCTTCTCGCCCTGGCCGGCGTACGGGTCCTTCTCGTGGAAGACCTCGTCGGACTTGGAGTCGTAGCCCCAGACGTCCGCGCCGTTGTGGACGAGGCTGTACTCGTCCTTGCCGTCGAGGAAGGTCACCTTCTGCCGGTCCGGGCCGTCCGCGGCCACCTTGAAGGTGTGGGAGCCGCTCGCCAGCTGCGCGAGCTTGTCCTCGGGCGCGGCCGAGCCGCCGGTCATCCCGGCGCCGCCCAGCAGCCCGCTCGCGATCTTCGGCAGCCCGAGGTCGGTGGTGACCCTGGCCGTGCCGGACAGCTGTTGCACGTCCGAGGCCGCGATCTTCTCGATGAGCTGCTGCGCCGTGATCTTCGGCAGGTCCGGGCTGCCGGCGTTCGCGAAGGCCGGGACCATCGCGACGGTCGCCGCGGCCACGCCCGCCACCGCGACCGGTACGGCGTACCGCGCGGCCTTGCGAGAAGTCTTCGTGCTGCCTGCCATGTCAGTGACCTGCCCTCTGTGTTTGGGGCGACGACCCCCGTGTCGCCGCGCTCACCCGATCCGGTGGGGTTGGTACATCCATGGGACCAAACCCGGACGGGTCGGGGCGTCAGCCCGCGGAGCCAACTCCGCGTACAACCCTGGGATGACACGACGCGGCCCCTGCGCCCTCCTCCCGTAGGGGTAGGGAGGGGGCGGAGGGGCCTGTACGTGCTCTCACCCGGCGGTCGGCCGGCCGTCAGCCGGCGCGGTGCACCACCGCGTCGCACAGCTCCACCAGGGCCGCCTTCGCGGTGCACTCCGGCAGCGGTGCCAGCAGCGCCCGCGCGTCCTCGGCGTAGCGCACGGTGTCCCGGCGGGCCTGCTCCAGGGCGGGGTGCGCGCGCAGCCGCGCCAGGGCCTCGGCGTGCCGGGCGTCGTCCGTCAGGTCGCCCTCCAGCAAGCGTACGAGGTCCAGGTCCTCGGCCCGGCCCTCGCGGGCGGCCGCCTCGCGCAGCCGGAGCACGGGCAGGGTGGCGATGCCCTCGCGCAGGTCGGTGCCGGGGGTCTTGCCGGACTCGTGGGAGTCGGAGGCCACGTCCAGGACGTCGTCGGCGAGCTGGAAGGCCAGGCCCAGCCGCTCGCCGTACTGCGTGAGGATGTCGACCACGCGCTCGTCGGCGCCGGACATCATGGCGCCGAAGCGGCAGGCGACCGCGACGAGCGAACCGGTCTTGCCGGCCATGACCTCCAGGTAGTGCTCCACCGGGTCGCGGCCGTCGCGCGGGCCCGCGGTCTCCAGGATCTGGCCGGTGACCAGGCGTTCGAACGCCTCGGCCTGGATGCGGACGGCCTCCGGGCCGAGGTCCGCCAGAATGTGTGAGGCGCGGGCGAACAGAAAGTCACCCGTCAGGACGGCAACGGAGTTGCCCCAGCGCGCGTTGGCGCTGTCGACGCCGCGCCGGACCTCCGCCTCGTCCATGACGTCGTCGTGGTACAGCGTGGCGAGGTGGGTCAGCTCCACGACCACCGCGGAGGGCACGATGCCCGGCGCGTAGGGGTCGCCGAACTGCGCGGCCAGCATCACCAGCAGGGGGCGGAAGCGCTTGCCTCCGGCCCGCACCAGGTGCTGGGCGGCCTCGGTGATGAAGGGGACTTCGCTCTTGGTGGCCTCCAGCAGACCCGCCTCGACGGCGGCCAGTCCCGCCTGGACATCGGTCTCGAGAGCCTGGTCCCGCACGCTCAGTCCGAACGGCCCGACGACGGTCACGAGGGGTACTCCTGTCTGCTGCCGATCACGTTGACGATCACCTGGATTGTCGATGTGTCGCTGCCATCACTCAAGCCAGCGTATCCCGTCCGTTTTCGATCACGGAGAGCGCCTGTCCGGTCCTGTCGGGAGCTCCGCCCGAAGGGCCCCGGTATGTTCGTGAACGGCGCAATTCTTCACCTGTATCCGGAGAGCGTGTTTCGTCCAGAACCCTGACCGAAGGGTACGGAAAGCATGGTCCACCTCGTCCCCGTCGCCGGCGGCACCACCCATGACGACGTCCGCATCCCCCTGCCCGACGGGACCCGCCTCTACGCCCGGATCTGGCGGCCGCTGACCGAGGAGCCGGTGCCGGCCCTGCTGGAGTACACGCCGTACCGGCTCACCGACCGTACCGCCGCGCGCGACGCCCAGCGCCACCCCTGGTACGCCGGCCACGGCTACGCCTCCGTACGGGTGGACGTGCGCGGGCACGGCAACAGCGGCGGACGGCCGGGGGACGTGCACGACGCGCAGGAGCTGGCCGACGGGGTGGCGGTGGTGGAGTGGCTGGCGCGACAGCCGTGGTGCACGGGCAAGGTGGGGATGTTCGGGATCTCCTGGGGCGGCGCCGTCGCCCTGCGGATCGCGGCCCTGGCGCCGGAGCCGCTGGAGGCGGTCGTGACGGTCTGCGCCACCGACGACCGCTTCGACGACGACGTCCACTACACGGGCGGCTCGCTGCTCGCCGTGGACATGCACGCGTGGGCCGCGGCCGTGCTGGCGTTCACCGCCCGGCCCCCGGACCCGCGGTACGCGGGCGAGGACTGGCGGCAGCAGTGGCTGGGCCGCCTGGAGGCGGTGGAGCCGCTGCTGCACACCTGGCTGGCGCACCAGACCCGGGACGACTACTGGCGCCGCGGCGGCGTCCGCGAGGACTACGGGGCCGTGCGCGCCGCCGTCCTGGCCGTGGGCGGCTGGCACGACCCCTACCGGGACGCGGTGCTGCGGCTGGTCGAGCACCTGCCGGCCGAGCGGGTGCGCGGGATCGTCGGGCCCTGGTCGCACCAGTACCCGGACCGGGCGCAGCCGCCCGGACCGGCGATCGGCTTCCTCCAGGAGACGCTGCGGTGGTGGGACCACTGGCTCAAGGGGGTGGACACGGGGGTGGCGGCGGACCCGCTGCTGCGCTCGTGGATCAGCGACGCCCACCGCCCGGCGACGACGTACGAGGTCCTGCCCGGCCGCTGGGTCGCGGACCCGGCCTGGCCCTCGCCGCAGGTCACCCCGGTGGCGTACGGCCTGCGGGGCGAGCCGGTACGGGTGGCGTCGCCTCAGCACACGGGGCTGGACGCGGGCCGCTTCCTCCCGCTCGGCAACGAGGCGGACCTGCCGCCGGACCAGCGGGAGGAGGACGCGAAGTCGGCGTGCTTCGAGTTCGCCGTGCCCGCCGACGCCCCGCTGGAGATCCTGGGCCACCCCCGGGTGACGCTGCGGCTGCGGATGGACGTGCCGTACGGGCAGGTCGCGGCCCGGCTGTGCGACGTGGCGCCCGACGGCGCCTCGACGCTGGTCACGCGGGGCGTGCTGAACCTGTCGGCGCGCCGGGGGCCGGACCGGGCGGTGCCGTGGACCCCGCCGGGGGCGGAGGAAGAGGTGTCGTTCGCGCTGCACGCGATCGGGCACGCCTTCGCGCCCGGGCACCGGATCCGGCTGGCGCTGTCCTCGGCGTACTGGCCGTGGGTGTGGCCGCGGGCCGGGTCGGAGGCCGGGTGGACGCTGGTGCCGGGGGCGAGCGCGCTGGAGCTGCCGGTACGGGCGCGGTCCGCGGCCGATGCGCGGGTGCGCTTCGAGCCGCCCGAGCAGGCGGAGCCGCTGGGGGTGTCGGTGCCGGTGACGCTGGACGAGCCGGGGCCGGAGCGGGTGGTGGTGCGGGACGTGGCCAAGGGTGTCCGGCGGCTGGAGGTGGACCCTCGCCCCGGCGGGACCCGGGTCCATCCGGACGGCCTGGAGGTCGAGGAGGAGGCGCGGGACGTGTACGAGATCCAGGAGTCGGACGCGTTGTCCGCGCGGGCGCGGTCGGACCGGCGGATCCGGCTGCACCGGCCCAAGCGGGGGTGGGACGTGCGGATCACGTCCCACTCGGCGCTGGCGTGCGAGGCGGGGGCGTTCGTGGCGACGAACGAGCTGGTCTGCGAGGAGGTCACGCCGGAGGGCAAGGAGGTGGTGTTCCACCGCACCTGGGAGCGGCGCCTGCCGCGTACCGCGACCTGACACGACCGGAGACCGGGGCTCCGCCCCGGACCCCGTCCGGGCGCTCCGCGCCGGGTGCGTCCAAACGCCGCACGGGCTGGATGGATCCGGCCCGCCCCGGTGCGCTCGCACGCCGGCGGGGAGCCGAGGGCGCGGTCCGCCTCCTTCAGGAGTACAGCCGCTCCAGGACCACCGCGACGCCGTCCTCCTCGTTGGACGAGGTCACCTCGTCCGCGACCGCCTTCAGTTCGCGGTGGGCGTTCGCCATCGCCACCCCGTGCCCCGACCGCGCGAACATCGGGATGTCGTTCGGCATGTCCCCGAAGGCGATGGTCTCCGGGGCGGCGATGCCCAGCCGGTCCGCGGCCAGGGCCAGGCCGCTGCCCTTGTCCACGCCCGGCGGCTGGAGCTCCACCGTGTGCTCGCCCGCCATGGTGACGTTCACCAGGTCGCCGACCACGCTCCGGGCGACCCGGGTCAACTCGTCGTCGTCCAGCTCCGGATGCTGCAGCAGCACCTTGTTGATCGGCGCCGCCCACAGCTCCGCCCGCCGGCCGACCCGCACCGTCGCCAGGTGCGGGTGCGGCATCCGGTAGCCGGGGCCCATCCGCATCTCCACGTCCACGCCCACCCGGTTGACCGCCACGTAGACCTCGCCGATCTCCGCCTCGATCTTCCCGAGTGCGACCTCCGCCAGGTCCCGGTCCAGGGCCACGGAGTGGATCACCCGCCCGCGCGCCGCGTCGTACACCTGCGCGCCCTGGCCGCACACCGCGAGCCCCCGGTACCCAAGGCCGTACAGCACGTGCCGTACCTGCGGGACCGGGCGGCCGGTGACGATGATGTGCTGGGCGCCCGCGGCGCGCGCCGTCGCGAGCGCCGTGTACGAGCGGCGTGAGACGGTGTCCCCGGCGCGCAGCAGAGTCCCGTCCAGGTCGGTGGCGATCAAGGCGTAGGGGAGGGCGGAAGTCACCCGGCAAGGATACGGACCCCCTCGGACAAGTCCTACAAATCGCGCCCCAATCCGGCCTCCCACAGACCCCACCCGCCACGTAACGTGTGGCCTGTCTCCCGGGACACCCCCGGATCGTGTGGAAAGCGAGGCGGCACCCATGCCCCAGCAGAGCCCCCTGGACGTGCCCGAGGGCGACCCGTTCGGCCCGCACAACCTGCCCTACGGCGTCTTCTCGACGGCGCGGGACACCACGCAGGACTCCGTGCGGCGCCGTATCGGTGTACGGCTCGGCGGGCATGTGATCGACGCGGGTGCGGTGGCCCTGGCGCTCGGTTCGCCGTACGCCGAAGTGCTGACCGCGCCTACGCTCAACCCCCTGCTGGCCGCCGGGCGCACCACCTGGCACGACGTGCGCCGGGCGCTCACCGCCTGGGTCACCGACCCCGGCCACCGGGCCACCGTCGAGCCGCACACGTACGCCCTCTCCGACGTCACCCTGCACCTGCCGTACGAGGTCGCCGACTACGTCGACTTCTACGCCAGCGAGCACCACGCGACCAACGTGGGCCGCATCTTCCGCCCGGACGGCGAGCCGCTCACCCCCAACTGGAAGCACCTGCCCATCGGTTACCACGGCCGCTCCGGCACGATCGTGGTCTCCGGGACCGACGTCGTACGGCCCTCCGGCCAGCGCAAGGCCCCCACCGACGCCGCGCCCGTCTTCGGGCCCTCCGTCAAGCTCGACATCGAGGCCGAGGTCGGCTTCGTCGTCGGCACCCCCTCCGCGCTCGGCTCCCCCGTCGCGCTGGGCGACTTCCGCGACCACGTCTTCGGGCTGTTCCTGCTCAACGACTGGTCCGCGCGCGACATCCAGGCCTGGGAGTACGTGCCGCTGGGCCCCTTCCTGGGCAAGTCCTTCGCCACCTCGGTCTCCGCCTGGGTGACCCCGCTGGAGGCCCTGGACGCGGCCCGGGTGGCGCCGCCGGCGCGGGACCTCCCGCTGCTGCCGTACCTGGACGACTCCGCCGAAGGCATCGAGGAGGGCGGTTTCGACCTGCGCATCACCGTCGCGATCAACGGTCAGGAGGTGGCGCACCCGCCGTTCGCCACCATGTACTGGACCGCCGCCCAGCAGCTCGCCCACATGACCGTCAACGGGGCCTCGCTGCGCACCGGTGACGTCTTCGGCTCGGGCACGGTCAGCGGCCCCGAGACGGCCCAGCGCGGTTCCCTGCTGGAGCTCACCTGGAACGGCCGCGACGCGATCGAGCTCGCCGACGGCAAGCGCACCTTCCTGGAGGACGGCGACGAGGTCACCCTGACCGCCTGGGCCCCGGGCCCGGACGGCACCCGCGTCGGGCTCGGCGAGGTGACCGGCCGCATCGTCGGCGGCCGGTAGGGAGCGCACCGGGCGCGCCCCCCATTTGGGGGCGCGCCACGTGCGGGTACGGGTCCGTCCCCCACAAGGTGGACGGAAGGGGCGGGCCGGGGAGCCCGCACCGCCTCCCTCCGGCCAAGGAGTCCCGATGCCCGCACGTCCCGTGAAGGCCGCGCTGATCGTCGCGGCAGCCGCGTCCATAGCCCTGGCCGCCGCCCAGCCGGCCGAGTCCGTCGACGGCCCCGCGCCCGACCGCCGGGACCGGCAGGCCATGCAGGACATGGCGACCGCCCTGCGGGTGACGGCCAGGTACGTGGACGAGGCGACCGCGATCAAGGACGGCTACGAGCGCCGCGACGACTGCCTCAACGACCCCAAGGGCACCGGCGCCATGGGCTACCACTACGTGAAGTGGTCCAACTGGGGCTCCACCGACCCCGCGCGCCCCACCACCTTGGTCTACGGCCCCGAGAAGGGCCCGCGCGGCGGCCGCAAGCTGTACGCCGTCGAATGGATGGTCTCCGACGGCGACCAGGACCTGACCACCAAGAACGACCGCCCGAAGATGTTCGGCCTGGACTTCGACGGGCCCATGCCCGGCCACTGGGCGGGCATGCCCAAGCACTACGACCTCCACATGTGGGCGTACAAGAAGAACCCGGCGGGCCCCTTCCACAACTGGAACCCGTCCGTCACCTGTCCCGCCGCCGCGGCCCACCCCCACGCGCACGGCTGACCCGCCGCGTCCCCGCACGGCAGCAGGGCCCGGCTCCACGGAGGAGCCGGGCCCTGCGGGCCGTGCGGTGGGGGTCAGCGGACGAAGGTGCTCGCGCTGCCCGCCAGGTCCAGGAAGTACTGGGGGAACAGCCCCAGGGCCACCGTGACCGCCACGCCGACGGCGATGGTGGTCATCGTCAGGAACGAGGGGACGGCGACGGTCGGGCCGTCCGCCTTCGGCTCGCTGAAGAACATCAGGACGATGACCCGGATGTAGAAGAACGCCGCGATCGCCGAGGAGATCACACCGACCACGACCAGGGCACCCGCGCCGCCCTCCGCCGCCGCCGAGAACACCGCGAACTTGCCCGCGAAGCCCGAGGTCAGCGGAATGCCCGCGAAGGCGAGCAGGAAGACGGCGAAGACCGCCGCGGTCAGCGGCGAACGCCGGCCCAGGCCGGCCCACTTGGACAGGTGCGTGGCCTCGCCGCCCGCGTCGCGGACCAGCGTGACCACGGCGAAGGCGCCGATGGTCACGAAGGAGTAGGCGCCCAGGTAGAACAGGACCGACGAGACGCCGTCCTTGGAGGTGGCGATCACACCCGCGAGGATGAAGCCCGCGTGGGCGATCGAGGAGTAGGCCAGCAGCCGCTTGACGTCGGTCTGGGTCACCGCGATCACGGCGCCGGCCAGCATCGTGACGATCGCCACGCCCCACATCACCGGGCGCCAGTCCCAGCGCATCCCCGGCAGGGCCACGTACAGCAGCCGCAGCAGGGCGCCGAAGGCCGCCACCTTGGTGGCCGCCGCCATGAAGCCGGTGACCGGGGTCGGGGCGCCCTGGTAGACGTCCGGGGTCCACATGTGGAACGGCACCGCGCCCACCTTGAACAGCAGGCCCATCAGCACCAGCGCCCCGCCGATCAGCAGCAGCACGTCGTTGCCCATGGTGGCGGCCAGCGCCGGGTCGATCCGGCCCACCGTGCCGTCGACCACGTCCGCGATGGCCGCGTACGAGACCGAGCCGGCGTAGCCGTACAGCAGGGCGATGCCGAACAGGAGGAAGGCGGAGGAGAAGGCACCCAGCAGGAAGTACTTCACCGCCGCCTCCTGCGACATCAGCCGCTGGCGGCGGGCGAGGGCGCAGAGGAGGTACAGCGGGAGGGAGAAGACCTCCAGCGCGACGAACAGGGTCAGCAGGTCGTTGGCCGCCGGGAAGATCAGCATGCCGGCGATCGCGAACAGGGCGAGCGGGAAGACCTCGGTGGTGGTGAAGCCGGCCTTGACCGCGGCCTGTTCGCTGTCGCTGCCCGGTACGGACGCCGCCTGCGCGGCGAAGGAGTCGATCCGCTTGCCGTGGGCGGCCGGGTCCAGGCGGCGTTCGGCGAAGGTGAAGACGGCGACCACCGACGCCAGCAGGATGGTGCCCTGGAGGAACAGCGCCGGGCCGTCCACCGCGAGGGCGCCCATCGCGGCGATCTGCGCCTTGCCGGAGGCGTACCCGGCGCCGGCGAGCGCCACCACCGCCGCGAAGGCCGCGGCCAGCGCGACGAAGGCGAGGACCACCTGGGTCACGTAGCGGGCCCTGCGCGGGACGAACGCCTCGACCAGGACGCCGACCACGGCCGCGCCGACCACGATCAGCGTGGGCGCGAGCTGGGCGTACTCGATGTGCGGGGCCGGGATCCGGTCGAGCGGATCGGCCGCCGCCGTCCACAGGCCGTGGACCGCTGTCGTGCTCACTTGGCCGCCTCCACTTCCGGCGCGGGGTCCTTCTGCTTGACGTCCGACATGGTGTGCTCCACCGCCGGGTTGACGATCTGGGTGAGCGGCTTGGGGTAGACGCCGAGGCCGATGAGCAGCACGATCAGCGGGGCCACCACCAGCAGTTCGCGCAGGCGCAGGTCCGGCATGGTGCGGACCTCCTCCTTCACCGGGCCGGTCATCGTGCGCTGGTAGAGCACCAGCGTGTAGAGCGCGGCGAGCACGATGCCGAAGGTGGCGACGATGCCGATCACCGGGTAGCGGCTGAAGGTGCCGACCAGGACCAGGAACTCGCTGACGAACGGCGCGAGGCCCGGCAGCGACAGGGTGGCGAGGCCGCCGATCAGGAAGGTGCCGGCGAGCACCGGCGCCACCTTCTGCACACCGCCGTAGTCGGCGATGAGCCGGGAACCGCGCCGCGAGATCAGGAAGCCGGCGACCAGCATCAGCGCCGCCGTCGACAGGCCGTGGTTGACCATGTAGAGGGTGGCGCCGGACTGGCCCTGGCTGGTCATCGCGAAGATGCCCAGGATGATGAACCCGAAGTGGGAGATCGAGGCGTAGGCGACCAGCCGCTTGATGTCCCGCTGCCCGACCGCGAGCAGCGCGCCGTAGACGATGCTGATCAGGGCCAGGACCAGGATCACCGGGGTGGCCCACTTGCTGGCGTCCGGGAACAGCCCGAGGCAGAAGCGGAGCATCGCGAAGGTGCCGACCTTGTCGACCACCGCGGTGATCAGGACGGCGACCGGGGCGGTGGCCTCACCCATGGCGTTGGGCAGCCAGGTGTGCAGCGGCCACAGCGGGGCCTTCACCGCGAAGGCGAAGAAGAAGCCGAGGAACAGCAGGCGTTCGGTGTTCGTCGCCATGTCCAGCGTGCCCGCGGCGCGGGCGGCGGCGATCTCCTGGAGCGAGAAGTTCCCGGCGACCACGTACAGGCCGATGACCGCGGCCAGCATGATCAGGCCGCCGACCAGGTTGTAGAGGAGGAACTTGACCGCCGCGTACGAGCGCTGCGCGGCCGCGTGCTCGTCGGTGCCCCCCGCCGCGGCAGCGGCTGATCGGGAGGAAGTGGCGCGGTCCCCGAAGCCGCCGATGAGGAAGTACATCGGGACGAGCATGGCTTCGAAGAAGACGTAGAAGAGGAAGACGTCGGTGGCCTCGAAGGAGATGACGACCATCGCCTCGACCATCAGGATCAGGGCGAAGAATCCCTGGGTGGGACGCCAGCGACGACTCTTGTTCTCCAACGGGTCGGCATCGTGCCACCCGGCCAGGATGATGAACGGGATCAGCAGGGCGGTGAGCGCGATCAGCACCACGCCGATGCCGTCCACGCCCAGGGCGTAGCGGACCCCGAAGTCCTTGATCCACCAGTGCGACTCGGTGAGCTGGTAGCGGGCGCCGCCCGGCTCGAAGCGGACCGCGACGAGCACGGCCAGCGCGAGCGTGGCGAGGGAGACCACCAGGGCCAGCCACTTCGCGGCGGTCCGGCGGGCGGCCGGGACGGCCGCCGTGAGGACCGCGCCGGCCGCGGGGACCGCGGCCGTCAGGGTGAGCAGCGGGAAACTCATCTCACACCCCCCTCATCAGGAGGGTCGCGGCGATCAGGACCGCCGTGCCCCCGAACATCGACACCGCGTAGCTGCGGGCGTAGCCGTTCTGCAGCCTGCGCAGCCGGCCCGACAGTCCGCCGACCGAGGCGGCCGTGCCGTTGACCACTCCGTCGACCAGGCTGTGGTCGACGTACACGAGCGAGCGGGTCAGGTGCTCGCCGCCGCGCACCAGCACCACGTGGTTGAAGTCGTCCTGGAGCAGGTCGCGGCGGGCGGCCCGGGTGAGGACGCTGCCGCGCGGGGCGACGACCGGGACCGGCTTGCGGCCGTACATGGCGTACGCGATCGCCACGCCGACGACCAGGGCCACGACGGTGGCGCCGGTGATGGCCGCCGCGCCGATCGGCGGGTGGCCGTGCTCGAAGGAGGTGACCGGCTCCAGCCAGGTCACGAAGGAGTTGTGGAAGCTGAACAGGGCGCCCGCGAAGACCGATCCGAAGGCCAGCACGATCATCGGGATCGTCATGGACTTCGGCGACTCGTGCGGGTGGGGCAGCTGCCCGGCGTGGTGCTCGGCGGCCGGTTCGGCGCTCGCCACCGCGTCCGCGTCGGGGGCGGGCTGCCAGCGCTTCTCGCCGAAGAAGGTCATCAGCATCACGCGGGTCATGTAGAACGCGGTGATCGCCGCGCCCAGCAGGGCGACCCCGCCCAGGATCCAGCCCTCGGTGCCGCCCTTGGCGAAGGCGGCCTCGATGATCTTGTCCTTGGACCAGAAGCCGGACAGGCCGGGGAAGCCGATGATGGCCAGGTAGCCCAGGCCGAAGGTCACGAAGGTGACCGGCATGTACTTCCGCAGGCCGCCGTACTTGCGCATGTCCACCTCGTCGTTCATGCCGTGCATGACCGACCCGGCGCCGAGGAAGAGCCCGGCCTTGAAGAAGCCGTGCGTGACCAGGTGCATGATCGCGAAGGCGTAGCCGATCGGGCCGAGGCCGGCGGCCAGCACCATGTAGCCGATCTGCGACATGGTCGAGCCGGCCAGCGCCTTCTTGATGTCGTCCTTGGCGCAACCGACGACCGCACCGAAGATCAGCGTGACCGCGCCCACGATCGCCACCACGAGCTGGGCGTCCGGCGAGGCGTTGAAGACCGCTCCGGAGCGGACGATCAGGTAGACGCCGGCGGTGACCATGGTGGCCGCGTGGATCAGGGCCGAGACCGGGGTCGGGCCCTCCATCGCGTCCCCGAGCCAGGACTGCAGCGGGACCTGCGCCGACTTGCCGCACGCGGCGAGCAGCAGCATCAGGCCGATCGCCGTCAGCGTGCCCTCGGAGGTCCTGCCGACGCTCGCCAGCACCGGCCCGAAGGTGAAGGTGCCGAACGTGGTGAACATCAGCATGATCGCGATCGACAGGCCCACGTCGCCGACCCGGTTGACCAGGAAGGCCTTCTTGGCGGCGGTGGCCGCGCTGGGCTTGTGCTGCCAGAAGCCGATGAGCAGGTACGAGGCCAGGCCCACGCCCTCCCAGCCGACGTACAGCAGCAGGTAGTTGTCGGCGAGGACCAGCAGCAGCATGGCCGCGAGGAACAGGTTCAGGTAGCCGAAGAAGCGGCGCCGGCGCTCGTCGTGCTCCATGTACCCGATCGAGTACACGTGGATGAGCGTGCCCACCCCGGTGATCAGCAGCACGAAGGTCATCGAGAGCTGGTCGAGCTGGAAGGCGACGTCCGCCCGGAAGCCCTCGACCGGGATCCAGGTCCACAGCTTCTGGTACAGGGCCCGGTCGTCGGCGCTCCTGCCGAGCATGTCCGCGAAGAGGACCACGCCGATGCCGAACGAGACGGCGGCGAGCAGGGTGCCGAGCCAGTGGCCGGTCTTGTCGAGGCGGCGGCCGCCGCAGAGCAGCACCGCCGCTCCGAGCAGGGGCGCCGCGACGAGCAGCGCAATCAGATTCTCCACTGTCAGGGACCCCTTACAGCTTCATCAGGCTGGCGTCGTCGACCGAGGCCGAGTGGCGGGTACGGAACAGCGACACGATGATCGCCAGGCCCACCACGACCTCCGCGGCGGCGACGACCATCGTGAAGAAGGCGATGACCTGCCCGTCGAGGTTGCCGTGCATCCGGGAGAAGGTGACGAACGCGAGGTTGCAGGCGTTGAGCATCAGCTCGATGCACATGAACAGCACGATCGCGTTCCGCCGGATCAGCACGCCGGCCGCGCCGATGGTGAACAGCAGCGCCGCGAGGTACAGGTAGTTGACCGGATTCACTTCGAGGCCTCCTCACGGGAGTTGTCCCGGCCCAGGCGCTCGGCCGCACGCTGCTCCAGGGCCTTGAGGTCCTCCAGCGCCTGCCCCGACACGTCGCGGACCTGGCCGCGCTCGCGCAGGGTCCGGCTGACGCTGAGGTCGGCCGGGGTGCCGTCGGGCAGCAGGGCGGGGACGTCCACGGCGTTGTGCCGGGCGTAGACGCCGGGGGCGGGCAGCGGCGGGAGCTGGACGCCCTCGCGCACGCGCCGCTCGGACAGCTCCCGCTGGGTGGCGGCCCGTTCGGTGCGCTCGCGGTGGGTGAGCACCATCGCACCGACGGCCGCGGTGATCAGCAGGGCGCCGGTGATCTCGAAGGCGAAGACGTACTTGGTGAAGATCAGCTCCGCCAGACCCTCCACCTGGCCGGCGGAGTTGACCTTGCCGAGCCCGTTGGAGTGGTTCAGCTGGGCGTGCCGGATACCGGCGACCAGCAGGATGCCGAAGCCGAGCCCGCACAGCAGGGCCAGCCAGCGCTGGCCCTTGAGGGTCTCCTTCAGCGAGTCGGCGGCGGTGACACCGACCAGCATGACCACGAACAGGAAGAGCATCATGATGGCGCCGGTGTAGACGACCACCTGGACCACGCCCAGGAAGTACGCCCCGTTGGCGAGGTAGAAGACCGCCAGGATGATCATCGTCCCGGCCAGGCACAGGGCGCTGTGCACCGCCTTCTTCATCAGGATCGTGCACAGCGCGCCGATCACGGCCACGGTGCCCAGGATCCAGAACTGCACGGCCTCACCGGTGGAGGCCGCCGCGGCGAGCGGTGCGGCCAGCGGGCTCACGCCTCCACCTCCTCTCCGGAGGGCTGCTCGCCCTTGGAGACGGCCACCTGCCGCTCGGTGCCGGGCGCGGCGCCCGTCACCTGGCCGCGGTAGTAGTCCTGCTCGTCCGTGCCGGGGAACATCGCGTGCGGGGCCTCGACCATGCCCTCGGTCAGTCCGGCCAGCAGCTGCTCCTTGGTGTAGATGAGCGAGGCGCGGCTGGAGTCGGCCAGTTCGAACTCGTTGGTCATGGTCAGCGCCCGGGTCGGGCACGCCTCGACGCACAGCCCGCACAGGATGCAGCGGGCGTAGTTGATCTGGTAGACGCGGCCGTAGCGCTCGCCCGGGGAGTAGCGCTCCTCCTCCGTGTTGTCCGCGCCCTCCACGTAGATCGCGTCGGCGGGACAGGCCCAGGCGCACAGCTCGCACCCGATGCACTTCTCCAGCCCGTCCGGATGCCGGTTGAGCTGGTGGCGTCCGTGGAAACGCGGCGCCGTGGTCTTCTTCTGCTCCGGGTACTGCTCCGTGAGCCGCTTCTTGAACATGGCCTTGAAGGTCACGCCGAAGCCGGCCACGGGGTTCTGCCACTGTTCGTCAGACACCTCTCAGCCCTCCTCTCGGTCGCTGTCGGCGTTCGCCCCGCCGCTGGCGATCAGTTCCCGGTCCGTACGCGGCCGGCGGCGCGGTACGGGTGCGGCCTGCTGGCCGGGCTTCGGCGGGACCGGGAAGCCGCCCTCCATCGGGTCGAAGACCTCGCCCTGCGGCTGCGCGCCGGACTGCCGGGCGGCCCCGGCCTTCTCCTTGCGGTCGCGGAACAGGTCCACGACGAGGGAGAGGAGCAGCACGGCCACCACGCCTCCGCCCACGTACAGCACGATGTCGCCGAACTCGTAGCGCTCGTTGCGCAGCGCCCGGACGGTGGCGACCAGCATCAGCCAGACCACGGAGACCGGGATGAGCACCTTCCAGCCGAGCTTCATCAGCTGGTCGTAGCGCACGCGCGGCAGCGTGCCGCGCAGCCAGATGAAGAAGAACAGCAGCAGCTGCACCTTGATCACGAACCAGAGCAGCGGCCACCAGCCGTGGTTGGCGCCCTCCCAGTACGTGGAGATCGGCGCCGGGGCCCGCCAGCCGCCCAGGAACAGGGTGGTGGCGACGGCCGAGACGGTGACCATGTTGACGTACTCGGCGAGCATGAACATCGCGAACTTGATCGACGAGTACTCGGTGTTGAAGCCGCCGACCAGGTCGCCCTCGGACTCCGGCATGTCGAACGGCGCCCGGTTGGTCTCGCCGACCATCGTGACGATGTAGATGAGGAACGACACCGGCAGCAGCACGATGTACCAGCGGTCCGCCTGCGCCTCGACGATGGCCGAGGTGGACATCGAGCCGGAGTAGAGGAAGACCGAGGCGAAGGCCGCGCCCATGGCGATCTCGTAGGAGATCATCTGCGCGCACGAGCGCAGACCGCCGAGCAGCGGGTACGTCGACCCGGACGACCAGCCGGCGAGCACGATGCCGTAGATGCCGACCGAGGCGACCGCCAGGATGTAGAGGACGGCGATCGGCAGGTCGGTCAGCTGCATCGTGGTGCGCTGGCCGAAGATGGAGATCTCGTTGCCGGGCGGGCCGAACGGGATGACCGCGATCGCCATGAAGGCCGGGATCGCCGCGACGATCGGGGCCAGCACGTAGACGACCTTGTCGGCCCGCTTGACGACCACGTCCTCCTTGAGCATCAGCTTCACGCCGTCGGCGAGCGACTGGAGCATGCCCCAGGGTCCGTGCCGGTTGGGCCCGATGCGCAGCTGCATCCAGGCCACCACCTTGCGCTCCCACACGATGGACACCAGCACGGTGACCATCAGGAAGGCGAAGCAGAACGCGGCCTTCAGGACGACGAGCCACCAGACGTCCCGGCCGAACAGGGAAAGGTCCTCGGCCGCGAGCGGTACGAAGTGACCGGGTACGGGGTTCACGCCTCCACCTCCGCTGTGGCGTCGCTGCTGCCGGCGGGCGGGACCGCCGGACCGATGCGGACCAGCTCGCCCGGGCGGGCGCCGGTGTCCGCGGTGACCCCGCCGCCGGTGGAGTTCATCGGGAGCCAGACCACCCGGTCCGGCATGGCCGTCACCCGCAGCGGGAAGGTGACCGTGCCGGCCGGGCCGGTGACGGCCAGGACGTCGCCGTCCTTGACCCCCGACTCCTCGGCGGTGGCCGCCGACAGCCGGGCCGGGGCCTCGTGCCGGGTGGCCGCCAGCGCCTCGTCGCCCTCCTGGAGCCGGCCCAGGTCGAGCAGCATCCGGTGGCCCGCGAGGACCGCCTCGCCGCGGCCCGGCCGGGGCACGGGCCGGGCGTCCGCACGGTGCTCCGAGGCCCGTTCACCGGTCCACGGTCCGAGCGCGTCCAGCTCACGGCGTACGGCGTGCACGTCGGGCAGGCCCAGGCGCCGGTCCGCGGCGTCGGCGAGCCGGTCCAGGACCCGGACGTCCGGCGGGGCCAGCGGGCGGGTCATCTGGTCGGGCTTGAGGGCGGCCTCGAACATCCGCACCCGGCCTTCCCAGTTGATGAAGGTGCCCGGCTTCTCGGCGACCGCGGCCACCGGCAGCACCACGTCCGCGTGCGCGGTGACCTCGCTCGGGCGCAGCTCCAGCGAGACCACGAAGGCCTCGGCCAGTGCCTGCCGGGCCCGGGCCGGGTCGGGCAGGTCGGCGATCTCCACGCCGCCGACGAGCAGCGCGCCCAGTTCGCCGCCGGCCGCCGCCTCGACGATCTGGCCGGTGTCGCGCCCGTAGCGGTGCGGCAGTTCGGACAGGCCCCAGGCGCGGGCCACCTCCTCGCGGGCCCGCGGGTCGGTGGCCGGGCGGCCGTGCGGCAGCAGCGAGGGCAGCGCCCCCGCCTCGACCGCGGCCCGCTCACCGGCCCGGCGCGGGATCCACACCAGCCGGGCCCCGGTCGCGGTGGCCGCGCGGACGGCGGCGGTCAGCGCGCCGGGCACCCCGGCGAGCCGCTCGCCGACCACGAGGACCGCGCCCGGCCGGCGCAGCGCCTCGGCGGCCGCCTCGCCGCCCTGCTCCAGCCCGGTCCGGGAGGCCAGGGCGTCGAGCCACTCCGGTTCGGTGCCGGGGGCCGCGGCCAGCAGCGTGCCGCCGGCCTTCTCCAGCCCGCGGGTCGCGAACGGCGCCAGCGCGAAGGTCTGCTGGCGGTGCTTGCGGTGGGCCTTGCGCAGCCGCAGGAAGACCCCGGGGGCCTCCTCCTCGGCCTCGATACCGGCCAGGAGCACGGCCGGGGCCGCCTCCAGCGCGGCGTACGTGACCCCGGCCCCGCCGAGGTCGACCCCGCGGCCGGCCACGGCGGAGGCGAGGAAGTCGGCCTCCTCGGAGCTGTGCACCCGGGCCCGGAAGTCGATGTCGTTGGTGTCGAGCACGACCCGGGCGAACTTGGCGTAGGCGTACGCGTCCTCGACGGTGAGGCGGCCGCCGGTCAGGACGCCCGCCCGGCCGCGCGCGGCCGTCAGGCCCCGGGCGGCCGCCTCCAGCGCCTCCGGCCAGCTCGCCTCCTCCAGCACGCCCGCGGCGTTACGGACCAGCGGCTTGGTCAGCCGGTCCGGGCGCTGGGCGTAGCGGAAGGCGAAGCGGCCCTTGTCGCAGATCCACTCCTCGTTGACCTCCGGGTCCTCCGCGGCGAGCCGGCGCAGCACCTTGCCGCGGCGGTGGTCGGTGCGGGTGGCGCAGCCGCCGGCGCAGTGCTCGCACACGCCGGGCGAGGAGACCAGGTCGAAGGGGCGGGAGCGGAACCGGTACGCCGCCGAGGTCAGCGCGCCCACCGGGCAGATCTGGATGGTGTTGCCGGAGAAGTACGACTCGAACGGGTCGCCCTCACCGGTGCCCACCTGCTGCAGGGCGCCGCGCTCCAGCAGCTCGATCATCGGGTCGCCGGCGACCTGGTGGGAGAAGCGGGTGCAGCGCGCGCACAGCACGCACCGCTCGCGGTCCAGCAGCACCTGCGCGGAGATCGGGACCGGCTTCTCGTAGGTCCGCTTGCGGCCCTCGAACCGGGACTCGGCGTTGCCGTGCGACATGGCCTGGTTCTGCAGCGGGCACTCGCCGCCCTTGTCGCAGACCGGGCAGTCCAGCGGGTGGTTGATGAGCAGCAGCTCCATCACCCCGCGCTGCGCCTTGTCGGCGACCTCCGAGGTGAGCTGGGTCTTGACCACCATGCCGTCGGTGCAGGTGATGGTGCAGGAGGCCATCGGCTTGCGCTGGCCCTCCACCTCCACGATGCACTGCCGGCAGGCGCCGGCCGGGTCGAGCAGGGGGTGGTCGCAGAACCGGGGGATCTCCACGCCGATCTGCTCGGCGGCCCGGATGACCAGCGTGCCCTTGGGCACCGAGAGCTGGACGCCGTCGATGGTGAGCGAGACCAGCTCCTCGGGCGGGACCTGGGCCTCGCCGCCCCCGGAGGGCGCATCAGTGGCGACGGTCATGCGTTCACCTCCGTGTCGGCCCAGAGGGTCGACTTCCTGGGGTCGAAGGGGCAGCCCTTGCCCGTGATGTGCTGCTCGTACTCCTCGCGGAAGTACTTCAGCGAGGAGAAGATGGGGCTGGCCGCGCCGTCGCCGAGGGCGCAGAAGGACTTGCCGTTGATGTTGTCGGCGATGTCGGCCAGCTTGTCGAGGTCGGTCATGACGCCCTTGCCGGCCTCGATGTCGCGCAGCAACTGCACCAGCCAGTACGTTCCTTCGCGGCAGGGGGTGCACTTGCCGCAGGACTCGTGGGCGTAGAACTCGGTCCACCGGGTGACGGCCCGCACCACGCAGGTGGTCTCGTCGAAGCACTGCAGGGCCTTGGTGCCGAGCATCGAGCCGGCCGCGCCCACGCCCTCGTAGTCCAGCGGGACGTCGAGGTGCTCGTCGGTGAACATCGGGGTGGAGGAGCCGCCGGGGGTCCAGAACTTCAGCCGGTGCCCGGGCCGCATCCCGCCGCTCATGTCGAGGAGCTGGCGCAGCGTGATGCCGAGCGGGGCCTCGTACTGGCCGGGGCCGGCGACGTGGCCGGACAGGGAGTAGAGGGTGAAGCCGGGGGACTTCTCGGTCCCCATCGACTTGAACCACTCCTTGCCCCGGTTCAGGATCGCGGGAACCGACGCGATGGACTCCACGTTGTTCACCACGGTGGGACAGGCGTAGAGGCCTTCCACCGCGGGGAAGGGAGGACGCAGCCGGGGCTGTCCGCGCCGGCCTTCGAGGGAGTCCAGCAGGGCGGTCTCCTCGCCGCAGATGTACGCGCCCGCGCCCGCGTGCACGGTGAGGTCGAGGTCCAGGCCGCTGCCGAGCACGTCCTTGCCGAGGAAGCCGGCCTCGTACGCCTCGCGCACGGCCTCGTGCAGGCGGCGCAGCACGGGGACGACCTCGCCGCGCAGGTAGATGAAGGCGTGCTGGGAGCGGATCGCGTAGCAGGCGATCACGATGCCCTCGATGAGCGAGTGCGGGTTGGCGAACATCAGCGGGATGTCCTTGCAGGTGCCCGGCTCGGACTCGTCCGCGTTGACCACGAGGTAGTGCGGCTTGTTGTCGCCCTGCGGGATGAACTGCCACTTCATGCCCGTGGGGAAGCCGGCGCCGCCGCGGCCGCGCAGCCCGGAGTCCTTGACGTAGGCGATGACCTCGTCCGGGGTCATCGCCAGGGCCTTGCGCAGGCCCTCGTAGCCCTCGTGGCGCCGGTAGGTCTCCAGCGTCCACGACCGCGGGTCGTCCCAGAACGCCGACAGGACGGGCGCGAGGAGCTTGTCCGGGCTCGTCCCTCCCCCGGCCGCCGGCTGGGAGGTACCCCCATGACTTTCCCTGGAATCCACGGTCATCACTCCCCTCCTTCGGCGCTGCTCTCACCGCGCGGGTGCACGATCGACGGGTGCGGGTTCTCCCCGCGCGCGATGCGCAGGCCCACCAGGGAGGCCGGGCCGGCGCCGCCGCTCGCCTCGACCGCGCCGGGGCGCTCGTCGGGGAAGCCGGCCAGGATCCGGGCGGTCTCCTTGTACGTGCACAGGGGGGCGCCGCGGGTCGGGGAGACGGGGCGGCCGGCCCGCAGGTCGTCCACGAGGGCCTTGGCGGACTGGGGGGTCTGGTTGTCGAAGAACTCCCAGTTGACCATCACCACGGGGGCGAAGTCGCAGGCCGCGTTGCACTCGATGTGCTCCAGCGTGACCTTGCCGTCGGCGGTGGTCTCGTTGTTGCCGACGCCGAGGTGTTCCTTGAGCTCCTCGAAGATGGCGTCGCCGCCCATGACCGCGCACAGGGTGTTGGTGCACACGCCGACCTGGTAGTCGCCCGAGGGCTTGCGGCGGTACATGGTGTAGAAGGTGGCGACCGCGGTGACCTCGGCGGTGGTCAGTCCCAGCACCTCGGCGCAGAACCGCATGCCGGTGCGCGTGACGTGGCCCTCCTCCGACTGCACCAGGTGCAGCAGCGGCAGCAGGGCGGACCGGCTGTCGGGGTAGCGGGCGACGACCTCCGCGGCGTCCGCCTCCAGCCGGGCGCGGACGTCCGCCGGGTAGTCCGGGGCCGGGAGTTGCGGCATGCCCAGACGCGTGGGGCCGATCTCTGTCATCGGTCGACGCCTCCCATCACGGGGTCGATGGAGGCGACGGCGACGATGACGTCGGCCACCTGGCCGCCCTCGCACATCGCGGCCATGGCCTGCAGGTTGGTGAAGGACGGGTCGCGGAAGTGGACCCGGTAGGGACGGGTGCCGCCGTCGGAGACGACGTGGACGCCGAGCTCGCCCTTGGGGGACTCGACGGCCGCGTACGCCTGGCCGGCCGGCACCCGGAAGCCCTCGGTCACCAGCTTGAAGTGGTGGATGAGGGCCTCCATGGAGGTGCCCATGATGTTCCTGATGTGGTCGAGGGAGTTGCCGAGCCCGTCCGGGCCCATGGCCAGCTGCGCCGGCCAGGCGATCTTCTTGTCGGCGACCATGACCGGTCCGGGCTCCAGCCGCTCCAGGCACTGCTCGACGATCCGCAGGGACTGGCGCATCTCCTCCAGGCGGATCAGGAACCGCCCGTAGGAGTCGCAGGTCTCGGTGGTCGGCACGTCGAACTCGTAGGTCTCGTAGCCGCAGTACGGGTCGGACTTGCGCAGGTCGTGCGGGAGTCCGGCGGAGCGCAGGATCGGGCCGGTGGCGCCGAGGGCCATGCAGCCGGTGAGGTCGAGGTAGCCGACGTCCTGCATGCGGGCCTTGAAGATGGGGTTGCCGGTGGCGAGCTTGTCGTACTCCGGCAGGTTCTTCTTGAACGTCTTCACGAACTCGCGCAGCCGCTCCATGGCGCCCGGGGGCAGGTCCTGGGCGAGGCCGCCGGGGCGGATGAACGCGTGGTTCATGCGCAGGCCGGTGATCAGCTCGTAGAGGTCGAGGACCAGTTCGCGGTCCCGGAACCCGTAGATCATGATGGTGGTGGCGCCCAGCTCCATGCCGCCGGTGGCGATGCACACCAGGTGCGAGGAGATCCGGTTGAGCTCCATCAGCAGCACCCGGATGACCGAGGCCCGGTCGGGGACCTGGTCGGTGATGCCGAGCAGCTTCTCCACGCCCAGGCAGTACGCCGCCTCGTTGAAGAACGGCGTCAGGTAGTCCATGCGCGTGACGAAGGTGGTGCCCTGCGTCCAGTTGCGGAATTCGAGGTTCTTCTCGATCCCGGTGTGGAGGTAGCCGATGCCGCAGCGGGCCTCGGTGACCGTCTCGCCGTCGATCTCCAGGATCAGCCGGAGCACTCCGTGGGTGGAGGGGTGCTGCGGACCCATGTTGACGACGATCCGCTCGTCGTCGGCCTTGGCCGCCGAGCGGACGATCTCGTCCCAGTCCCCGCCGGTGACCGTGTAGACGGTGCCCTCGGTGGTCTCGCGGGACGCCGCGTGGCCGGCGTCGTGGGCCGTGTGGTTCGACGTGGACATCAGCTGTACGACCTCCGCTGGTCGGGAGCCGGGATCTGGGCGCCCTTGTACTCGACGGGAATGCCGCCGAGCGGGTAGTCCTTGCGCTGCGGGAAGCCCTGCCAGTCGTCCGGCATCATGATCCGGGTGAGGGCCGGGTGCCCGTCGAAGATCAGGCCGAAGAAGTCGTACGCCTCCCGCTCGTGCCAGTCGTTGGTCGGGTAGACCTCGACCAACGAGGGGACGTGCGGGTCGGTGTCGGGGGCGGTGACCTCCAGCCGGATGAGCCGGCCGTGGGTGAGCGAGCGCAGGTGGTAGACGGCGTGCAGCTCGCGGCCCTTGTCGTGCGGGAAGTGCACGCCCGAGACGCCGGTGCACAGCTCGAAGCGCAGGGCCGGGTCGTCGCGCAGGGTGCGGGCGACGCGGAGGAGGTGCTCGCGGGCGATGTGGAAGGTGATCTCGCCGCGGTCGACGACCGTCTTCTCGATCGCGTTCTCCGGGACCAGGCCGTGTTCCTCCAGGGCCCCTTCGAGCTCGTCGGCGACCTCGTCGAAGTACGAGCCGTACGGGCGGGCGGAGGCGCCGGGCAGGACCACCGGGCGGACCAGGCCGCCGTAGCCGCTGGTGTCGCCGCCCTCGTTCGCGCCGAACATGCCCTTGCGGACGCCGATGACCTCGCCGGCGGAGCCGCGCGGGGCCGGCAGGTGGCCGTTCTCCGGCTCTTGGGTCTGGCTCACCGCAGCAGCCCCTTCATCTCGATGGTGGGGAGCGCCTTGAGGGCCGCCTCCTCCGCCTCACGGGCCGCCTCTTCCCGGTTCACGCCGAGCTTGGACGTCTGGATCTTGTGGTGGAGCTTGAGGATCGCGTCCATCAGCATCTCGGGGCGGGGCGGGCAGCCGGGCAGGTAGATGTCCACCGGGACGATGTGGTCGACGCCCTGGACGATCGCGTAGTTGTTGAACATGCCGCCCGACGAGGCGCAGACGCCCATGGAGATGACCCACTTGGGTTCGGGCATCTGGTCGTAGACCTGGCGCAGCACCGGCGCCATCTTCTGGCTGACCCGGCCGGCCACGATCATCAGGTCGGCCTGGCGCGGAGAGCCGCGGAAGACCTCCATGCCGAAGCGCGCCAGGTCGTACCGGCCGGCGCCCGTGGTCATCATCTCGATGGCGCAGCAGGCCAGGCCGAAGGTCGCGGGGAAGACGGATGACTTGCGCACCCAGCCCGCGGCTTGTTCGACGGTGGTCAGCAGGAAGCCGCTCGGCAGCTTCTCTTCCAGTCCCATGGGAATTCAGCCCCTCAGTCCCATTCCAGGCCGCCGCGCCGCCAGACGTACGCGTAGGCGACGAAGACGGTGAGCACGAAGAGCAGCATCTCGACGAGCCCGAAGATCCCCAGGGCGTCGAAGGTGACGGCCCAGGGGTAGAGGAAGACGATCTCGATGTCGAAGACGATGAAGAGCATCGCCGTCAGGTAGTACTTGATGGGGAAGCGGCCGCCGCCGGCCGGATGCGGGGTCGGCTCGATACCGCACTCGTAGGCGTCGAGCTTGGCCCGGTTGTACCGTTTTGGACCGATCAGCGTGGCCATGACCACGGAGAAGATCGCAAACCCTGCGCCTAGGGCGCCGAGCACGAGGATGGGTGCGTACGCATTCACGCTCCCTCGCTCCTTCCAGTCGTCCTTGACCGTTGGACCGCCGCGCCGGCTTGCATGTGAGGCAGTTCACAAGCCCGGCTGGTGCGCATCCTATGCCCGCCGGTCTGTGATCTGCGACACGGGTAACAACACCGAGTTTGTGATCTCCACCACCTGACGAACGATCATCAAGTCCGATGAGTGGTGATCTACGTACGCGAAGCATCCACTTGATCACCAAAGGTGACATCCAAGGCCGTTACCGCAGGTAGGAAGGGTCTTGCCCTACCAAACCATGGGGCTTGCAGGCAAATTTGGATCTCCGCAGGACAGGTGATATGGACACTCGCCTCACCCGGTCGAGGGAGGAGCCCGGTACGGACGTGGACGCGGCCGCCGCGCGTGCACCCGTTCACGAGCGGAGCGCGGCGACGGTCCGTGCCCGCCGACGGACGCCCCGTGACGACCCGCCGGAGCCTCACGAACACCGCACGACCAGATCACGGGCCGGCCACGACAGGGGCACGGGGCCGACACGACGGGAGGTTTCTGTGACGTGCGTCACGTCGACTTCGCGCCGGGAAAACCGGGCTTGGCCATCCGTGTAAAGGAATGGTAGGCGCCAGATCAAAACGGACTTATTAGAGAAAGCCCATGATCACAGGCCTGCACGGGGGTGTCCGATTCGCCCGTTACGGCGTCAATAAGCTCCGCGACGCGCCCGGTTGTCGTCGTTGCGGCACAACTGTGGCGCAGACCACGTTTCTTGAAGCGAGGCCCGGCCCCCTGATAGCGGTTGTCCCATGTCCCACACCGCTCACATACCCAGCCACCGGAAGCCCCGTCGTAGCGCCACGAAGCTCGCGGTCCGCGCCGGAGTTGCCGGTGGCGTTCTCAGCACCCTGGCGATGGCCGGCACGGCGAGCGCGTCCCCCTCGGCCGAGCCGGTGACCGAGACCCTCGAGATGCCGGTCCTCGACCTGGACCTGAGCGCCGAGGTCTCCTCCGCCGTCACCACGGCCGCGGACAACTCCAAGGCCGCCGCCCTCCAGGGCGAGCTGAACACCCTTGAGGAGAGCGCCCGCACCGGCGCCGCCGCCGAGGCCAAGAAGGCCAAGGAAGAGGCGCAGAAGAAGGCCGACGCGGAGAAGAAGGCCAAGGAGGAGGCGCAGACCGCCTCCGCCCGCGCCTCCCGCGACTCCGCCCGCACCACCCTCTCCGGCTCCGCCTCCGACGACTCGGGCACCGCCGAGGAGGTCGGCAGCGGTGTGCGGGCCCCCGCGTCCGGCTCCGCCGCCGCCGTGGTGGCCTTCGTCAAGGCGCAGGTCGGCAAGGCCTACATCTCCGGCAGCACCGGCCCGGGCGCGTACGACTGCTCCGGCCTGGTCCAGGCCGCGTACAAGTCGATCGGCGTCACCATGCCGCGCGTCTCGCAGGACCAGTCGCTGAAGGGCACCAAGGTCTCCCTGGACGCCCTGCAGCCCGGCGACGTCCTGTACTGGGGCAGCGCGGGCAGCGCCTACCACGTCGCCATCTACGTGGGCGGCGGCAAGTTCGTCGGCGCGCAGAACTCCAGCACCGGTGTGGCACTGAAGTCCCTGAGCTACGACCCGCCGACGGGCGCCCGCCGCATCCTCTGACGCGACGCCACCCTGACGGTCCGCCAAGGGCCGGTACTCCCCCGCTCGGGGGCGGAGTACCGGCCCTTCGCCATGTCCGCCCCCAGGCCCTACCATCCATGCGAAAGGGGTGGGCGCACATGGACACACCGCACTCGAACGACGCGTACGAGGTCTACGCGGAGGGAGTCGGCCTCCCCGCCGCCCTCGGCCTGGGTTCCCTGGCGTTCGGCGGCTGGCTGCTCACCACCACCCGCCCGTGGTCCCACGCGTTCGACCTGGCCATGCTGCTGGCCGGCTGGGGCATCTCGCTGCTCGTGCTGGTCTGGGGGCTCGTCCTGACCACCGGATGCGTCCTGGCGGCCCTGCGGCCGCTGGTCCGGGCCGACGCCGCCGGACTGTGCCTGCCGGCCGACCATTTCCACGCCGCCTGGCGGGACATACGGGAGGTCGAGGTCGGCACGGTGGAACTCGGTCACCGCGACGGCGCCGCGCACGGCGGGACGGGCCCGCAGGAGGCCCGCCCGCTACGGCACCGCGCCGTGTGGGTGACCCTGCACGACGGCAGCCGCCACGAGTACGTCACCCACCGCCCCGGCGAGATCCTCGTCGGGGCCGAACTGGCGGGTGGTCTGTCCCTGTTCGCCGGGGATGTCCCCGTCACCTGGTCCGACGAGGTCGTCCACCGTCCCCGGCGCCGCAAGCGGGCCCGCTAGGCGCGCGGGGCCACCTTCGACAGGCCGTTGATGATCCGGTCCATGGCGTCGCCGCCGGTCGGGTCGGTCAGGTTGGCCAGCATCTTCAGCGTGAAGCGCATCAGCACGGGGTGGGTCAGGCCGCGCTGGGTGGCCACCTTCATGACCTTCGGGTTGCCGATCAGCTTCACGAAGGCGCGGCCCAGCGAGTAGTAGCCGCCGTAGGTCTCCTTGAGGACCTTCGGGTAGCTGTGCAGGGCCAGTTCGCGCTGGGCCGGGGTGGCCCGGGCGTGGGCCTGGACGATCACGTCGGCCGCGATCTTCCCGGACTCCATCGCATAGGCGATGCCCTCGCCGTTGAACGGGTTGACGAGCCCGCCCGCGTCACCGACGAGCAGCAGGCCCTTGGTGTAGTGCGGCTGGCGGTTGAAGGCCATCGGCAGGGCCGCGCCACGGATCGGCTGGGTCATGTTCTCCGGGGTGTAGCCCCAGTCCTCGGGCATGGACGCGCACCACGCCTTGAGGACCTCGCGCCAGTCCAGCTCGCGGAAGGCGGAGGAGGAGTTGAGGATGCCCAGGCCGACGTTGGAGGTACCGTCGCCCATGCCGAAGATCCAGCCGTAGCCAGGCAGCAGCCGGTCCTGCGGACCGCGCCGGTCCCACAGCTCCAGCCAGGACTCCAGGTAGTCGTCGTCGTGCCGCGGCGAGTGGAAGTACGTCCGGACGGCCACGCCCATGGGACGGTCCTCGCGCCGGTGCAGACCCATGGCCAGGGACAGCCGGGAGGAGTTGCCGTCGGCGGCGACCACCAGGGGGGCGTGGAAGGTGACCGGGGTCTTCTCCTCGCCGAGCTTGGCGTGCACGCCGGTGATGTGGCCGGTGCGCGGGTCACGGACGGGCTCGCCGACGGTGCAGCGCTCGTACAGCCGGGCGCCGGCCTTCTGGGCCTGCCGGGCGAGGGTCTCGTCGAAGTCGTCGCGCTTGCGGACCAGTCCGTAGTCCGGGAACGAGGCGAGCTCGGGCCAGTCGAGCTGGAGCCGCTGACCGCCGCCGATGATGCGCAGCCCCTTGTTGCGCAGCCAGCCGGCCTCCTCGGAGACGTCGATGCCCATGGCCACGAGCTGCTTGGTGGCCCGCGGGGTGAGCCCGTCGCCGCACACCTTCTCGCGCGGGAACGCCGTCTTCTCCAGCAGCAGGACGTCGAGACCCGCCTTGGCCAGGTAGTAGGCGGTGGTGGAGCCGGCGGGCCCGGCCCCGACGACGATCACATCCGCGGTGTGTTCGGACAGGGGCTCGGTCACTGCGGGGTCTCCCGAGGGCTCGGAATTCTGCGTGCCGTAGGCACAGGACATGGGCAGTCTATGCAGCGAAGCGTGATCGCCACCGAGAAGGGCCGCACCGATGACCAAGCCGCTCCCCGCCGTCCAGTTGCGCGTTCCCACCGACGAGGACGCCCATGCCTGGCACCGGGTGTTCGCCGACCGGGACGTCATGGAGTTCCTGGGCGGCCCCGCCGAACTCTCGGCGTACGAGGAGCTCACCGCCCGGCAGCGGCTGCACGACGCCCGGTTGGGGTACTGCCTGTGGACCCTGCTCGACGCGGACGGTGAGGTGCTCGGCTTCACCGGGGCCCAGCCGTGGCCGGCGGAGAAGGCCTGGGGTCCGGTGGGCGAGATAGAGATCGGCTGGCGCCTGGGCCGGGCCCACTGGGGCAAGGGCTACGTCGCCGCGGCGCTGACCGAGTCCCTGCGGCGGCTGCGGACGGCCGGGGTCGGCCGGGTCGTCGCGGTGATCGACGAGGGCAACGCCCGCTCGATCGCGGTGGCGCACCGCCTGGGCATGACCGCCGAGGCGCCGCTGCCGCTGCCGAAGGGGACGGGCCGGGGGCGCACCTACGGGCTGGCGCTGGACGCGGTCTGAGGCACCGCCGCGGCCCCGGGCCGCGGCGGTGGTGGCATCGGACGGCGGTCGGGCCGCCTCAGAAGACGGACAGGCCCGTCAGGGTCGTGAAGCGGTCGAGGGCGGCCACGCCCGCGACCGAGTTGCCGCGGGAGTCGAGGCCGGGGCTCCACACGGCCAGGGTGCACCGGCCGGGCACGACGGCGACGATGCCGCCGCCCACCCCGCTCTTGCCGGGCAGGCCGACGCGGTAGGCGAACTCGCCCGCCGCGTCGTACGTCCCGCAGGTCAGCATCACCGCGTTGACCTGCTTGGCCTCGCTGCGGGTCAGCAGCCGCGTGCCGTCCGCGCGGATCCCGTGCCGGGCCAGGAAGCCCGCCGCCAGGGCCAGATCGGCGCAGCTCATCTCGATCGAGCACTGCCAGAAGTAGTGGTCGAGCAGGGCCGGCACGGGGTTGTCGATGTTGCCGTAGCTGGCCATGAAGTGGGCCACGGCCGCGTTGCGGTCGCCGTGCTCGTGCTCGGAGGCGGCGACCTCGGCGTCGAAGCCGAGGCCGGGGTTGCCGCTCTCCTGCCGCAGGAACTCCAGCAGCTCGCTGCTGGCGTCGCCGGTGAGGGTCTGGAGCCGGTCGGTGACGACGAGCGCGCCCGCGTTGATGAACGGATTGCGCGGAATGCCGTTCTCGTACTCCAGCTGCACCAGGGAGTTGAACGGGTTGCCGGACGGCTCCCGGCCGACCCGCTCCCAGAGGCTGTCGCCGCCCTCGGCGAGGGCCAGCGCCAGCGCGAAGACCTTGGTGACGGACTGCGCGGAGAACGGCACCCGCCAGTCGCCGACGCCGTGGACCCGGCCGTCGAGGTCGGCGACCGCCATGCCGAACTGCCGCGGGTCGACGCCGGCCAGCGCCGGGATGTACTCGGCCGGGGTGCCCGAGCCCACGAGCGGGGCGACATCGGCCGCGATCCGCTCCAGCAGGGCCTGGTAGTCCGGCGGTGTGGTGCTCGGCAACGTGTCAGCCCCGGGGCTTGGAACCGCGGTGCAGGGCCACGACCCCGCCGGTCAGGTTGCGCCAGGCGACCTCGCCCCAGCCGGCCTTCTGCAGCAGGCGGGCCAGCTCCGGCTGGGCCGGCCACTCGCGGATGGACTCGGCGAGGTAGACGTAGGCGTCGGGGTTGGAGGAGACGGCACGCGCCACCGGGGGCAGCGCGCGCATCAGGTACTCCATGTACACCGTGCGGAACGGCGCCCAGGTCGGCTCGGAGAACTCGCAGATGACCACCCGGCCGCCGGGCTTGGTCACGCGGTACAGCTCGCGCAGGGCGGCGTCGGTGTCCTGGACGTTGCGCAGCCCGAAGGAGATGGTGACGGCGTCGAAGACGTCGTCGCGGAACGGCAGCCGGGTGGCGTCACCGGCGGTCAGCGGCAGCCAGGGGTGCCGCTTCTTGCCCTCGCGCAGCATCCCGAGGGAGAAGTCGCAGGGCACCGTGTACGCGCCGGTGGCGGCGAAGGGCAGCGAGCTGGTCGCGGTCCCCGCGGCGAGGTCGAGCACCTTCTGCCCGGGCCGGGCGTCGACGGCCGCGGCGACGGCCTTGCGCCACAGGCGGGCCTGGCCGAGGGAGAGCACGTCGTTGGTGAGGTCGTACTTGGCGGCCACGTCGTCGAACATGGAGGCCACTTCGTGCGGCTGCTTGTCCAGGGATGCGCGGGTCACTGGCGTTCGGCCTCGCTCGTGTCGGTCCGGGTGGTTCTCCTGGTCATTCTGGCAGGCGGCCCCCCGCCGCCCGCGCCCGGCTTCGGTCCGGAGTGAACCGCCCGGCCGCCTTTGCCCGTCCTACCTCCCGACCCACCCGTACCGAACGAAACTGGGGGAAGCCGCCCGGGCCCGACCCCGCGCGGCGGAAACATGCACCATCGCCACCGCAGTACCCCGTCCGCGAACCGCCGCTCCCCCCGCGCCCGGCGCCGCGCCGAGCGCCGCCGCCGGATGCGCCGGACCCTGCTGACCGCCGCCGCCTGCGCGGCCGGCGCGGCGGCCGGCCTCGCCGCCCTGCTGGCGCCGCAGGACGCCCCGTCCGCCGGCTCCGCGGCGGCCCTGCGCCCCGAGCCGCGGAGCACGGCCACGGACACGGCCACGGACACGGAGCAGCGCCCCTCGGCCGCCCCTTCCGCCCAGGCCCCCGGGGCCCGGGCCCCCGGGTCGCCGTCCCACGATCCGGGCGCCGCGCACACGGCCGGGCCCGGCGCCTCCCGGGCGTCCCGGGGCGAGGTCCCCCGCTCCGGTCCCGGCACCTTCACCGCCTCCCGGCTCTCGGGCGACAGCCATGGCAGCGGGACGGTGCGGCGCTACCGCGTCGAGGTCGAGGAAGGCTCCGGGGTGGAGCCCGACCAGGCGGCCCGGGAGGTCGAGGCGATCCTCGCCGACCGGCGCGGCTGGATACGGGACCCGCAGTACGCCTTCCGGCTCACCGGGCAGGGCGAGGTGGACTTCACCGTCCGGATCGCCACTCCCACCACCACCGACCGGCTCTGCGAGGTCACCACCCCCGAGCTGGTCGGCGAGACCAACTGCCGGGCCGGCCACGACGTCGTGGTCAACCTCAAGCGCTGGCAGCAGGGTTCGCCCCAGTTCGACGGGCCGGTCGCCGAGTACCGCGCCCTGATCGTCAACCACGAGGTGGGCCACGAGATCGGCCGCGGCCACGAGACCTGCCCCGGGCCGGGCAAGCCGGCCCCCGCGATGATGCAGCAGCTCAAGGGCCTCCTGGGCTGCCGCTCCAACGCCTGGCCGTACGACAGCAGCGGCACCTACCTGTCCGGCCCGGCGGTGCCGTAGCCGCAGTGACCGCAGGGGCTGCCGTCGGGCGGGGTCAGCGGCGGCGGTGCAGGAGCCGGCCCGCGACCACCGTGGCCACGCAGGTGCCCGCGCCCGCCGCCCGCAGGGCCGGCTCGTCCGGGACCGCGAACACCGCGAAGCGGGCCGGGGCGCCCGGCACCAGGCCGCCGTGGAAGGGCAGCGGCACGGCCGCGCCGAGGCCGGCCAGCGGATCGAGGGAGACCACCGGGGCGGAGGACCCCGGAGCCAGGGCCGGGAGAGCCGGGTCCAGGGCCGTCGGGCCCTCAGCCGGGTCCGCGCCCGGGGCACGGGAAGCCGTCGCCGTCGCCGGCAGCAGGGTCAGGCCCGAGCGGGTCACGGCCTCGGCCGCCCAGCGGTGGCGGAGGGTCCCCGCCACGGCCACCACGCCGTGCGCCAGCAGGCGCTGGACGCCCCGGCGGGCGCTGCCGCCCCAGCGGGCGGTGTCCTGCGCGGTGGGCGCCGGGAGCGGATCCTCCGCCTCCCGGGGGTCCGGGTGGTAGGTCTCCTCCAGGAGTTCCACCCCGCGGGCGTGCACCAGTCCCGGGGCCAGCAGGCCCGGCCAGCGCCGTACCCGGGCCCCCGGCCAGGCCGCGGCCAGGTCCTCGGAGCGGCCGACCGCCTCGACGACCGCGCCCCGCACCAGGACCGCCCCGCCGGGCACCGGGTCCCCCGCGGGCCCCGGCAGGGCCAGGTCGGCGGTGTGCAGCGTCAGCATCCCGGGCCTCAGGTGGCCGAGAGCAGCTTCAGCTCCGGGTGGGCGGTGCCGCCCTCGATCGCCGTCGAGGAGATGTGCGAGGCCACGCGGTCGTCGACCGGGTCGTTCGCCGGGTCGTCGTGCACGAGCAGGTGCTCGTACGTGGTCGCGCGCTGCGCCGGCACCCGGCCCGCCTTGCGGATCAGGTCGATGAGCTCCATGCGGTTGGAGCGGTGCTTGGCGCCCGCCGAGGAGACCACGTTCTCCTCCAGCATCACCGAACCGAGGTCGTCGGCGCCGTAGTGCAGCGAGAGCTGACCGGCCTCCTTGCCGACCGTCAGCCAGGAGCCCTGGATGTGCGCCACGTTGTCCAGGAACAGCCGCGCGATCGCGATCATCCGCAGGTACTCGAAGACCGTCGCCTGGGTCCGGCCCTTGAGGTGGTTGTTCTCCGGCTGGTACGTGTACGGGATGAAGGCCCGGAAGCCCCCGGTCCGGTCCTGCACGTCGCGGATCATCCGCATGTGCTCGATCCGCTCGGCGTTGGTCTCGCCGGTGCCCATCAGCATGGTGGAGGTGGACTCCACGCCGAGGTTGTGCGCGAGCTCCATGATCTCCAGCCAGCGCTCGCCCGACTCCTTCAGCGGCGCGATGGCCTTGCGCGGCCGCTCCGGCAGCAGCTCGGCGCCCGCGCCCGCGAACGAGTCCAGGCCGGCGGCGTGGATCCGGCGGATCGCCTCCTCCGCCGTGACTCCGGAGATGCGGGCCATGTGCTCGACCTCGGAGGCGCCGAGGGAGTGGATGACGAGCTGCGGGAAGGCCTGCTTGATCGCGGCGAAGTGCTTCTCGTAGTACTCCACGCCGTAGTCCGGGTGGTGGCCGCCCTGGAACATGATCTGGGTGCCGCCCAGCTCGACCGTCTCCGCGCAGCGGCGCAGGATGTCGTCGAGGTCGCGGCTCCAGCCCTTCTTGGTGTCCTTGGGGGCCGCGTAGAAGGCGCAGAACTTGCACGCCGTGACGCACACGTTGGTGTAGTTGATGTTGCGCTCGATGATGTACGTCGCGATGTGCTCGGTCCCCGCGTAGCGGCGCCGGCGCACGGCGTCCGCGGCGGAGCCGAGGGCGTGCAGGGGCGCGTGGCGGTAGAGGTCGAGCGCCTCCTCCGGCGTGATCCGGCCCCCTTCGGCGGCACGGTCGAGGACAGACTGGAGAGCGGCCTGGTCGGTCACCGGTGCGTCACCTTTCGGCGGGGTCGACAAACTTCACGTGTCAAGGGCTACGACCTCGACAGCCTACGCCAGGGCACCCCGCCGCCTCGTTCCAGGGGCTTGTCCCGTTTCAGGGGCTTCGCGTCAGGTCGCCCTCCGGGTTGCCCGCCGCCCGGTCGCCCGACTTGTAGTGCAGGCTGCCGCCCTCGTTGAGGGTGAAGCGCTCGTCGGCGGAGCCGTCCGCGCAGATGCCGGGGTGCGGGTTGGTGTTGCCGGTCGAGTCCAGGACCACCGAACGGTCCGTGGCGGAGCTGAGCTTCCACTGGCCGCTGCAGTCGTAGGTGGTCCCGAAGAGATCCAGGAGCGCCTTGTCCCGGCCGACCGCCTCGCCCTTGCGGCCCGCCTTGATGGTGATCTCGAACTTCGTGGGGACCCCGAGGTTCGTCGTCACCGTGCCCTTCCAGGTGCCGATCAGGGCCTGCGGGACCGTGTCCTGCGCGGGGGCCGACGCCGACGGGGCCGGCGAGCCCTGTCCCGAGGCCGACGGCGGCGCGGGCGACGAGGCCGTCACCGGCGGCCGGGCCGCGGCGTCGCCGCCGCTGTGGTCCTTCTCGCCCGTGCCCGGCAGCACGCCCGCCCGCCACAGCCCGCCGAGGACCAGGGCGAAGGCCGCCGCCCCCGCCACGACCAGCGTGCAGCTGAAGCGGCGCCCCGCGGCGGTCATCGTCACCTGGCGGCCGCCGCCGGTGCCCCCGCCGGAGCCGCCGCCCGGGCCGGCGTCGGCCGGGGTGCCCGTCCGCTGGCCGGGGACCTGGCCGGCCGCCCGGCCACCGGTCTCGGTCGGTGCCCCGTACGGGCCCGCCGCCACCGGTACGGCGCCGGCCGGGCCGCCGTAGGAGGGGTCCGGCGCGCCGAAGCCGCCGGAGCCGGAGCCGGAGCCGCCGGGGCCGGAGCCGTACGAGCCGGAGCCGTACGAGCCCGGGCCGGGGCCCGGGCCGTAGGGGCCGGAGGCGTACCCGCCCGAGCCGTACCCGCCCGAGGACGCGGTCGGGCTGTACGGGGCCGAGGACGCGGACGCGCCCGCTCCGCCGCCGCCCGGCCCGGCGTCCTCCGCGTCCAGGTCCAGCAGCCGTACGGCCGCCCGCGAGGCCTCCTCCACCAGCGGGGCCGGCAGCCAGCCCGGCGCGCCCAGGGCGTCCCCGAGCCGCTGCGCCACGTCCTGCGGCGCCGGCCGGTCCGCCGCCGCCTTGGCCAGGCATTCCGCGACCAGCGGCACCAGGGGGGCCGGGACGTCCGTCAGGTCCGGTTCCTCGTGCACGACCTTGTACAGCAGCGTCGCCGAGTTGTCGCCGGAGAACGGCGGGCGGCCGGTCGCCGCGAAGGCCAGGACCGCGCCCAGGGAGAACACGTCCGAGGCGCCCGTGACGCCCTTGCCGAGGATCTGCTCGGGCGACATGTAGCCCGGCGAGCCGATGGAGACCCCGGTCGAGGTCAGCGAGGCCGTGCCGTCCGTGGCCCGGGCGATGCCGAAGTCGATCAGCCGGGGCCCGCCCGCGTCTCCCCCGGCCCCGCCGGCCCCGCCGAGGGTGAGCAGCACGTTGGAGGGCTTGACGTCCCGGTGCACCAGCCCCAGGCCGTGCACGGCCACCAGGGCCCGCGCCAGCCCCGCGCCGATGGCCCGGACGGTCGGCTCGGGCAGCGGTCCGTAGGAGGCGACCGCACGGTCCAGGGAGGGCCCGGCGACGTAGCCGGTGGCCACCCACGGCACCTCCGCGTCCGGGTCGGCGTCCAGGACCGGCGCGGTCCACTCGCCGCCCACCCGGCGGGCCGCGTCCACCTCGCGGCGGAACCGGATCCGGAATTCGGCGTCGGTCGCGAAGTGCGGGTGGACGATCTTGACCGCGACCGTCCGGCCGCCCGCGCTGCGCCCCAGGTAGACCCGGCCCATCCCGCCGGCGCCGAGCCGGCCCAGCAGTCGGTACGGGCCGATCGCGCGCGGCTCCCCGGCCTCCAGCGGCTGCATGGTTCCCCCTGTACGAGCTCTGCGAGCAGTCCTACGACCCCTTGTCTGCACACCGGACGACGGCCGCGTGACCGGTACGTGGCGGATGCACGACGACACGCACCCTAGTGCCACCCCGCTGCGCGCCGCGGCGTGTTGCATGGCACGGTGGCCCTCATGAGACCCAAGACCGCTCCGGCGGCCATGGCAGCTGTCCTGCTCACGGCCCTGATATCCACCCTCGTCACCGGCTGCTCCGGCAAGGGCGACAAGGTCAGCTACGACACCCCCGCGGCCCGCCCCAAGGGTGCCTCGGTCAAGCAGCCGACCGAGGCGGAGCGCAAGGCCCGGGAGCTGACGCAGCTCCCCACCGGGCCGCAGGCGCAGTGGGCCAAGGAGACGGACGTCGACGGGGGCACGACCATCAGCGTGACCACCCTCGTGGGCCGGAAGTCGGGCTTCACCGGTCAGGTCTGGGTCTGGGTCCCCCGGCAGTACTTCGATCCGAAGTACAGCCAGAGCGGCTTCCCCGTGATGATCTCGCTGCCGGGCGGCAAGGGCTTCCCCAAGCCGTACTGGACGGAAACGGGTCTCGGCCTGCAGACGGGTATCCACAAGTGGTCCCACGAGGGCAGGAGCCAGCCCTTCATCGTGGTGATGCCGGTGCTGAACCCGAGCAAGGTCTACTACCAGGACGGCAGTGACATCCCCGAGCAGGCGAAGATGGGCACGTGGCTGTCGGAGGACGTGCCGCAACTCGTCAAGGAGAATTTCCGCACCTTCAAGTCCCGTGACGGATGGGGGTGGATGGGCTCCTCGTCGGGTGGTTTCGCCGCGCTGAAGTTCGTCCTGCAGAAGCCCGACCAATTCAAGGCCGTGATCGCCTCGGGCCCCGACACCCGGCCCGACTCCCCCCTGTGGAAGCACTACGAGGAGGAGAAGGCGGCGAACAATCCGGAGAAGCTCGCCGCGGCACTGATCGAGAAGGGCGGGCCGGAGGTGTATCTGGCCTTCCAGGTGGGCACACTGGAGCCCACGGTTATGCCGAATATCAAGAATTTCATCAAGAATTACGGCCGGGGCCCGATCAAGACCAACCTTCAGGTGATCAAGGACGGCCAGCACGACGCCAAGAGCTACATCCGGGGCATGGGCGAGGGCACCATGGAGTGGTACAGCCAGTGGTTCCAGGCGCCCATCGCCACCCCGTAGGGGCCGGTCCGGCCCCCGCCCTCAGGCCGTCGGCGCCACCGCGGGCACGGGCGTCAGCAGGGTCACGTCGACGTCCGCCGGGAAGCCCGTCGTCGGACCCGTCCGGCGCGCGAACTCCCTTACGCCGGCGAGCTGGTCGGCCCCGAAGCGGAAGTCCAGCGTGGTGAAGTAGCGCTCCAGCAGCGTGGCGTCGAACGCCTCCCAGCGGGCCGCCTGCTCGGCCACCTTGGCGACCTCCTCCAGGGACAGGTCGCGGGAGGCGAGGAAGGCCTCGTGGACCTGCCGGACGGTCTCCGGCTCGCGCTCGGCGTAGTCCCGGCGGGCCGCCCAGACCGCGAAGACGAACGGCAGCCCGGTCCACTCCTTCCACATGCTCCCCAGGTCGTGGACGTCCAGGCCGAGCCTCGGTGCGTCGTGCAGGGAGGCCCGCAGCGCCGCGTCGCCGATCAGCACGGCCGCCTCGGCCTCCTGCATCATCAGCCCGAGGTCGGGCGGGCAGGAGAAGTAGTCGGGCTGCACGCCGTAGCGCTCGGTCAGCATCAGCTGCGCCAGCCGGACCGAGGTCCGGGAGGTCGAGCCGAGGGCGACCCGGGCCCCGTGGAGCTGCTCCAGGGGCACCTGGGAGACGATGACGCAGGACATGACGGGGCCGTCGCAGCCCACCGCCAGATCGGGGAAGGCGATCAGGTCGTCGGCGTTCTTCAGGAACTCCACGAGGGTGACGGGCGCGATGTCGAGATCACCCGCGATCAGGCTCTCGCTGAGCTTCTCGGGGCTGTCCTTGGTCAGCTCCAGGTCCAGCAGAGTGCCGGTCCTGGCCAGGCCCCAGTAGAGGGGGAGGCAGTTCAGGAACTGAATGTGGCCGACCCGGGGCCGGCGGCGATTGGCGTCCACGTCGTGAGACTAGACCCCGGCCGGCGTCAGCATCCGCGCGGGTCTCAAACGTCCGGGTGACGTGATCTTTCCCTCTGGTCTCGTACGGACCCCGCGTGCTACGCTCGAAGCAAGTTGCAGTTTGGTTTCCCTTGCAGTACGGAGCCTGCGGAGCTTGTGACCGCGGGCTTTTGTAGTTTTCAGACTTCTTAGCAGGTTCTGGAGCAGGGCGACCCTTTGGCCCATAGGAGGGCTCATGGCTACCGGAACCGTGAAGTGGTTCAACGCTGAAAAGGGCTTCGGCTTCATCGCCCAGGACGGCGGCGGCCCGGATGTCTTCGTCCACTACTCCGCGATCAACGCGTCTGGCTTCCGCTCCCTCGAGGAGAACCAGGCCGTCACCTTCGACGTCACCCAGGGCCCGAAGGGCCCGCAGGCCGAGAACGTCGTCGTGGGTTGATCTTCTGATCCAGCAGTACCCAAGGAGCCCCGCCTTCCGGCGGGGCTCCTGCCCTTTTCCGGGCCTTTCCGGCCCGTGCCCGGGCCTTCCAGGCCCTTGATCAGGCCTTGCGGGACGGGGTCGCGGCCACGGTCGCGGTCGGCTTCGGGGACTCCTTCGGGGTCTCCTTCGGCGGGTCCGTCGGGGCCGGCGTGGGCGCCGGGGCCTTGGTGACCGTGAGGTCGAAGATCTTCTCCAGGCCGTCCTTGGTCCGCAGCCGCAGGTGGTACGTGCCCGGCTCGGCCGTGGCCGAGGTGAACAGCTCCGGCAGGGTGACCAGGCCGTTCTTGTCCGTCGCGGGCAGCTCCAGGCTGCGCAGCTCCTTGCCGTCCTTGTCCTTGAAGAACGGCCCGGCCTCGGCGACGACCCACTTGTCCGTCGCCCGGTCCTTCACGACCGTCTCGGCGGTCAGCACCGTGCCCGCGACCGGCTTGCCCTTGGCCAGGGTCTTCAGCTCCACCCCGGTGAAGCTGCTGCCCGCGACGGTCTCCAGCACCTTGTCACTCGTACGGGCGACCTCGTCAGCGACCGGCACCGGCTTGGGTGCCACCGTTCCGGTGAACTGGACCGTGAAGGACCGGCCGCCGCCGTAGGACGTGGCGCGCAGGGTGAAGCCGCCCGCCGTCGG
>NZ_RPRY01000192.1 GCF_003949795.1 Streptomyces sp. WAC06614
CGCTCGGGGACGAGGGGGAGGGGCCCGATCTCCTTGGCGGGGAGGGTGAAGGCGACCTTCACCTCGGGGGCGTCCAGGGGCGTTCCCCCGGGGGACTCCGCCCACAGGTGCAAGGTGTTGGCGCCGACCCGGCCCGGGTCGAGTTCGAGGCGGATCGTGCCCTTGCCGTTCTGGCCGCCGGTGTCGAACGGCAGGGTCACCTTCACGGCCCGGTCGGGTACGGCCGTGCTGCCCGCCGTGCCCCGGGAGGCCTCCAGCTCCGCGGCCCGGCCGGGCTCGGTGCTGGTCAGCGCCGTGGTGACGGCGAGCAGGACCACGGCGACCGCGGCCTCGGCGAGGACGGAACGGCGCAGCCCCGCGCGCTCGGGGTCGGCGTCGCGCTGCTTGCGGGCCCGGGCGGAGACCCGGGCGGCCTGCTGCCGGGCGAGCTGGGCGGCGCGCTCGGGGTCCACCGGAACGGTGACGGGGACCTCGGCCGCGCTGTCCGGCGAGCCCTCCCCTTCCGCCGTCCCGTCCGTCTCGTCCGCCGTTTCACGTGAAACACCCCCGGATGCCGGGGCCTCGCCCAGGCGGGCGGTCCAGCGGCGGGAGAGGAAGGCGAGGGCCACGAGGACGGCCACCAGGCCGACCTTCACCATCAGCAGCCGGCCGTACTCGGTCCCGGTGAGGGCCGACCAGCTCCCGACCTGCCGCCAGGACTGGTAGAGCCCGGTGGCGGTGAGCACCAGCACGCTGCCGAAGGCGAGCCGGGAGAACCGGCGTACGGCGGCACGCTCCAGGGAGGGCACCGTGTACAGGGCCACGAGCAGGGTGGCCAGGCCGCCGAACCAGGCGGCCACGGCCAGCAGATGGAGGATGTCCACGGGCATCGCGATGCCCGGCTGGATCCCGGTGGAGGCGTGCTCGGCCAGCGCCCAGGTGGCCGCGATCCCGCCGGCCACCACGGTCCCGCCCACGGCGAGCCCGAAGGTCAGGTCCGCGGTGTCCTTGGCCCGCGCCTCGGCCTCGGCCGTCCCCTCGGCCGCGGTCCCCGTCGCGTGCCGTCGGGCGTAGACCCCGAACAGCACCGCGAGGAACAGGGCGCTCGCGCCCAGCAGCAGCAGCCGGGACACCAGCGAGGCACCGGTCTTGGTCTCCAGCACCGCCTTGAGCGCGGCCAGGTCGAAGGCGTCGGCGAACTTCCCCGAGCCGGTGTAGGGGGCCCGCAGCACCAGCATCGCCAGGGTGGCGGCGGTCAGGGTGACCCAGGCCCGCAGCACGAGCTTCTGCACGGGGCGTTCGGTCGTACCGCGCCGCCAGCAGACCAGCAGGAAGGCGCAGCCACCGACGAGCACGGCGAAGCCGGCGTACGCGGCGTAGCGGGCGATGCCGTACGCGATGCCGACCGGCCCGCCGCCCGCCTGCTGCGCGGGCAGGGTGACGGAGGTGGCCGAGGGGGCACCGATGGAGAAGGTGAAGGCACCGGAGACGGGGTGGCTGTCGGCGGAGACCGCCTGCCAGGCCACCGTGTACGTGCCGTTGGGCAGCCCGGAGTGCAGGGCGGTGCCGTAGCGGACGGTGGAGCCGCTGCACATGTCGCGCAGCTCGCCGGTGTCGACCCGCTTGCCCTGCGGGTCCATGACGCGGATGGAGTCGTCGCCCATGGCGACCTGCTCGGAGAACGACAGGGTGACCTGGGCGGGGGCCGTGGCGACCACCGCCCCGTCCTTGGGGTCGCTCGCGGTCAGCGCGGCGTGTGCCGTGGCCGGGGCGGCCGCGGCGAACAGGGTCGCCAGCAGGGCCGCGAGCACCAGCACCAGCCGCGGCAGCAGGGCTGCCGGGCGGGCGCGGGCCGTGAGGAGGGCGGGGGCGGTGGCCGTCATGGCGTGTCAGTCCCTCGGCGTCAGTGGGCGTCGTTGTGCGGGTTGTAGGTCCGTTCCTTCACGTCGAGCTCGACCTTGACCGGGTCGGCCTTCTCGAAGCGGAGCTCCACGGTGATCTTCTCGCCGACCTTGGGCTGGCTCTTGAGGCCCATGAACATGATGTGGTTGCCGCCGCGCTCCAGCTTGAGCTCGCCTCCGGCCGGCACGTCCATGGACGGGACCTGCTGCATCTTCTGGTCCTTGGTCTCGTGGATCTGGACGTCGTCGGAGAGCGGGCTGGTGACGCCGGTGAGCTTGTCGGCGGTCTTGGAGGCGTTCTTGACGACCATGAAGCCGCCGGCCATCCGGTCGTTGACCGGCTCCGGCATGAAGGCACCGCTGACGGTCATCGCCGGCTTCGCCGCGCCCGCCGCGTCCGAGCCGGCACTGGCACTGGCACCGGCGCCGGTCCCGGCGCCGTCGGAGGAGTCCGAGGAGCAGCCGGATATGGCGAGCGCGGCCGTCAGGGAGAGGGCGGCGGCGAGGGTACGGGTGGTGCGGCGGTTCACGGGTTCTCTCCCTTGACGATCTTCGGCAGGTCCTTGGTGTAGTCATCGACGGTGGTGTTCTCGCCGTAGAGGACGTAGCCCTCGTCGGTCTTCGGCGAGAACGCGATGACCTGCGCTCCGTGCATGGAGACGACCTTGCCGTCGGCCTCCTTCTTGGCGGGGTCGATGCCGATGCCGATGCTGCGCGCGGCGGCCTGGATCTTGGCGAAGTCCCCGGTCAGCCCGATGAAGGACGGGTCCTGCGCCTTGAGCCACGCCCCGAGGGAGTCGGGAGTGTCGCGTTCGGGGTCGGTGGTGACGAAGACGACCTGGAGCTGGTCCTGGTCGGCCTTGGGCAGCGCCTTCTTGGCGACGGCGATGTTGCTCATCGTCAGCGGGCACACGTCGGGGCAGTTGGTGTAGCCGAAGTAGATGAGGGTCGGCCTGCCCTTGGTCCGCTCGCGCAGGTTCCACTGCTGGCCGGTGGTGTCCGTCAGCGTGAGGTCCGGCTTGTCGAACGGGCGGTCGAGGACGGTGCCGGCCTTCTTCTGGGCCGGCGCGTTCACCTCCGCGACCGGCTTCTTGGCGGGCTCACCGCTGCACGCGGTGAGCGCGAGGGCGGCGGCCGCCGCGAGGGCGGCGGCCGTCACACGTGTGGTGCGCATGGGGAAATGTCCCTGGGATCGGGGATACGGATGGATTTTGTGAAGGGAGTGCCGCGGACGTCAGGCGGAGCGGCGGCGGGAGGCGATGCCGAACGCGACGCCGCCGAGCCCGACGACGATGCCGGCGATGCCGAGCACGCGGGCCGTGGTGTCCGTGCTCTTGGCGGAGGCCTGCTCGTGGCCGCCCTCGTCGCCGTTCTTGGCGCCCTCGGCCTTCGGGGTCGCCGCGCCGTGGTGGTCGTCGCCCTTGGCGGCGGTCAGCTTCAGCACCGGGGCCGGGTTCTGCGGCTCGGCGGCGCCCTCCTTGGCCTCCTCGATCCAGCGCACGACCTCGTCGTTGTCGTACGTCTGGATCGCCTTGAAGACCATGCTGTCGGCGTCCTCGGGCAGCTTGCCGACGGACACCGGGAACTGCTGGAACTTGCCCGGCTCGATCTTGCCGCCGCTCCAGGTGACCTTGGTGACGGCCTCGTTGATCTGCTTGCCGTGGACCGTGAGCGGCTTGTCGAGCTTGCTCTTCTCGACGTTGACGGTCCAGCCGGGGATGTCCTGGGGCATCACCGAGGTGAGCGGCTTGTCGGCCGGGAAGCTGACCTCCAGCTTCACCGTCGAGGCGTTGTCGCGCTCGTTGGGGACCTTGAAGTTGAGCGTCGCGTAGCCCCCCTTGGTGGCCTCGCCGGGCTGCACGCTGACGTGCGCGAAGGCGGTGCCGGACAGGGCCAGGACGGTGCCGGCGGCCAGGGCCGCGGCGAAGGAGACGCGAGAGGTCTTCATGGCAGAAACACTCCACGGGAGGTGTGGTGACGAAAGCTCCGGGCACGGGCGCGCGCGGAGACCGCGGCACCGGTGCTCCCGTCGTTCGTCCCGGGGAGTGGAGGCGCCGCGTCAGGCTGCGAGGGCGAACGCCACCGAGGGCGGCCCGCGCCGGACCACCGTGTGCTGGAGCGCATCGCGTCCCGTCGACGCGTCGTCGTCGTTCCGGGTGCGCCGGGCCCGCGGAGCACCGCCGGGCGCACCCGGCAGCCCGGCGGCCAGGGCGCGTACGAGGGCCAGCGCGACCCGCAGGGCCCGCACGGGCGCGGCTGCGGCGGAGCGCCGGGAGAGCGTCAGCAGGCCGGACAGGGCGGCGTCACCGCGGCCCAGCAGCCAGCCGGCCGCCAGCGCGGCCAGCAGGTGGCCGAGCAGCATCGGCAGGGTGAGCATGCCGGTGGCCGGCTCCGCCGCGCCCTGGACGACCGGTACGGCGTGCGCGTGGGCCGCGTGGGCGGCCTGCCCGGCCAGGGCGGCCGGGTCCAGTCCGGCGGTCTGCAGGACCTGCCGGGCCTGCGCCGGGCTCAGCGGTACGGAGTTGCCCCCGCAGACCAGCTGCGCGGCGAGGGCCGCGAGCGAGGCGTCGGCCCCGCCCTGCGCGGCCGCTCCGGCGCCGGCGCCGGTCGACGGGGCGCCGGCGTGCTGGCCGAAGCCGAAGAGGGAGTGCAGGACGAGCTGTCCGCCACCGAGGGCGGCGGCGATGCCGGGCAGGGAGCGCCGGCGCCCGGCCAGGGGTGCCGCCACCGCGAGGACGGCGACGAAGGCGATGCCGAGGGCCCACCAGGGCACGGTGGCGCAGGAGGCCACCGCGTGCCCGACCCCGGACAGCACGACGCAGACCGCGGCGAACACCGCGGCCCGCAGGAACCGGAGACCGGCTCCGGCGTGTGTGGTCGGGGGGGCAGACATGGCCGGGCCATCATCGCATTGCGCCCGTGCGTTCTGTACGGCAGGTCCGGAAGGTCCCTGGAGTTCCTCTGGACCCGTGGCACGCACGCTCCCCTCGGAGCCCCCGAGGGCCCCTTCGCCGGGGTGCGGCGTGCCCGAACCATGCCCCATAACACCGCCTCCGGCACGTGCGCATCGGCCGAATGAGTGCTGTGCCGGTCCCCGGTGGCTTACGCCCGGCCCCGAGAGGCAATAGGTAACGGTATGAGCATCTGGTGGTCGCTCCACTTGAGGCGCGAAGCCGCGAGCGTGCCGCTCGCACGGCGGCTGCTGCTGGGGACGATGGAGACCGCGGGGGTGGACCCGGACATCTCCTACGACCTGTCGGTGGCGCTGAGCGAGGCCTGTGCCAACGCGGTGGAGCACGGCGGGGTCGGAGGAAGGCCCGACGAGGACGAGGCCTACCGGGTCACCGCCTACCTGGACGGCGACTGCTGCCGCATCGAGGTGACCGACTCCGGCCCGGGCTTCCCGACGGCCACCGTCTCCCGGCCCCGGCCGTCGCTGGCCGAGCACGGCCGCGGCCTGTGCCTGATCGAGGAGCTCGCCGACCACGTCCGGTTCCGCAACCGGCCCGGCCGGGGTGCGGTGGTCACCTTCGACAAGGTGCTCAAGTGGCGCGACGACGCGCTGCTGAAGGTGTCGTGAGGTTCCTGCCGTGACATGACGAGGCTCCCCCGGCCCGCTGTGCCGCCGGGGGAGCCTCGTCATGTCGTCACGACCGTGGCCGTGGACCGGTGGTCAGCCCTTGAGGGCGGCCATCCAGGCCTCGACCTCGTCGGCCTGCCGGGGCAGACCGGCGGACAGGTTCCGGTTGCCGTCCTCGGTGACCAGGATGTCGTCCTCGATCCGGACGCCGATGCCCCGGTACTCCTCGGGCACGGTCAGGTCGTCGGCCTGGAAGTACAGGCCCGGCTCCACGGTCAGGCACATGCCCGGCTCCAGGGTGCCGTCGACGTAGGCCTCGGTGCGCGCGGCGGCGCAGTCGTGGACGTCCATGCCGAGCATGTGGCCGGTGCCGTGCAGGGTCCAGCGGCGCTGCAGACCCAGCTCCAGGACGCGCTCGACCGGGCCCTCCAGCAGGCCCCACTCGACGAGCTTCTCGGCCAGCACGTGCTGCGAGGCGTCGTGGAAGTCGCGGAACTTGGCGCCCGGCTTCACGGCGGCGATGCCCGCCTCCTGGGCCTCGTACACGGCGTCGTAGATCTTGCGCTGGATCTCGCTGTACCGGCCGTTGATCGGCAGGGTGCGGGTGACGTCGGCGGTGTAGAGGGTGTGGGTCTCCACGCCGGCGTCGAGCAGCAGCAGGTCGCCGGAGCGGACGGCGCCGTCGTTGCGGACCCAGTGCAGGGTGCAGGCGTGGGCGCCGGCGGCGCAGATGGAGCCGTAGCCGACGTCGTTGCCCTCGACCCGGGCCCGCAGGAAGAAGGTGCCCTCGATGTAGCGCTCGGAGGTCGCCTCGGCCTTGTCCAGGACCTTCACGACGTCCTCGAAGCCGCGGACGGTGGAGTCGACGGCCTTCTGCAGCTCGCCGATCTCGAACGCGTCCTTCACCGCGCGGGCCTCGGAGAGGTAGACGCGCAGCTCCTCGTCCCGCTCGCCGGTGACCTTGTCGGTCAGGGCGGCCTCGACGACGGGGTCGTGGCCACGGACCACGCGGACCGGGCCGGTGGCCTCCTTCAGCTCGTCGGCGACGGTGCGCACGTCCTTGACCGGCAGGCCGAGCAGCTGCTCGGCCTCGGCCAGGGAGTGGCGGCGGCCGACCCACAGCTCGCCCTGGCCGGACAGCCAGAACTCGCCGTTCTCGCGGTCGGAGCGCGGCAGCAGGTAGAGGGCGGCGGTGTGGCCGCTCTCGCCGGCGGGCTCCAGGACCAGCACGCCGTTCTCGGTCTGGTCGCCGGTGAGGTACGCGTACTCGGTGGCGGCGCGGAAGGGGTACTCGGTGTCGTTGGAGCGGGTCTTCAGCCGGCCCGCGGGGACGACCAGGCGCTCGCCGGGGAAGCGCGCGGACAGCGCGGCGCGACGGGCGGCCGTGTGCGCGGCCTGGGCGACGGGCTCCAGGCCGTGCAGCTCGGTGTCGGCCCAGCCGGTGCGCATGTTCTCGGCGAGTTCGTCGCTGACGCCCGGGTAGAGACCGTTCTTGCGCTGCTTGTGCGTCTTCTTGGGCTGCTCTTCTTCCGGGGTCTCCGGGGTGAGCTCGTCAGCCACGGGTCCGCCTCCTCTTGGTACGACTGTGGACCTGGTCCATCGTACGGTCGTGCGGAAATCGTCGGGGGTCGGACGGACCGCTCCGGTCACTCGAAGCGGGCGGCCAGCAGGACGACGTCCTCGTACGGCGTCCCGCCCGCCCCGGCCGGTCCGGGGGCGGCGAGGCCGTCGGGGAACAGCGTGTGCAGGACGTGGTCGACCAGGGCGGCAGGGTCCTCGCGCAGGGCCCGTGGCACGCCCGCGGCGGCCGCGTGCAGCCGGGCGTAGGCCCGGTCCATGGCGTCGCCGGTGCGGCGCAGCAGACCGTCGGTGTAGAGAAGCACCGTTTCTCCTGCGGCCGGTTCGATCTCCACGCTCGGGGCCTCCCAGCAGGAGAGCATGCCCAGCGGCGCGGAGAGCGAGGTCTCCACGTACTCGGTCCGGCGCTCGCCGACCACCAGCGGCGGGGCGTGCCCGGCGCCGGCCAGCAGGATCTTGCGGCGGGCGGGCTCGCAGTAGGCGAAGAGCGCGGTGGCCGAGCGGGCCGGTTCGGTCAGGCGCAGCAGCAGCTCCAGGTCGGACAGGACCGCGACCGGGTCCTCGCCCTCCATGACGGCGTACGCGCGCAGGCTCGCCCGCATCCGGCCCATGGCCGCGACGGCGCCGGGGCCGGAACCGGTGACCGAGCCGACGGCGAGGCCGAGCGCGGCCTCGGGCAGCGGCAGCGCGTCGTACCAGTCGCCGCCGCCGTGCGGGCCGGTGTGGTGGCGGGCGGCGAGCTGGACGCCGGGGACCCGGGGGAGCCGGCTGGGCAGCAGCTCCTCGGAGATGGCGGTGAGCCGGGTGCGGGCCCGTTCGACCTCCAGCATCCGGGCGAGGTGCTCGGCCGCGTGACCCACGTAGAGGCCGGCCAGGTCGCGCTGGCGGTCGCTCGGCTCCGCCGGTTCGTCGTAGAGCCAGACGGCCGCGCCGAGCCGGCCGGTGGCCTCGGCGGTCAGCGGGAGGGCGTAGCTGGCGGCGTAGCCGAGGCGGGCGGCGACCTCGCGGTGACGGGGGTCGACGGGGACGGCGTAGCCGCCGACGCCGGGGTCGGTGTCCGGCTCGGGGAGGACGTCGCAGCCGCCCTCGGCGTCGGGGAGTCCGTCGAGGATGCGGCCGTACGAGGTGGCGGTGCGCGGCACGGTCTCGATGTGGCCGAGTTCGGCGCGGCCCAGGCCCAGGCCGATGGTGACGGAGGGGCCGAGACGGTCGGCGGGCTCCAGCACGATCAGGCCACGGCGGGCGCCGACCAGGGCGGCGCCGGCCCGCAGGAACTCCTGCAGGGAGGTGTCGAGGTCGGTGGCGCGGGCGAGCCGCTCGGTGAGTTCGTGGAGGGTGGTGAGGTCGGAGACCATCCCGGCCAGCCGGTCCTGGATCAGGGCGCCGGGCGCGGTGGGACGGGGGGTTGAGGAGAGCGGCCGGGCGGGCGCGGGCGCCGCAGTGTGAGGGGCATCCACAACTGCTGGATCGATTCCAGCCACTTTCGGCGGGTGCGGAGCGCTCATGGCGTCCGCCCTTCCACCTGGTGCGATTCGCCATATAGCATCGCAAACCCCCAGATCGTGCTGCAGCGCCATCAATGGATCCACATCTACACGCACGCGGGGAGCGATGTCCAGCATTGTCCCGGTGAGATTCCTGGTGTCCGTGGTACGACAACTCACGGTCCGGCGGCGGAAGAAACTTGGCCGGAAAAAGCAGGAACGGGCCCTTTTTTGAGGTCGACTGGGCGACGCCGAAGTGGCTCCGGGTACGTAATCGGTGGTACCCGGGGACAGTTGGCGCCTGTCCCGGCGGCTCCGCCGGGAACCGTCCGGCGCCGCCCGCCGTCCCAAGGGACGCAGGCCCGGACGGACCCCGCGCGGGTCGCGCTCCATCCCGCCGGACGTTTCATGGACCCGTAAGAAAACTGCACGAACCGTGTGAACCTGCCTCTGGCAGGCGGTGGCGCGAAACGTGTACGTGTGGTGAAACACCGCATACATGGTGTGATGTGGCCCTCGGCGTTCAACGGAAAGGAACGAGCGCTCATGCGCGAGATCCTCGGAAGGCGTCTCCAGTGGCTCCGTAGTTCCTGGTCGTCCCTGCGTTCCTCCGGCCGGCCGGACGGCGACTCCGGCGCCCTTCTCGAAGCGGCCCTGCACTGCGCCTCCGCATGGCGCTGGCCCGTCCTGCCCGGCGTGGGGCGGGCGGCCGGTGATGCTTCGCGGTGCGCGTGCCCCGACCGCGACTGCGTGGTGCCCGGTGCCCACCCCTTCGACCCGGGACTGCTCGCGGCCACCACCGACGCCCGGATGATCGGCTGGTGGTGGACCAACCGTCCGTCGGCTCCGGTGCTGCTGGCCACCGGCGGCGGCGCACCGTGCGCGGTCAGTCTGCCGGCTGTGGCGGCGCCCGGGGCGCTGGCCCGGCTGGACGCCCTGGGGCTGCGGCTGGGCCCGGTGGTGGCGACCTCCACGCGCTGGTCGCTGCTGGTGGCGCCGTACTCGCTGGAGCGGCTGGGCGAACTCCTCTACGCCCAGGACCACGTGCCGTCCTGTCTGCGCTTCCACGGCGAGGGCGGCTACCTGTTGCTGCCGCCCTCACCGGCGTCCGGCGGCGGGCAGGTGCGCTGGGAACGGGAGCCGGCCGCCGGGAAGGGCCGAGAAGTGTGGCTGCCCGAGGTCGGCACCGTGGTGGACGCGCTCGTCGAGGCGAGCAGCGGGGCGCCCGGTGGCGGCAGCCGCCTGGCGTTCTGACCCGGCCCCCCCAGGTCGGGCACCGGTGGTCCGCTCACTCGAACGGGTGCCACCGGGGCCCGTTTCCCAGGGAATTGGGCGCGGGGATCTCCGCGCCCCATTCCCGCGTCGCTATCTTCGCCGAATGAATCTCCGCCTCATCGGTATCGGCGCCGGTGTGTTGATCATCTTGTCCCTTCCGCTGGCGGGCGCGATCGCCGGACCTGATTTCGGCGGCCGGCGCGATCCGGGGCACGGTGGCCTGATCTCCTCGCTGGGGCTGCCCGGTGCGGCATCGCGGACCGGTGGGCGGGCCGTTTCCCCGTCCGCGGCCGGGGAAACGGCCGGGGCAGCGGCCCGGGACACGGCCGGGGACGCGAAGTCCGGTGCGCAGGACGGGGCGCGTACGGAGTCCCGGTGCGGGCCCGAACTCTCCTCGCCGCACGGGGTGGAGGCGCAGACCTGTGTCCTGACGGCGGACGGGCAGACCTGGGGCCGCAGTTATTACCGCAATACGAGCGGCCACCCGTTGGACGCCGTGCTCACGCTGATGGGACCGGCCGGGCGGACCTGGCAGATCCGGTGCGCGGTCGACGCGGGGGACGAGCCGGGACTGTGCGAGACGCCGCGGGAGAAATCCACGGGGGCGCGGGACGGCTGGACGGCAGTTGCGGAGTTTGCAGTTCCGGATGATGAAGGTCCGCTGCTGCTGCGATCCGGAAGCAACTCTCCCGCTCCTGCTGAGCGTTGAGCGGGCCGGAAATGGAAGGGCCCGGTCGCTGGCGACGGGGGATGCACCAGCGACCGGGCTACAAGAACGGTAACAAGAGATCGCCTGTACGCAAATTCGATCTCTGATATTCAGACACGGATTTGCAGCCGATTAGCGGGAGTTGTGACGCCAGTCACCGTCCGAGCACGAGGGGTGACGCTCAGCTGAGCGTCACCTGACGGTTGGTGAGACCACCGCGCGCCCGGCGCTCTTCCGGGGTCAGCGGGGTGTCCGTGGCGAGGGCCGCGGCCAGCAGTTCGGCGAACTGCGCGGCCGGCTTCTCCACGTCGGCGGCGCTCACGCCGGTGGGCAGGTCCCAGACCGGGACCATCAGGCCGTGGGCCCGGAAGGAGCCGACGAGCTTGGTGCCTTCGCCCAGCGAGGTCTCACCCGCCACCTGCATCCGCGCCAGCGCGTCGAGCAGCTTCTCCTCCGGGTGCGGCATGACCCACCGCAGGTGGTTCTTGTCCGGCGTCTCGCACCAGTAGGCGGCGTCGACGCTGCTGAGCTTGACCGTCGGGATGGCGGCGGCGTTGGCGCGCTCCAGCGAGGCGGCGATCTCCGGCGAGGCGGCCTGGGCGCTCTCCGCGTCCGGAATCCAGAATTCGAAGCCCGTGTGCACAACCGGCTCGAAACCGCCGTCGGTGTCGAGGAGATCCTGAAGTCGCGGACCCTCCGCGGGAACCCGCCGGGCCGGAACCGGATTACCCGGTTCCGTGGCGAAGGCGCGCTCCAGGGTGTCGGCCATCTCCCGGGAGAGGTCCCCGGAGGAGGCGTCGTTCTGCAGGCCGAGGAGGACCGAGCCGTCCTCGCGGCGCAGCGCCGGCCAGGCCATCGGCAGCACGGTGGCCAGCGTGACCGACGGGACGCCCTCGGGCAGGCCGCCCTTGAGGTGGAGCGGGACGGTGGCCGCGGGCACCAGCTCGCGCAGCGCCACCCAGTCGCACTCGCCCGGCAGCCCCTCGAACGGACGCTGCACCAGCTCGGTGCCCGCGTGCGCGGCGGTCCGGCCGTGGCAGGCCTTGTAACGGCGCCCGGAGCCGCACGGGCAGGGCTCGCGGGCACCCACCACGGGGATCTCCCCGTCCTTGAGCTGAGGCTTTGCTGCGGGACGCTTCTTGGCCATCGTGGGTGTCTCCCGGTTGCGGCGGTACGGCGTCACGGACCGCGTGCCGTGACTGGGCGCGAGCCTAGTCGCTCGTACCGCCGGAACCGGGAGGTGCGGCCGGGAGCACGGTCGGCGTGCACTCCCGGACGGCCGCCTGCTGCGAGGGCCGGTCGGACGGGTCCGTCGGGATCGGGATCCGGGCGGACCGGGGTCCGGACGGATCTGAGCCCGAGCGGGTCAGGGATCGAGATCGTCGAAGGGTGCGGAGAAGTCGATCGAGGGCGGCGCAACGCGCGTAGCGAAGTCGTCGTGCCGGGGCCCGGCAGCTACGACCACCCACACGGTGACCTCACCCGCCGCTCCGTCACGCACACCCCAGTCCAGGGCGAGGGCGCTGATGATGTTCAGCCCCCGGCCGCCGCGCGCCGTGACCGAGGGCGTGGCCGGGACCGGGCGGGTGGGCCCGCCCCCGTCCGTGACCTCGACCGTCAGTCGCCCGGCATCGTCCACGCGCCACGCGGCGCGTATGTCTCCGTCCCCGACCTCCCGGGTGCCGAGCGGTCTGCCGTGCCGGCAGGCATTGCTGAGCAGTTCGGAAAGGATCAGAACGGCGTCGTCCACGACCGGTTCGGCCACCCCGCTGATGCGCAACTGCTCGCGCATGCGGTGCCTCGCTTCCCCCACGCCCGCAGGGCCATGGGGTACGGCCATGCACGACGACGTGGGCACTTCCTGTGCCACCACCAACGCCACCCCCGGAACCTCCTTAGCCCCACGCCAAGATCTGAATGCCCCAATGGCCTGGACCGGAAACCGGCCGGGCGGCTCCCTGTGACGCACTGATGACGCATTCATGACGATCGAATGCGGAACGGATGCGCCGGTGCACACCCTGTAACGGAGGGGGTGGGCGGGACTGCTGGGCAAACCGGGACGTCAGCGTCCGAGCTGGGACAGAACCTGTCGCGGCCGGTTCGTGATGATCGCCTCTACACCCAGATCAGCGCAGAGCTGAACGTCCTCGGGCTCGTTCACGGTCCATACGTGCACGGCGTAGCCGGCGGCGTGGAGCTTGCGGATGAAGCCGGGGTGGTTGCGGACGATCCGCATGCCGGGGCCGGCGATCCGCACCCCGGCCGGCATCCGGCCGTCGCGCATCCGGGGCGAGATGAACTGCATCAGGTAGACCGTGGGGACGGTGGGCGCGGCGGCGCGCACCCGGTGCAGGGAACGCGCCGAGAAGCTCATGACCCGCACCGGGTGGGGGCCGTCTGCGGGCGGGGCGTCCAGGCCGAAGCGCTTGAGGAGGAAGAGCAGGCGCTCCTCCACCTGTCCGGCCCAGCGGGTGGGATGTTTCGTCTCGATGGCCAGCTCCACCGGCCGGCCGGCGTCGGCCACCAGCTCCAGCAGCCGTTCCAGGGTGAGTACGGAGGTGCGCTCGGACCGCAGCGCCGGGTCGGTGACCCAGTCCGGGGCCTCCTCGCGGTCCTTCCACGAGCCGAAGTCGAGGGCCGCCAGCTCCGACAGTTCCAGGGCGGACACGGCGCCCCGGCCGTTGGAGGTGCGGTTGACCCGGCGGTCGTGGACCAGCACGAGGTGCCCGTCGGCGGTCAGCCGGACATCGCACTCCAGCCCGTCCGCACCGTCCTCGATCGCTTTGCGGTAGGCGGCCAGCGTGTGCTCGGGGGCGTCCTCCGACGCTCCGCGGTGGGCGACGACGTGAACGGTGCGCGGCGTTGCATGGGTCACCGGGTCATGGTGCCACCGACCGGGGGCCGCGTGCCGGGCCGGGCACGAACGCACAGGTCCGGCTTACAGTGCACTGACGGTTCATGGGAAAGGCTTTGCCATGAACATGTGGGTCCGGTCGGACGTCGTGCCGGACCGTAGTCGTAAAGCCGTGTCCGACGAGGAGAGAGCGCTGTGAGCACCGAGAACGAGGGCACCGCGGCCCCTACACCCCCCGTGGCCCCCTC
>NZ_RPRY01000193.1 GCF_003949795.1 Streptomyces sp. WAC06614
GCCGCCGAGTCTTCCGCGACGGCCGGTACCCGCCGCCCGTCACACCGCCCGTGGCGCCGCCCGTGACCCCCGGCCGCCCGGCGGCGGGTACCGGCCGTCGCGGAAGACTCGGCGGCTTCGGCCGGATGGGGCGTACGGTCAGGGGCCGCAGGCTGGTCGCCGCCGTCGGGGTGCCCGTCGTCGTCGCCGGACTGACCACGGCCTCGCTCACCCTCCTCGGCGACGAACCGCCGCACCTGTGCAAGCCCCCGGTGGAACTCAGACTGCTCACCGACCCCGACCTCGAGCCCACCGTCCGCAAGGCGGCCAAGGCCTATCTCACCTCGGCCGAGAACCGGGCCGACGACGGCTGCCGACGCAGCGGCATCACCGTCTACAGCGCCGGCTCCGCCCTGGCCGTCGCCGCCTTCGCCCGGCAGTCCGACCCGTGGCAGCGGCCGGTGCGCGGGGACGAGAACCCCCAGCGCGACATCGGCCCCCAGCCCGACATCTGGATCCCGGCGTCGTCGGCGAGCATCGCCCGGGCACGCACGCACACGGCCGAGCGCACCTACGTCGAGCTGCAGGCCGACCAGGTGCCCTTCGCGTACTCCCCGGTCGTGCTCGCCGTCCCGCAGCGGGTGGCGGCCGAGGCCACCGACGAGCGCGTCGGCGCCCTGGCCGCCCTGACCGCGGCGCTGGGCCGGCGCGCCCCCGGCGCCGAGGTGCGCCGCACCGACCCGGAACACACCGACGCCGGTCTCCTCGCGACCGTCGGCCTGTACGGCACCGGCCGGCAGACCCCGGCCGAGGCCGAGCGCACCGTGGCCCAGAGCGGCCCGCCCTCCCGCACCGCGGCGGACCTGCTGTGCACCGTGCCCGACGACAAGGCGGCCGACGAACGCACCGCCGTGCTCGTACCGGAGTTCCTGCTCAGGACCGGGGTCGGCTGCGACAGCGCGACCCGGGCCGCGAGGACGGCGGCGTACCCCGACGACGTACCCGGGCTCGACCCCACCTTCGTACGGGTGCGCTGGCAGGACGCCGACCTGGACGCCAAACCGCGCGACGACGCCGTACGGCGCTTCCACGAGTGGCTGACCGGCAGGAAGACCGCGGACCAGGCCGCCACCGCCGGGAAGGGGCTCGCCGCGTTCGCGGAGGACGGCTTCCGCAGTCCCGCCGGCCAGCACCAGCCCCTCGCCCCCGACGAGGGCGCGGCCGGCGGCGTGAACTTCGGCAAGTTCGGAGCCCTGCGCCTGCCCGCGCGCCTGCCCGCCGCCGCGAACGCCCCCGCGATGACCACCGCGCTCAAGGGCTACCGGGAGGCCAACGGGCCGGGACGGGTGCTCTTCCTGCTGGACTCGTCGGGCTCCATGGGCGGCTTCTGGGAAGGGCCCGGCGGCGCCCCCGGCATCATCGGGCAGGCCCTGGCCGGCCTCGGCGCACAGGACGAGTACGGCGTCTGGGCGGTGGCCACGGAGCCCGCCCGGGGACCCACCAGCGAGGTGCTCGGGTTCGGCCGGCACCAGCGCGAGGACGCCCAGCGGACCGTGACGAGCGCGGCCCGGGTCAGGGACGTGGAAGCGGACCCGTACCTGGCGCTGACCGCCGCCCTGGACGACATGGCCCGGCGCGGCGCCGACGACCAGCGCCCGCAGCTGATCGTCTACCTCACCGACGACGAGGACAACAACCGGCTGACCGAAGGGAACCGGCTGCGCGACCTGGTGCAGTCGCTCCAGACCCGGCAGGAGAGGATTCCGGTGGTCATGGCGTCCCTGGACAGCGGCGGTTGCGACCCGGGCAAGCCGGACGCGGCCGTGTCCGAGGCGAGCGGCGGACGCTGCCTGGACACCAAGGGCGACCTGGTGGCCCGGTTGCGGGACGAGGTCGCCCGGACCGGCACGGGGGACCAGGAATGAGCCGGTCCGCCCGCCGGCGCACCTCGCGCCGCGCCGCCCTCGTCGTGGCGGCCCTGGTCCTGCCGCTGCTCGCCGCCACGGCCTGCACCGGCGGCGGACCCGACGCCTCCGGCGGCCCGCAGCAGCCGGCCGCGGCGGACGCCCCCGGCGACATCGTGCTGGCCAGCGGCCGGGACGTCACCGGCAAGGGCGGCATCCGCCAACAGCTGATCGACCGCTGGAACGACGCCCAGGAGAGCAAGGGCACCGGCTTCCGGGCCCGGCTGGTGGAGCTGCCCGGTTCGGCGGACCAGCAGCGCAGCCAGCTCCTCGGCGCGCTCCAGTCCGGCAGCGCCGACTACGACGTGGTCAACCTCGACGTGACCTGGGTACCGGAGTTCGCGGCGGCCGGCCTGGTCCAGTCGCTGCCCGGCCACCTCGTCGACAACGACGTGATCGGCCCTGTCGCCGCCACCGCCCGCTGGCGCGACCAGGTCTACGCGGTGCCGTTCAACAGCGACGTCGGCCTGCTCTTCTACCGGCGCGACTACCTGAGCAAGGCCGGCCTCACCCAGACCGACCCGGGCAAGGGCCTCACCTGGCCCGCCCTGCAGAAGCTGATGGAGACCGTCGACGACGCCAGCCGCAACCGGAAGCTGCCCGAGACCTACCAGAAGGGCTGGACCGCGCAGCTCGACGCCTCGTACGAGGGCCTGACCGTCAACGGCGTGGAGGCGTTCGCCTCCGCCACCGACGGCTTCGCCCTCACCGACGCCGACGGCCGCTACGCCGGTACCGTGCCCCAGCTGGAGAGGGGCCTGGAGGAACTGCGCAGCCGTACGCAGGCCGCGTACACCCTGCCGGACGCCGCGCAGTCCGACGAGGCGGACACCCTCACCGACTTCGCGGGCGGCCGTACCGCCTTCCTGCGCCACTGGCCGTACGCCTACCGCACGCTGCACCAGTCGCTGTCCGGGCAGGAGCTCGGTGTGGCGCCGCTGCCCGGCAAGGCGGTCCTCGGCGGGCAGAACCTGGCGGTGGCCGCCGGGTCGAAGCGGCGCAACGCCGCCCTCGACCTGATCGAGTTCCTCACCGGCCGGCAGAGCGAACGCTGCCTGCTCGACGCGGGCTTCGCGGCGACCCGGCGCTCCGCGTACACGGAGGACGCCCTGAGGTGCGAGGCGGCCAGGCCGGCCGGCCAGCCCTCGGGCTCCGCGACGGCCGAACGCACCGACCGGATGCCGAGGGACCGCTCCGGCCGCCCCGAGTACGCGCGCGACGTCCTGCTGCCGGCCCTGGAGAACGCCGTCCAACGGCCCCGCACCCCCCTCTACGGGGCGTTCACCCAGACCTTCACGGCCGAACTCGCCCGGCTTCGCGCCGACCCGCCGCCCTCCAAGGAGGAACTGGCCCGGGACCTGGACGCACGGCTGAGGGGCGCGCTGTCCCCGCACTGAGCCGACGGGCGCCCAGGGGGCTCAGCACAGCTTCCGGTAGGGCACGTCCGGGATGTACGTACGCCACTCCTCGCGGGTGATGTCACGCCCGGCCCGCTTGCAGACGGCCGCGGCGACCCGGTCCGGCACCAGGTCGAGGGCCGCGGTGTCGGCGCCGCTGAGCACCCGCAGGACGCCGTCCCCGCCGAAGGACAGCGCGTCGACCTTGCGGCCGCTGGTCTCGAGCGGCCCGCCGAGGGCCAGCCGCGCATCGGTGTCCCAGAGCTGGATCCGCTCACCGCTGGTGACGGCCGCCAGCAGCCGGCCGTCCTGGGAGAAGACCGGGTCGTCGGCGAAGTCGACCTGACGCGCCGTGTCCCGCGGCGCACTGCCGGGGAGGTGGGAGAGCCGGCTCCGGGCCGTGCCGTCCCACAGCTCGACCGAACCGTTGTCGCGGACCACCGCGAGCAGCCGGCTGTCCGGCGAGAAGGCGAGCCCGGTCGCGGCGCCGCCCCAGACGCCGTCGCGCCGGGTGCCGGTCCGCAGGTCGATGACGGTGCCGGTGGTGGTCGCGAAGAGGGCGCTGTCGGGGCTGAACCGCCCGTAGCCGAAGACGTCGTCGATGCGCCGGAGCTCCTTGCCCGCCCGGACGTCCCACACCTGGAGGGTGCCGCCGTCACCGTCGCGCACGCCGCTCTCGATGCCGAACGCGCTGACGTACCGGCCGTCGGCGGAGACGACCAGCCGGCGCACGGTCTCGTCGACGGGCTCGAAACGGTGGAGCTCCCGCCCGTGTTCCAGGTCGTGCACCACGACGAACTGCTTCCCGTCGGGGGTGTAGTCGGTGAAGGCCAGGACCTTCCCGTCGTCGCTCAGGGCGTTGAAGATGTGCCGGGTGGAAGCCTCGCGCCAGCGCTGGGCCACCGTGTGCAGGGTCTTGCCCGTCCTGACGTCCACCACGCGCTGCTGGATGTCCGTGTAGCCCTCGCGCACCACGGCGGTCGTGCCGTCGGCGGAGGCGGCGGCCGCCACGAGGTTGCGGTCGGGCTTGGGCAGACCGACGACCCCCGCCAGGTCGATGCGCCGGACGGTGGCGCCGTCGGACCCGAGGAGGACGAGGCTCCTGCTGTCCTCGTCGAGGGCCATGCCCAGGTAGGGACCGCGGGACCAGGCGTTCGACTTGACGGTCCCGGGCAGGGTCACCAGATGGTTCCCGCCCTCCGTCTCCCAGATCTCCACCTCGCCGTTGCCGGACCAGCCGAACACGTAACCGCCCCGCGAGCTGAACCGGAAGTCGCCGAGGCCGAGGTCGGGGAAGGTGGGGCTGAACACCGGGTTGTGCACCGTCCAGACCTTGGCCGCCCCGAACGTGTCGGCGATCGTGCCGGACCCGTCGTGCTCGACGCGGGCGAACCTGCCGCCGTCAGGGCTGAACACGGTCGTGCGCTCGCAGGAGCGTTCGGGATGGGTGAGGAGCGAATCGCCGCCCGTGGGCGGGTACGCCGTCACGACGACGGTGCCCTTGCTCCGGTCGCAGCTCACCACGTAGCTGCCGTCCGGTGACAGCTCTCCCGGCACTTCCACCTCGGCGCCCCCGCGTTGCGGGTCCCGCACGCGGAACACGGCCGGGGCGACCTGCCGCACGACCTGACCGAGGTTGGTCAGGCGCAGGCCGTCCCGGCTCTCCACCGGCAGGGCGAAGGCCGGGCCGAGGGGGGTCCCGGTGGTGGTCTCCACCACCTGCCCCTGCTGGGCATCGGGCAGGACCAGGAGGTACCGGCCGTCGGGGCTGACGGCCGGAGGCCGGCCCTCGCCCCAGTGCACGTTGCCGGGGAGCTTGCGCGGGGTCCGGGGGGCAGCCTGCCCACCGAGGTCCGTGAAGGTGGACTCGTTCGGGGTGTGGATCAGCAGGCCCTGTCCGCCGTCCGTGAGCTGCACGCCGGCAGCCGTCCCGCTGTCGATCCGCGGCAACTGGAGGGTCTCCGTCGCCCGCTGCACCGAGGAGCCGTTGAGCGCTGCACGGGCCTCGGGCACCCCGGCGATGCGCCAGGCCGCCAGGCCCAGCAGCCGGGCGGTCTCCGGCTCGGTGCCCCGCAGGCTCTCGGCCGCCTGGGCCACCCGCCGGGCCGTCGCCTCCGCCTCCCGGCGCTCCACCTCGCCGTTCTGGTACCAGGCCGCCAGGCCCGCGAGGACCGCCAGCACGGTGACGCCCGCCAGCCCCGACACGAGCTGGCGACGCCGGCGGACGGTCCGGCGGGCGGCGGCCCGGGCCGCGTCCAGGCAGGCCAGCTCCAGCGGGTTGGGACGGAGCTGGTACGGGACGGTCGGCAGCCGCTCCAGGGTGCGGCTCAGCTCCGTGCCCCGTGGGAGGTCCTCCCCGCGGCGGCCGTGCGCCTCCCAGACCAGGGCCGCCTCGGTCAGCCGCAGCCGCACCGCGATCCCGGCGCGGTCGGCGGCCACCCAGGCGGCCAGCCGCCGCCAGGCCGGCAGGAGTGCGCTGCTGACCGGGCGGACGGTGCTGTCCGCGTCGACCACCAGCGCGCCGGCCGCGACCAGAGCCTCGGTGGCGGCCGCCATGGCCCGCTGTTCGCGGTCCGGGCGGCCGGTGAACAGTTCGGCGGCCGTGCAGCTGCGCACGCTGTCGTGCGTACCGTCCGCGGCGGGGCCGGGGACGACCAGGCGGAGCATGGCTTCGTGGGCGGCGACCTGCGCCTCGGCCGGCAGTGCGGCGAACGCCGACTCGGCGCGCTCACCGAGCGGAGCGACGACCTCCGTCGCCGCCGGGGGCGTGGCCGGCCCGGCGTGGCGAGCACCGTCCGCCAGCAGCGCCGCCTCACCCTCGCCGCGCGCGCCGTCCCGGCCGCCCTCGCCGTCCCGGCCGCCCTCGCCCACCAGCGCGAGCAGCAGCTCCCGGGCCGAGGGCCGCAGGGCGGGTTCCTTGGCCAGGGCGGTGGCGACGAGCGGGCGCACGGAGACGGGCAGTGCGCCGAGGTCAGGGTCCACGGTGGCGACCCGGTGGGCGGCCTCGGCGATGTTCTCCCCGCGGAAGGGCTCCTCGCCGGTGGCGGCGAACAGCACCACGGCGCCCCATGCGAAGATGTCGGACGCGGCGGTGGCGCGCTTCCCGGAGAGGATCTCGGGGGCCATGTAGCCGTACGTGCCCATGATCGCGCCGGTCGCGGTGCGCGACATGTCCGGTGCCCGGGCGATGCCGAAGTCGATGATGCGGGGGCCGTCCGGGCCCAGCAGCACGTTGCCGGGCTTGAGGTCCCGATGGACCACGTCGGCGCGGTGGATCGCGGCGAGAGCGGTCGCGACCCCGGCGGCCAGCCGCAGCAGCGGGTCCTCCGAGAACGGGCCTTCGGCCCGCACCCGGGCGGCGAGGGTCGGGCCGGGCACGAACTCGCTGACCAGGTACGGCACGTCCGCGTCGGTGGACACGTCGAGGATCCTGGCGGTGCAGAACGGGGCGACCCGCCGGGCCGCCTCCGCCTCGCGGCCGAACCGTTCGTGGACGAACGGATCGGCCGTCCGGTGCAGCACCTTGAGCGCGACGCGCGTCCCCTGCCCGTCGTACGCCTCGTAGACGACCCCCTGCCCCCCGACGCCGAGCCGTGACGCCAGCCAGTACCCGGCGATCCGCTCCGGATCCTCCGGCGACAACGGTGCACCCAAAGTCCCCAACTCCCCCCGGTTGGAACGGCGATGCGCCAGAGGATCGTAACGGCCGGCCAGGAGGGGGACCACTCGGTTCAGGTGCCGGGCGGCGTCACCCGCCCGCTCCTGCCGCCGAGGTGGCGGTCATCGCGGCGGCCGGGTCGCCCCGCTCGACCGTGACCGGGACGCCGCCGGTGATCTGCTCCAGCCGGGCCTTGAGCTCCTTCGAGGCGGCGCCGTCGGCGGTGCTCGTCACGACGACGCCGGAGGCGTCCCCCGCCGGGGCGAAGCTGTAGAGCGGGAACGCCGGCCGGCCCTGGTCGGCGGTGAGCCGGGCCACGGCGGCGTCGAGCGCCCGCCGGGTGCAGCGGCTCAGGTAGAGGTCCGCGCGCCCCGGATCGGCGGAGGGGTCGGCCCGGTGGGCGGCCTCCAGCAGCAGCCGCCCCCGGGCGAGGTCGGTGACGCACACGGCCACCCGGCCTGCGGGCCGGTCGGTGACGTGCGTGGCGTAGACGTCCGCGAAGGCGCCCCGGCCCTGTGCCCCGACGGCCTGCGACAGCCGTGCGGCCTCGGGGGTGTTCGCGGGGGTCCCGTCGACGGTGGTGGGCGGGGCGGCGGTGGCCGCGGGATCGACGGGCGCGCCGCCGGGGCACGCGGCGGCCGTCTCGGCCGGCAGGGGCGGCGGGGCCGCCGGGGCGGACCCGGTCGTGCCCCCGCAGCCGCTGAGGAGCGCGGCGGTGGCGGCAAGGCCGGCGAACGTGACGGCGGTACGGCGCATGGTTGCTGGATCCCCTCTTCCACTGAGCAACGGGCGCCCCTGTGACGTGCCCGGGCACCGCCCGGTTCCCGTACGACCGGGCCGGCCCCGGCCCGTCCGGCGGCCGCCGCCGGCCGCCGGTGCTCAGCCGGCGGATTTCGGCAGGAACGCGGCCGTGACCAGGCCGATCAGGCCGAAGCCCGCCAGGGTGATCATCGCGGCGGCGTAGGCGTCGAACCGGGGCGTGCACCACCGGTTGACCTCGCCCCGACCTCACGGCCCACCGCGGGAGGACCGCTCTCCCGGCGTGCGCCGCGCCCCGGCCTCCCGCACGCCGACGCCGGCCGGGCCGGAGGACGTCACGAACTGGTGTCGCCGCCCTTGCCGCTGTCGCCCTCACGGCCGGCGTGCAGGGCCTGGAGCCGGTGCTCGGCGCTGGCGAGCAGCATGTCCAGGGCGACCGGGTACGCGCTGTGGTTCATCCGGGCCGCGAGCAGCCGCGCCGTGGCCGCGATGTGCGGGAAGTCCGACGCCGGCAGCCGCGCGTACGTGGACTCCCACTGGCGCTCGTCCGAGGCCCGGGACGCCTCCGTCAGGGCGAGGGCGCCCGCGTCCAGCGCGGCGAAGGCCAGGCTCTGGTCGATGAACGCCTGGAAGATCAGCACGGCTTCCGGATCGGGGAAGCCGGCCGTGCGCAGGATCCCCAGGACGGCCTCGTCGGCGGCGATCTCCCGGGGCCGGCCGGTGACGCGCCCGGCGGTCAGCACGGCGGCCTGCGGATGGGCGAGATAGGCGCGGTGGATCCGCAGACCGAGTTCCCGCAGGTCACGGCGCCACAGACCGGTGGCCGCCCAGCCGTCGAGGGCCTGGCCGATCAGCTCCTCGCCGATGGCCAGGGTGAGACCGTCCATGCCGTCGAAGTACCGGTAGAGGGTGCTCGGGTCCGCGCCGAGGGCGGCACCGAGCCGCCGGGCGGAGAGCCCGGCGCTGCCGTGCTCCCGCAGCATCCGCAGCGCGGTCTCCACGATGAGCCGCTCCGACAGGACGGTGCCCTGCCGCGTGGGGCGCCGCCGCCGGCGCGCCTCCTCGGGAACCACGTCCTTGGCCACCGTCCGACCGCCCTTCGCCACGCCCGACACGCGGCTGTCCACCGGGCTCTCGACCGGCCCGCGCTTATGCCAACACCATTGACCTTATCTCCCCTCCCCGGCTTTCATCCCCTCCCGAGAGAGGCGCGGTCTCCCCGCCGGCCTCACCGAGAGAGGGCTTCGTCATGCGTGTTCTGCTTGTGGGCGCCGGCGGCGTCGGTACCGCGATCACCCGGATCGCGGCCCGCCGCCCCTTCTTCGACCACTTCGTGGTCGCCGACTACGACCTCGCCCGCGCCGAGGCGGCCGTGGCCTCGCTGGGCGACGCGGCGGGGCGGTTCGCCGCGTGCCGGATCGACGCCTCGGACGAGGCCGCGGTCACCGCGCTGCTGCGCGCCGAGCGCTGCGACGTCCTGCTGAACGCCACGGACCCGCGCTTCGTCATGCCGCTGTTCCGCGCCGCCCTGGCCGCCGACAGCCACTACATGGACATGGCGATGTCGCTGTCCCGGCCGCACCCCGAGCAGCCGTACGCGCAGTGCGGGGTCAAGCTCGGCGACGAGCAGTTCGCCCGGGCCGGGGAGTGGGAGCGGGCGGGCCGGCTGGCGCTGGTCGGGATGGGCGTGGAGCCGGGACTCTCGGACGTCTTCGCCCGCTACGCGGCCGACGAACTGTTCGACGAGATCGAGGAGATCGGCATCCGCGACGGGGCGAACCTGACCGTCGATGGCCACGACTTCGCCCCGTCGTTCAACATCTGGACGACCATCGAGGAGTGCCTGAACCCGCCGGTGGTCTACGAGCGCGACCGCGGCTGGTTCACCACCGCACCGTTCAGCGAGCCGGAGGTGTTCGACTTCCCGGCGGGCATCGGCCCGGTCGCCTGCGTCAACGTCGAGCACGAGGAGGTCCTCCTCGTCCCGCGCTGGGTGGAGGCCCGGCGGGTCACCTTCAAGTACGGGCTGGGGGAGGACTTCATCGGCAAGCTCAGGACCCTGCACGCACTCGGCCTGGACGCGACGGAACCCGTGACCGTCCGCGGCGCGGACGGCGCACCGGCCCGGGTCTCCCCGCGCGACGTCGTCGCCGCCTGCCTGCCGGACCCCGCCACGCTGGGGGAGCGGATGACCGGAAAGACCTGCGCGGGCACCTGGGTCAAGGGCACCCAGGACGGCCGCCCGCGCGAGGTCTACCTCTACCACGTGGTGGACAACCAGTGGTCGATGCGGGAGTACGGATCCCAGGCCGTGGTGTGGCAGACCGCGGTCAACCCGGTCGTCGCCCTCGAACTGCTCGCCACCGGACTGTGGAAGGGCGCGGGCGTCCTGGGCCCGGAGGCCCTGCCGCCACGCCCCTTCCTCGACCTGCTGACCGCGTACGGCTCGCCGTGGGGCCTGCGGGAGCAGACTCCGACGGCCGCGTCCCGGTGACCCGTTCGCGCGCACCTCGTGATCCGTCCGGGCCGTCCGCGCGCCCGGACGGATCACGCCGGGGAGCCGACCGCGCCCGTGCGTGGTCGGCTGGGCCGGGCCGGCCGTCGTACCGACGGCCGGTCGTACGCCGCCCGAGGAGGAACCCCGATGGCCCGACCCCGCCGGCCGAACGACGTGAGCCCCGGGCCCGGACACCCGGCCGCCACCGTCCCGGCCCGCACGGCCGGCGGGTGAGCCCGACCGTGCCGAGCAGCAGCGCGCCCAGGACCGCGCGGCGGACCCTCGCCGCGGCGGCGGTCCTCGTGGCCGTCCTGCTGACGGCCACCGCGTGCGGCGCGGGCCCGCGCGCCCGTGGCGGCGCCGGGGGCGGCAGCGGCGAGCCGAGCGCCACGCGGGGCCGGGTCACCGTCGTCTACGAGGACGACACGGTCGCCCCGGAGGACCGGCACGCGGTGGCCGTCGTGCGCCGCTCCCGCGTCCTGGAGGAGGCCGCCGCATGGGTCGACCGGTCCCTCGCCCTCCCGCACGACCTGACCGTGAAGGTCACCGGCAAGGTCCCGCCGGGGGTCACGGACGCGGTCACCCAGCCCGACGGCAGGACGATCTACCTGCCGCCCTCCTTCCTGACCCGGATCCAGGACGTCTCCGGCGACGTGGTCAGGACGACCAGGCGCCCCGCCCTGATCCCCGCGGCCGACTTCACCGCCGACCGGATGACCGCCTTGTCGACCCGGTTCGTCCTCGGCCACGAACTCGGCCACGCCCTCCAGCGCCAGCTCACCCTCCCCAACCTGGGCCTGGAGGAGGACGCCGCCGACGGCTTCGCCTCGTTCCACACCGTCAACGAGGGCGGCCCGGCCCCCTCCCTCGCGGCGGCGATGCTCTTCGACGAACTGGCCCGCAAGGAAGGCGCCCTGACGCTGGAGGGCTTCTCCAGCGACCACCCCGTCACCCAGCAGCGGGTCTTCCACTTCCTGTGCTACCTGGAAGGCAGCGACCCGAAGACGTTCGAGCAACCGCTGGTCGGCACGGGCTACCTGCCCAAGAGCCGCGCCCCCCTGTGCCCCCAGGCCTGGGCGATGCTGGACCACGGCTGGTGGACCCAGCTCGCACCCCACTTCAGCCCGGGCTTCCGCGCCCAAGGCGATGCCGCCCAGCGTGCGGCGTACGACCGGCTGGTCCGGGAGACGAAGGCGTTCGCCGACAAGCTCGACGCGTACCGCCGCGCCCAGTGACCCGATGCATCAGCCAACCACGAAACCAAAGCGAAGAAAGACGTCATGACCGTGCAGTTGTCGCGAATAAATGAGCGACGAGCCGCCGGTAGGTGGATAACCCTTTAGGCTGACCATCACTTCCCGGGCTGACGCGAAGCACACGGTGCAGTGGTATGCGAGGAATCGGCCGCGGGGGAATCCACGAAAAAGCGCGGCCGATTGCAGGGGAATGCCAGAAATCGATGGACCGGCCCTCCGGAAACCCTCACGGGTGATGGGGCTGGAACTCGCCAGGACCTTGTCCACGGCGCCACTGGACCGGATCTCCGGAACCCTGCTGGTGGCCGGGGATCCCGGTGGATCGTTCCATTTCAGGGACGGTGCGATCGTCGAAGTGGTCTCACCGGGCGCCCCCGGCGCGGAGACCCTCCTCCTGCGGTCCGGACGCGTCGGCGACGCGGACTGGGCCTCCGTGACGAGATTCTGCGCCACGGAACGCCGCCCCGTCGCCGGGGAACTCGTCGCCCGCGCATGGGTCGGCGCGGCGGAATTACAGCTGATATGCGTGGCGGCCGCACTCGACGGCGCCCTGGCCGTCGGAATGGGCCGCATCGACGGATTCCGCCTGGAACGGGAAACCCCCGACGGCCGCCTGACGGCCCTCCAGGCCATAGAACCCGAATGGCTGGTCCGGGAGGCCGAACGGCGCATCAGGGCCCTCGCCTCCCGCCGCCGCCCCTTCTCGCCCTTCCGCACCCGGCTCGGCCGGACCGACGCCGGAACGGCGTCCCTCGACACCACGGCCCCCGGCGAGCGCCGCGAGATCCTGCTCCGGGCCAACGGCCGGCGCAGCGCCCGGGACATCGCCTTCCTCCTCGGCCGGAGCCTGTACGCCGTAGCGGTGGAGGTCTCCCGGCTGCTGGAGGAGGGGCTGCTCGACGCCGTGGCACCGGCCCGGCCCCAGGACGCCCCCGCCCGCCCCGTCCGCCCCGCCCCACCGGAGGGCGGCCTGCCGCGCCGCCTGCCGGGAGCCAGCGGCATCACCGACGTCCTGCCGCTCAGGCCCGCGGCAGGCCTCTAGCGCCCCCTACGGGGCGCCGCCCGGAACCCATGCACCGAACGAACACGACAGGAGACCAGTGACCACCAGGAAAGCCCAGCTGGAAGCAGAGGTGAGGACACTGAGGGACCGCGTCGTCGGCGTCACCGACATCGTGGTGGCCTCCGTGGACGGCCTCCTGATCACGGCGGAGACCGACGACACCGCGGAGCCCGAAAGCCTGGCCGCCCTCACCGCGGCCACCCTCAACATCGCCCGCAGGGCCGGCCACATGACCCGGCGGGGCGGACTCCAGCACACCGTGTCCCGGTTCACCGACGGCTACCTCGTCACCCACACCCTCGGCGAGATGGCACTGATCGGGGTCCTCGGCGACGCGGGCCTGGACGTCGCCCGCCTGCACACCGAGGCACAGGCCTCGGCGCAGCGCATCACCACCCTGCTCACCGCACCGGTCGCCGACGCGGCGGCCCCGGCGGCCGGATCGGCGGGGCGGACCGACGCAAGCGGAGGGGCGGCACGATGAACGGGTCGGAAATGCGGGGTCCGCAGACCATGGCGGAGCGGGTCGCGAGCGTGGTGAAGGCGCTGCGCGTCGAGGTACCGGACTGTGTGGCCGCGGGAGTCATCGACATGTCCACGGGGATGCTGCTGTCGGTGGAGACGGTGGACTCCCATCCGCCGGAGGTGCTCGACATGCTGGCCGCGGCCACCCTCGACCTCTTCCAGGGCCGCAACGTGCAGATGATCGAAGGGATCTTCAAGGAACGCCGCGGGATCGTCAGCGACCAGCACTACTTCCAGGAGATCCTGGTCAACAGCGACAACCTCGCGCACCTCTTCCTCAGGGTGGACAGCGACGACGAGGTCGTGGCCGTGGTCGTGTGCCGCAAGTCGGTGAACGTGGGCATGCTCTTCGCCCAGGCCCGCCGGGTCATGTGGCCGGCCCTGCGGGCGATGTTGAGGGTGGCCGCGGTGAGGGCGGCCAGGCTTTCGGGCTCCGCGGTGTCGTCGGTCTCCGCCGTGATCAGGAGGCCGTCCACGGAGGCC
>NZ_RPRY01000194.1 GCF_003949795.1 Streptomyces sp. WAC06614
CCCTTAGGCCGCTCGGGCAACCCACCTCGCCGGTACTCTGTACCGGCGAGGTGGGTTGCCCGAGCGGCCTAAGGGAACGGTCTTGAAAACCGTCGTGGCGCAAGTCACCGTGGGTTCAAATCCCACACCCACCGCAGCAGGTCAGAGAAGGTGCTGATCAGAAGGGGTGTCCCGGTTCAGGGGCACCCCTTCGTCATGAGCCCGGTCTCACCTTGATCCGCTCGTGTCACGTCGTTGACCAGTGTGTGTGGACCAACTGTGGACCACGGTCCAACGGGCCACGGGGTAGGATCTAGAGGTCAACGGCCCTAGGTCTCAATAATGTTGCTTCATCGCTTGGTGATGCAGCATCCCCGGCTACAGCACGTTGTAGTACCGGGCTGCAACGAGCGCGGCCGTAATGAGGAAGCACCCGAGCACCATCCGGAAGAGGCTTCCAAGGATGACGAGTGCGCGCAATGTTCCGTCGCCACTCTTCATTGCCTCGCGAAAGATCTGAATCAGCATCCTGCGAAACATCTCTAATTCCTCTCGGAAGTTTCCCGTCTTCACTACTTGTGGTTATTTAGATGTATCAAGCATCTAAATTCGGGGTTTGGGATGCCCCGCGCGGGCGGTCACCTGACCTACACCCAAAGCCCCGCTGGTCGCTGAGCTCAGCAAGTCGACGGATCGTCTGCCCGATCAAGGCTAGGCCCCCACTGTGGAGACACCTCCGACTCTCCCGCAGAAGCAGAGAAGTCGTGCGCGGCCCTCCGCGAGGCGAGGCTTCTGTCGCGTAATCAGGACATCTCGTCGAGGCCCACTCGAACTGCCGATCGCCGCGCGCTAGCAGCCCACCGGAATGACCGCATCGGCTCAACTGTGCATGATCCAAGCTCTGTTCCATGCCGATAGGCGGTGATCTGAGTGAGTTCCCCGGATGCCGCAATGCCGCCTCAGCCTGTCCGGAAACCATGGCCATGACCTGTTGATCACTTGAGGGGGCCTTATCCCGCTCATATGGTCATTTCCGACCGCAGCGGTGAACAACCACAGCAGGGGACACAGATGGAAGACGGGCGAACAGCCGGAGTAGTCCTGGGGATTGCGGGCTTTAACGCGGCCCTGACGATTGCAGCAGCCGTCGTCACGTGGGAAGACGGCCCCACTCCGTGGGCGGCCGCTGCCGCGAGCTCCGTACTCGTCTTCCTCGTGCTTCTTCGCAAGCGCTGATGGCCGCGATCCGTGCGAGCAACTTCAACATCTCCGCCATCAAGAAGGAAACGTTCCCTTGAAACTCTCCTACCGCATAGCCACCGCCGCCCTGGCCGGCCTGGCCCTCGTGGGTACGACCGCCGCGCAGAGCCACGCGTTCGCCCCCTCGGCCTTTGCCTCGGCGTCCGCCGCGGGCGACGTCTCGCCCGAGACCGCCGCACTGGCCAAGAACATCCGTACGCTGCAGAGCCAGGCTTCCGTCGTCGACGGCGAGCAGGCCAGGACCTGGGTGGAGAAGGTCGGCGCAGATGTGGACGGCAAGAAGATCACCGCTCACCTGAAGGACGGCTCGTCCCTGGTGGCGGAGGGCGCCACCGTCTACAAGTTCAAGAACGGCAACACCCAGGTCGCCGTTCCCATCAGCGGCCAGGTCGTCGGCGCGAGCCTGAACGCGGTGTACGACTCCTCCGGCAAGCTGATCGAGACGCTGGAGATGCAGCTCACCCACGACGACAAGACCGGTCACGCGCAGGTATGGCGCAACGGCGCTCTCACGGCCGACAAGATCATCAACGCGGCGGACCTGCCCAAGGACCTGACCGTCAAGCAGCCCCAGCTCTCGACCTTCGGCTTCAGCTGGAGCAAGCTCAACAACTGCCTGGCCAGCGCGGGCGTCTCATCCTGGACCCTTGCGCTGATCGGTACCGCGTGTGCCGCCGCCTGCGTGGGAACCGCCGGCGCTGCCTGCGTACCCTGCATCACCGCCGCCGGAGGCCTCGGCGCGGGCACCGTGTGGTTCTGCATCGGCAAGGCAACGACCTGATAGGTCTCACGCCAGAACAAGACCCGCGGCCGTTCGCCCTCAATCGCAGTGAGGGCGAACGGCCGCAGGCCGTTGGGCCAGGTTAACCGCGCCCATCCAGCACCTCCAAGCGGCAGAGGCCGCGAAGTGGGGTGACAGTGCGCGGCAGGGGCCCGTATGAAACCAGTGGACCAGGTGTGGACCGCCGGAGGCGGCAAGGGGTCAGGTAACTGGGGAACGAGCAGGTCAATCACGGTGAAGGCTGTTCCCACAGCACTCTCTTGAAAACCGTCGTGGCGCAAGTCACCGTGGGTTCAAATCCCACACCCACCGCACCTCAAGGGGCGTCCCGTACACGGGGCGCCCCTTCTGCTTGGGGTGGGGTTGGCGCCGATCGGGTGGTGTTTGTCCGACGATCGGCGCGGGTGGGAGAAACGCTCCGGTTGCACGCGCATCATGCCGAATGTATGCAGATCCGCCCGTCGGACTTCGCGACATAAGCGATTTGAGGAGCATCGTCATGAACCGCAGCAGCCGTTCCCTTCCGGCTCTCTCCGCGCTCCGGGCCTTCCTCGCCGGGGTCTTCGCCGTGCTCCTCGGGTGGGTGTCCGCCCGGAGCGGCAAGGCCGCGGGTGCGGGCCTCGTCCAGGCCGGGGCCGGGGTCGGCGCCGCGGGCGTGGCCGGGAATGCCGTCGCTGCTGCCGGTGGGGTGTCGGAGGTGGTCGGCGCCGCGTCACGGGCGGCCGGCCGGGTGGACGGGGCCGGCCGGGCGGTGCGCGGGGTCGGGCGGCGCAGCTGGCGGCAGATGATGCGGGGCGGCGCGCTGCCGCCGACCATCGCGCAGCGGATCCGGGCCGAGGCCCACGGCTCCACGCCGTCCGTCCGACGGTCCACGACCGCCGCCGCCACCGTGGCGGACCGGGACGTGCTCACGCTCGTCGCCTAGCCGTTCGGGGGAGCGTGAGCCCCGGCGGGCGCCGGGGGCGTGCAGGGGGCGTATTGCTTGGTACCGCAGGGGCCGCAGGGCCGGGAGTCGGAGGGGTTCCCGGACGGTGCGGCCCTTTTCGCGCGCCCCGGGCGCACCGGCAAAGTCCGTGCGCCGTACCCGGCCTCCGCCCTTGCGCGGACTGGGTTTCGCCCGGCTCCAGGGCGCTGACCTGGGCTGTTGGGGGCGCAATTGAGGTTTATCCGATGTTGCTCATACTTGCGGGGGAATCGAGGATCTAGGGGTGGTTCGCCGGGGATTCGGTGGGCAACTCTGGTCTCGCGACGTCGTGACCACGATCAACAACCGGTCGGCCAACCGGGTTGGTCCCACCCCCACTTCGGGTCCTTTGGAGGATTCAGACATGGCAAGCATCCGTATCGCCCGCGTCCTCGCTGCCGTCGCCGCTCTCCCGCTCGCCGCCGCCCTCTTCGGCGGAGTGGCCCAGGCCGACAACGGCTCGTTCGCGAACGACGGATCGAATGCGAGCGTCGCCAGCATCATCGGCAGCGGTGTCGGCGGGAACAACAACGGCAACTCGGCCACCACGCAGCAGGTCGCCACGGGCTCCGGCGCGTCCAACCAGAACAACAGCGCCCAGGTCAACGGCGCCGCCCTCACCGCGATCCAGCAGGGCAACCTGGCGGTGAACTTCCACCCCTGGTGGTAGTCCCCCGCACGGGGCGACGCCCCGTGCGGACCACCTGAACGTACACGGAAGGCGCCCGCGCGCCCGGACCGGCTGGGGTCCGGTAGCGCGGGCGCCTTCGCGTCGTCCGGTCCGGCCCCCCGCCCCTCCCTTGACATCCCGAACGAATCTGACGGACAGTCAGATCAGCGTTTTGACGATGTGAGCCGGGAGGCCAGCGCCGTGCACCTCGCCCCGACCGAAGGCCAGCTGCGACTGCGCGCCGAACTCCGCGCGTACTTCCGTACGGTGATGCCCGACGGCCCGCCCACCGACCCCGCCGAGCAGCGCGCCCTGCTGCGCCGCATCGGCTCCGACGGACTCCTCGGCCTCGGCTGGCCCACCGAGTACGGCGGCCAGGGACGCGGCGCCGACGAGCAGTTCGTCCTCTTCGACGAGGCCTACCGCGCAGGCGCCCCCGTCTCCATGGTCACGCTCAACACGGTCGGCCCGACCCTGATGAAGTACGGCACCGACGAGCAGAAGGCCGCCTTCCTCCCCCGGATCCTCGCCGGTGAACTCGTCTTCGCCATCGGCTACTCCGAGCCCGAGGCCGGCACCGACCTCGCCGCGCTGCGCACCCGGGCCGCCCGGGAGCGCGACGGTAACTGGGTGATCGACGGGCAGAAGATCTTCACCTCGAACGCCCAGAACGCCGACTGGATCTGGCTGGCCTGCCGCACCGACCCGGACGCCCCCAAGCACCGGGGCATCTCCATCGTCCTGGTCCCCACCGACGCCCCGGGCTTCTCCTGGACGCCCATCGCGACCGTCGGCGGCCAGACCACCACGGCCACCTACTACGACCGCGTACGCGTCCCGGCGGGCAACCTGGTCGGCCCCGAGCACGGCGGCTGGAGCCTGATCACCAACCAGCTCAACCACGAACGCGTCGCCCTCGCCGCCATCGGCATGCAGGCCGAGGACTTCTACGACGCCGCCCTCGCCCACGCCAGGACCCCGGACCCGGTGACCGGCGAGCGCCCCGCGGACCGCCCCTGGGTTCGGTGCCGGCTCGCCGAGGCGCACGCCCGGCTGGCCGCCGTACGGCTGCTCAACTGGCGCCTGGTCCAGGACGTCGGCGCCGGCACGCTCGCGCCGGGCGACGCGAGCGGGGTGAAGTTCGTGGGCACCGAGTCCACGATCGAGGTGTACCGGATCTGCCAGGAGGTGGTGGGCGAGGCGGCCCTGGTGCGCGGCCCGGCCGGGTTCGCGGGCGGCGAGCTGGAACGGATGAACCGCGCCGCGCAGATCAACACCTTCGGCGGCGGGGTCAGCGAGGTACAGCGGGAGCTCGTCGCCACGATGCGGCTCGGGATGAAGGGCAGGAAGCGATGACGCCGACCGGCGACCGCTCCGTACGGACCGACACCGGCACCGGCACCGACACCGGCACCGATACCGGCACAGAGGCCGAGGCGGAGCCGAAGACGGGCGAAGCCCAGGCCCCGGGCGCCGAGGCCCCGGGCGCCCAGGCCTTCCGGCGGCGGCTCGCCCGGTTCGTCGGGCTTCCCGCCGCCACCGCCGGTGTCGGCAAGGACCCCGTCAGCGAAGCCATGATCCGCCACTGGTGCGAGGCCATGGGCGACACCAACCCCGCCTACACCGGCCCCGACGCCGTCGCCCCGCCCACCATGCTCCAGGCCTGGACGATGGGCGGGCTCTCCGGGCACACCGGCCGCTCCTCCGCCTTCGACGAGCTCCTCGGCCTGCTCGACGCCGCCGGGTGCACCTCGGTGGTGGCCACCGACTGCGAGCAGGAGTACCTGCGCCCGCTGCGCCCCGGGGACACCGTCACCTTCGACGCCGTCATCGAGAGCGTCTCCCCCCGCAAGACCACCAAGCTGGGCACCGGCCACTTCGTGACCACCCGCACCGACGTCCGCGCCGGCGGCGAACTCGCCGGGACCCACCGCTTCCGCATCCTCAAGTACGCCCCGGCCGCCCCCCGCCCCGCCGCCCGCCCGGCAGAGTCTCCGGCCGCTGCCGCCCCCCGCCGCCCCCGCCCCGTGGTCAACCGCGACAACCAGGGCTTCTGGGACGGCGTACGCGAGCACCGGCTGCTGATCCAGCGCTGCACCTCCTGCCGGACCCTGCGCTTCCCCTGGCTGCCCGGCTGCCACGCCTGCGCCTCCCTCGACTGGGACACCGTCGAGGCCTCCGGCACCGGCACGGTCTTCAGCTACGTGGTCATGCACCACCCGCCGTTCCCGGCGTTCGACCCGCCCTACGCCGTCGCCCTGGTCGAACTGGCCGAGGGCGTCCGGACGATCAGCAACATCGTCGGCGTCCCCTACGACAAGGTGCGCATCGGCATGCCCGTCCGGCTGGAGTTCCTGCGCGTCGACGAAGAGCTCGAACTGCCCGTCTTCCGCGCCACCGAGGCGATGGACGCGACCCGGGGGAGCCAGGCCTGATGGACTTCCGTCCCACCGAGGAGCAGACGGCCGCCGCCGACCTGGCCGCCGAGATCCTGCGCGACCTCGCCACCCACGAACGCCTCGCCGCCGCCGGCACCGCCTCCGACGCGGAGCTGTGGAAGGCCCTGACCACGGCCGGACTGCCCGCCGCCGTCCCGGACCTCGGGCTGCTCGGTCTCGTCCTGCTGCTGGAGGAACAGGGCCGCACCACCGCCCAGGTCCCCCTCGCCGCGACCTGCGTCTACGGCATCCACGCCGTGGCCGCGCACGGCACCCCCGAGCAGCGCGCCCGCCTGCTGCCCGCCCTCGGCTCCGGCGACGCGGTGGCCACCGGGGTGTTCCCGGCCCCCGGCGGACGGGCCCGGGTCACGGCGGACCCGGACGGGCGGCTCACCGGCATCCTGCCCGTGGTGCCGTGGCTGCGCGACGCCACCCACGTCCTGGTCCCGGCCGCCGACCGCGCCCTGTGGCTCGTACGGACGGACGCGCCCGGCGCGGCGGTCGAGCCGGTGGAGACCACGGCCCCCTGGGCGGCCGGCCGGCTCACGCTGACCGGCACGCCGGCCGAACCCCTCGGCGGTCCCGGGGCCTACGCCGCCGTACTGGCGGCCGCGCGGACCGCGTTCGCCGGGCTCCAGGCGGGGGTCTGCGCCGGGTCGGTGGCCCGGGCCGTCGCACACACCGCGACCCGTGAGCAGTTCGGCAGGCCGCTCTCCACCCACCAGGGCGTCATGCTGCGCGCCGCCGACGCCCACATGGACACCGAGGCGATCCGGGTCACCACGTACGAGGCCGCCTGGCGGATCGACGCGGGCCTGCCCGCCGCCGAGCACGCGCTGACCGCCGCCTGGTGGGCGTCCGAGGCCGGCAAGCGGGTCGTCCACGCGGGCCAGCACCTGCACGGCGGGACCGGCGCCGACCTCGACCATCCCGTGCACCGGCACTTCCTGTGGGGCCGGCAGCTGGACGCGTACCTGGGCTGCGGCAGCGAGCTGCTGGCCGAGCTGGGCGAGCTCCTGGCACACGACGGGGACCACGGCGCGGACCATGACGGCGACCACGGCGCGGATCGCGACGGCGACCACGGCGCGGCCAACGGCGCGGACCACCACGCGTACGAGGAGGAGCACGCATGAACGTCGGCGACACCCTGCCGCCGCTGGAGATCCCGATCACCCGCACCCTGATCGTCGCGGGCGCGATCGCCTCCCGCGACTACCAGGACGTCCACCACGACGCCGAGCTGGCGCGGGCCAAGGGCTCCCCGGACATCTTCATGAACATCCTGACCACCAACGGTCTCGTCGGCCGCTACGTCACCGACCACCTCGGCCCGCGGGCCGTCCTGCGCAAGGTCGCGATCCGCCTCGGCGCCCCCAACTACCCCGGCGACACCATGACCCTCACCGGCACCGTCACCGCCCGCACCGAGGACACCGTCGAGATCCGGATCACCGGCGCCAACGGCCTCGGCCACCACGTCACCGGCACGGTGACCGCCCAGCTCCCCGCGGACGGGGTGACCCGATGAGCGTGCGCACCCGCGACTCCCTCGGCGGGCGGGCCGCCATCGCCGGCATCGGTGCGACCGAGTTCTCCAAGGACTCCGGCCGCAGCGAGCTCACCCTCGCCGTCGAGGCCGTCCACGCCGCCCTCGACGACGCCGGCCTCACCCCGGCCGACGTCGACGGGCTGGTCACCTTCACCATGGACACCAGCCCCGAGATCACCGTCGCCCAGGCGGCCGGCATCGGCGAGCTGTCCTTCTTCTCCCGCATCCACTACGGCGGCGGCGCGGCCTGCGCCACCGTCCAGCAGGCCGCCCTCGCCGTCGCCACCGGCGTCGCCGAGGTCGTCGTCTGCTACCGGGCGTTCAACGAGCGCTCCGGCCGCCGCTTCGGCTCCGGCGTCCAGCAGCGCGAACCCTCCGCCGAGGGCGCGGCGCTCGGCTGGTCGCTGCCCTGGGGCCTGCTCACCCCGGCCTCCTGGGTCGCCATGGCCGCCCAGCGCTACCTGCACACGTACGGGCTGACGCCCGAGGCCTTCGGCCCGGTCGCGGTGACCGCCCGCCGGCACGCCGCGACCAACCCCGCCGCCTGGTTCCACGGCCGGCCCATCACCCTCGCCGACCACGCCGCCTCCCGCTGGATCGTCGAACCGCTGCGGCTGCTGGACTGCTGCCAGGAGACCGACGGCGGCCAGGCCCTGGTCGTCACCACCACCGAACGCGCCCGCGACCTGCGCCGCGCCCCCGCGGTGATCACGGCCGCCGCCCAGGGCGCGGGCCGCCGCCAGGAGGCCATGACCAGCTTCTACCGCGACGATCTGACGAGCCTGCCCGAGATGGGCGTGGTCGCGCGCCAGCTGTGGCGCACCTCGGGGCTGCGCCCCGGCGACATCGACGTCGGCATCGTCTACGACCACTTCACCCCGTTCGTGCTGATGCAGCTGGAGGAGTTCGGCTTCTGCGGGCCCGGCGAGGCCGCCGGTTTCGTCGCCGAGGACGGGCTGCCGCTCAACACCCACGGCGGCCAACTCGGCGAGGCGTACCTGCACGGGATGAACGGCATCGCCGAAGCCGTGCGCCAGCTGCGCGGCACCGCGGTCAACCAGGTCGCCGGCGCCGCCCACGCCCTGGTCACGGCCGGGACCGGAGTCCCCACCTCCGGCCTGGTCCTGGGGGCCGACCTCTGACCTCGGGGCGAGCGGAACGGGATCTCCTCCACCTTTGGGAGGTCCGGCAGGCCCCACCCCTACAACCTGAGGCGGACCTCGCTTCGGCACCTGGGGCCGATCCCCGGGGAGGGGCCGGGCTCCTAGCGTGGAGCTATGACCACGCCAGTGTGCACGTACGCCTCGGACCCGCTGCTGTACCCGTCGTTCTCGGCGTACGTACGGACCCGCGGGACGGTGCTCATGCGTACCGCACGCTCGCTCACCGCCAACCCGTGCGACGCCGAGGACCTCCTCCAGACCGCCCTCGCCAAGACGTACGTCGCCTGGGACCGCATCCAGGACCAGCGCGCCCTCGACGGCTACGTCCGGCGCTGCCTGGTCAACACGCGCACCTCGCAGTGGCGCAAGCGCAAGGTGGACGAGTTCGTGTGCGGGGAGCTCCCGGAGCCGGAAGGCCTCCCGGACACCGACCCGGCCGACGACCAGGCCCTGCGCGACGCGATGTGGCGCGCGGTGACCCGGCTGCCCGAGCGGCAGCGGGCGATGGTGGTGCTCCGGTACTACGAGGACATGAGCGAGGCCCAGACCGCCGAACTGCTCGGCGTCTCGGTGGGCACGGTCAAGAGCGCCGTCTCCCGTGCGCTGGGCAAACTCCGTGAGGACCCCGAGCTGAGCCTGGCCTGCTGACCCGGCACTCCTGCCAGGGGACCCGGCACTGTCGCCACGGGGCCCGGCACTGTCGCCACGGACAGGATTCGCGGTCCGTCTCTGAACTCCCGGGTAGTGACATGCCGAGCGGTATGCCAGCAGAATCGACGGCAACCGCAGCTACCGCAGCGCCGCGCGGCGCCCTCGGGAGGACGCTTTGCTGAGCACCATGCAGGACGTACCACTGCTCGTCACCCGCCTCTTGCAGCACGGGATGACGATCCACGGAAAGTCGCAGGTCACGACCTGGACCGGGGAGGCAGAGCCGCACCGCCGCAGTTTCGCCGAGGTCGGGGTCCGCGCGACCCAGCTGGCGCACGCCCTGCGCGACGAGCTGGGGGTCCAGCAGGACGACCGGGTCGCGACGCTCATGTGGAACAACGCCGAGCACGTCGAGGCGTACTTCGCGATCCCGTCCATGGGCGCGGTCCTGCACACGCTCAACCTGCGGCTGCCGCCCGAGCAGCTGGTCTTCATCGTCCACCACGCCGCCGACCGGGTCGTCCTGGTCAACGGCAGCCTGCTGCCGCTGCTGGTCCCGCTGCTGCCGCACCTGGGCACCGTCGAGCACGTGGTGGTGTCCGGGCCCGGCGACCGCTCGGCCCTCGATGCGGTCGCCGCCGAGCGGAACGTACGGGTCCATGACTACGAGGCCCTGATCGAGGGCCGCCCGCACACGTACGACTGGCCGGAGCTGGACGAACGCCAGGCGGCCGCCATGTGCTACACCTCCGGCACCACCGGCGACCCCAAGGGCGTGGTCTACTCCCACCGCTCGATCTACCTGCACTCCATGCAGGTCAACATGGCCGAGTCGATGGGCCTGACCGACCGCGACACCAGCCTGATCGTGGTCCCGCAGTTCCACGTCAACGCCTGGGGCCTGCCGCACGCCACGTTCATGACCGGCATCAACATGCTGATGCCGGACCGTTTCCTCCAGCCCGGCCCGCTCGCCGAGATGATCGAGCGGGAGCGGCCCAGCCACGCCGCCGCCGTCCCCACCATCTGGCAGGGGCTGCTCGCCGAGGTCACCGCGAACCCCCGCGACCTGAGCTCCATGGAGCGGGTCACCATCGGCGGCGCGGCCTGTCCGCCGGCCCTGATGGAGGCCTACGACCGGCTGGGCGTACGCCTCTGTCACGCGTGGGGCATGACCGAGACCTCCCCGCTGGGCACCATGGCGCACCCGCCGGCCGGCCTGACCGCCGAGGAGGAGTGGTCGTTCCGGATCACCCAGGGCCGGTTCCCGGCCGGCGTCGAGGCCCGGCTGGTCGGGCCGGGCGGCGACCTGCTGCCCTGGGACGGCGAGTCCGCCGGTGAGCTGGAGGTGCGCGGCCCCTGGATCGCGGGCGCGTACTACAACGGCCCGGACGGCGAACCGCTGCGCCCGCAGGACAAGTTCAGCGAGGACGGCTGGCTCAAGACCGGTGACGTCGGCGTGATCGGCCCGGACGGCTTCCTCACGCTCACCGACCGGGCCAAGGACGTCATCAAGTCCGGCGGCGAGTGGATCTCCAGCGTGGAGCTGGAGAACGCGCTGATGGCCCACCCCGAGGTCGCCGAGGCGGCGGTCGTCGCCGTGCCCGACGAGAAGTGGGGCGAGCGCCCGCTGGCCACCGTCGTCCTCAAGGAGGGCGCCGCCGCCGACTACGTGGCCCTGCGGACCTTCCTCGGCCGGTCGATCGCCAAGTGGCAGCTGCCCGAGCGCTGGGCGGTCGTCGAGGCCGTGCCGAAGACCAGCGTCGGCAAGTTCGACAAGAAGGTCATCCGCCGCCAGTACGCGGACGGTGCGCTGGACGTGACCGTCCTCGACTGACCCGCCCCCGGCTCAGCCCGCCGTTCCTGGCTCAGCCCGCCCGCCGCGGGCTGAGCCAGTTCCGCAGCAGGCGGCTGACCAGGGGCATCGCCGCGTACGTCATGAGGCTGCTGAAGACGGCGGCGAAGGCGGCGGTCCGCAGCACCACGTGCAGGTCGACCAGGACGGGCGCCAGCAGCAGGTTCCCGGCGAGGGAGATCGGGAAGATGGCCAGCCCGGAGCTGATCGCCATCTTCCACCGCGGAGGCGCCGGCCGGGACGTCCCGGGCTTGGCGAACCAGGTCTCCATGCCGTGCAGCTCGCGCCGGGCGATCTCGTGGTGGTGGTGCCCCTCGCAGTCGGCGAAGAACCGCGCGCGCTCCGGCGACGCCTGCCAGGTCTCGAACGCGGCCTGGTCCCGGAAGCGGTGCACGAGGAACCAGGGCGCGCCCTCGGCGGCCGGCCGGAACAGCCCGTACCCGAGGTGGTCGGGGAAGGTCGCGGCCGCGTCGAGGATGCCGCGCGCCCACTTCTCGAAGGCCTCCTCGTAGCCCGGCTCCACCTGCCGGGCTATCAGGAGGGTCACTTCCCCGTCGTCGGCGGGGACGCTGTGCTCGGTACGGTCATCGGTGAGGGCCATCCGCCCAGGGTGGCTAATTGGTGCCGATCTTCGCCAGCAGGTCCACGATGCGGCCCTGCACCTCGGCGGTGGTGGACCGCTCCGACAGGTAGAGCACGCTCTCGCCCGAGCCCAGCCGCGGCAGGTCCTCGGCCGTGATCGAATCGGCCGTGTAGACCACCAGCGGGGTGCGGTTGAGCTGGCCGCCCGCCCGCAGCCAGTCCACGATGCCGGCCCGCCGGCGGCGGACCTGCATCAGGTCCATGACCACCAGGTTCGGCCGGGTCCGGGTCGCCAGTTCCACCGCGTCGGTGTCCGCGCCCGCGCGGGCCACCTGCATGCCGCGCCGTTCCAGGGCAGCGGTCAGGGCGGCGGCGATCTCGTCCTTCTCCTCGATCAGCAGCACCCGGGAGGGGTGCTGCTCGCTGTCGCGCGGCGCCAGCGCCTTGAGCAGGACGGCCGGGTCGGCGCCGTACGCCGCCTCGCGGGTGGCGTGCCCGAGGCCGGCCGTCACCAGCACGGGCACCTCGGCGGCGACGGCCGCCTGGCGCAGGGACTGCAGGGCGGTACGGGTGATGGGGCCGGTCAGCGGGTCGACGAACAGCGCGGCCGGGAACGCCGCGATCTGCGCGTCCACCTCCTCGCGCGAGTGCACGATCACCGGGCGGTAGCCGCGCTCGCTGAGCGCGGCCTGGGTCTGGACGTCGGGCGCGGGCCACACCAGCAGACGGCGCGGGTTGTCCAGCGGCTCCGGCGGCAGTTCGTCGTCCAGCGGCTGCGGCACGGGACGGTTGACCACCTCGACGGCACCGCCGGGGCCGTCGAGCGGCTCCGGCCCCTCGGCGGCCCCCGCCTCGGGCGCCCCTATGGCGAAGGCACGGCCCTGGGGGGCGGGCTCGGCGAGCTTGCGGCGGCGGCCGGAGCCGGAGGTCGCGGCGGGGCCCGCCGCGTCCGGGTCCACGGAGATGCCCTGGCCGAGGGTGCGCACGCTGATGGGCCGGCCGGGCGTGTCCTGCGGCTGCCGGGCCCCGGGCAGGGCGACCTGCTCCGCCGCGGCGTCCTGCTCGGGCGCGGTCCGGGCGGCGGGAACGGGCCAGGCCGGGGTGGCGGGCAGCGCCCGGCGCCGCCCGGTGGGCTGGGCGGCCTCGGCGGTCCGGGCCGCCTCGACACCGGCGGCCTCCTGCGGGGCGGGCTCGCCGAGGGTACGGCGGCCACGGCGACCGCCGGCCTCCTCGGCCGTGGCCTCGTCGCTCTGCACCGGCCCGGCCGGCCGCCGGCCGGTCATGGCCCGGGCCATGGCGGGATGCCCAGCAGCCTCGGCATCCCCGGCACCAGGCCCCCCACCCGCCACCACGAGCCCGGCCTGCCCGGGCGCTCCGGGCACGGCGCCGGCCGGGGCCGACCCGTTGGCGGGGCCCGCCTGGCCGGCCTGGGCGGGGCCGGTGGGGCCGGCCTGGGAGAGGCCGTTGGCCGGGCCGCCGGGGACAGCCTGCGGGAGCGCGTCGGCCGGGCCCGCCTGGGCGGGGCCGGTGGCCGGGGCCGTCGGATGTGCCTGGGCGAGGCCGCCGGGACCCGCCGGCGCGAGGCCGTTGGCCGGGCCGCCGGGGACAGCCCGCGGGAGCGCGTCGGCCGGGCCAGCCTGGGCGGGGCCGGTGCCGGGG
>NZ_RPRY01000195.1 GCF_003949795.1 Streptomyces sp. WAC06614
CCCCTCGTGAGAAGCTCCCGCACCTCGGGAACACCCCTCACGATCCCCGCACCCGCCCCCACCCCGCCCGGCCCTGTGGACGACCCCCGGCTTGTGGAAAACTCCGTCACCCCCACGGGGGGCGACCCCCGGCTCAGGGCAGCTCGATGCCCAGGTCCCAGCCGTCGTGCGCGTGCGTGCACAGGCAGTTGCGGTCCTCGGTCCGCGGCAGCGCCGCGACCGCGTCGAAGAGGACCTCGCGCAGCCGCCCGACGTTCTCCCCGAACACCTTCAGCACCTCGGTGTGGGAGACCCCCTCACCGGTCTCGGCCCCCGCGTCCAGGTCGGTGACCAGGGCCATCGACGTGTAGCACAGCCCCAGCTCACGGGCGAGGACGGCCTCGGGGTGGCCCGTCATGCCGACCACCGACCAGCCCATCGCCGCGTGCCACTGCGACTCGGCGCGGGTGGAGAAGCGCGGCCCCTCGACGACGACCATCGTGCCGCCGTCGACCGGCTCCCACTCGCGCCCACGGGCCGCCGCCAGCGCCGCCCCGCGCCCGACCGGGCAGTACGGGTCGGCGAAGGTGGTGTGGACGACGTTCGGGACGGTGCCGTCGGGCAGCGGGTGCCCGTCGAAGAAGGTCTGGGTCCGGGACTTGGTCCGGTCCACCAGCTGGTCCGGCACCAGCAGCGTGCCCGGCCCGTACTCGGGGCGCAGGCCGCCCACCGCGCAGGGCCCGAGCACCTGGCGCACGCCGAGCGAGCGCAGCGCCCACAGGTTCGCCCGGTAGTTGATCCGGTGCGGCGGCAGATGGTGCCCACGCCCGTGGCGGGGCAGGAAGGCGACCCGGCGCCCGGCAAGTTCGCCGAGGTAGAGGGAGTCGCTGGGCGGGCCGTAGGGGGTCTCCACCTGGACCTCGGTCACGTCCTGGAGGAAGGAGTAGAAGCCCGAACCGCCGATTACGCCGATCTCTGCGTTCACCATGCGTCACACCCTAGCCAGCGCCCCCGGCGCACCGGAAAGCGGAAGGCCCCGCCCCCCGGGAAGGGGAGCGGGGCCTTCGGGCGCGCGCGTCAGGCGGCCGGAGTGTCAGGCGGCCGGGGTGCTGCTGCTCGACGAGGCGGCCGCGGCCGGCTTGGCCGACGTGCCCGACGAGGACGAGCTGGAGCCCGACGTGGACGAGGAGGACGCCGACGTCGTGGACGAAGAGGAAGAGGCGGCCGGCGTGCTGCTGGACGACGCGCCACGGCTGTCGTTGCGGTAGAAGCCCGAGCCCTTGAAGACGATCCCGACCGCGGAGAACACCTTCTTGAGGCGTCCCTTGCAGCTCGGGCACTCGGTCAGGGCGTCATCCGTGAACTTCTGCACGGCCTCGAGGCCCTCACCGCACTCGGTGCACTGGTACTGGTAGGTCGGCACGATCTTCCTCCTGGCACTCTGACTCAGTGAGTGCTAACGACGCTCCATGGTGACGTATTCCGCCGGTTCAGTCCACCGTCACGGGCACGCGGTGACCGATGCCACGCTCCTCGGAGCGCTCCGCACGAGCCGCGGTCGAGGCGTTCACGATGCGGGTCGGGGCCTTCGGCGCCAGCTTGCCCCGCAGCGAGACCAGGGTGACCAGCGCCAGCGCGGTGGCCGCCAGCGGGACCAGGAAGCCCGCGGTGGAGCCGTGCGCGTCGGTCAGCCGGCCGGCGACGACCACGGCCAGCGCCTGGCCGAAGGCGACCGAACCGGTCAGCCAGGTGAAGGCCTCGGTCCGCGAGGCGGCCGGGACCAGGGCCTCGACCATCGTGAAGCCGGTGATCAAGGCCGGGGCGATGCACAGACCGACCAGCAGGCCGAGCCCGGCCAGCAGCACCGCCGAGTCGGCGGTCCACAGCAGGGACGCGGCGACGGTCAGGCCGGCGTAGCCCAGCAGCAGCCGGCGGCGCGGGCCGATTTTCCAGGCGATGGCGCCGCAGGCGATGCCCGCGACCATGTTGCCGGCCGCGAAGATGCCGTAGAGCAGGCCGTTGGCGCCCGGGTTGCCCATCTCGTGCGAGAACGCGGCCAGCGAGACCTGCATGCCGCCGAAGACGGCGCCGATGCCGAGGAAGCCCACGACCAGGACGCGCAGGCCGGCGAAGGACAGCGCGGAGGCGTGCCGCTCACCGCCGGCCGTGCGGCCGTGCGGCTCGGGCTGGGTGGCGCGCTGCGCGGCGAAGAACAGGCCGCCCAGCACGGTCAGCGCGGCCTCGGTCACCAGACCGGCGGCCGGGTGGACGCCCGTGCACAGGGCGGTGGCCAGGACCGGGCCGACGACGAAGGTGAACTCGTCGGTGACGGACTCGAACGCGGCGGCCGTCGGCAGCAGCGGCGAGCCCTCCAGCCGGGTCGCCCAGCGGGCCCGGACCATCGCGCCGACCTGCGGCACGGAGACGCCGGCCGGGACGGCGGCCAGCGCGAGCGCCCACACCGGGGCGCCGATCAGGGCGAGTGCCGTGAGTCCGCCCACGGCCGCGCCGTGCAGGAGGACGACCGGCAGCAGGACGGCGCTCTGGCCGTAACGGTCGGTGAGCCAGCCCATCACGGGGGCCGACACGGCCATCGAGACACCGGTGACGGCGGCGACGATGCCGGCCTTGGCGTAGGAGTCGGTGGTGTGCTGGACGAGCAGCAGGATGCTGATGGTCAGCATCCCGAAGGGGAGTCGTGCGGCGAAGCCGGGGACGACGAAGCTGAGGGCACCGGGCGTGCGCAGGAGCTGCCCGTAACCGGCGCGGGAGGACGTCTCGGACTTGTCCTTCTCGGTCGTGACCGCGGATGTCACGGCCTTGCCTTTCCGCTGCCTGGTAGAGCGTCCCCGTCTGCGGGCGGTGCGTGCCTTGTGGGTCGCACCCGTACGGTGTGGGAGCTCCGAGAGCTGTCCTCTTGCGCAGGACCGAGTGATACCAGGGGCGCCCACTGCGGGAGGGAGCCACGGCCGCCGAGCGGTCGCGCCAGCTCTGCGTCAGGCAGAGTTGGTTCTGTTGTGGTGTGCCTTCATGGTACAGGGAATGCCGACGCTACGCCCTGTGATTGCGGCGACAAGATGTGTCTTCACCTGCGATTAACAAGAGCTTCGCCTTTTTGAATCGCGGTAAATCGCAGCAAAAGGCCGCGCACGCCAGCGAAAACGCGCAAATTAGAACGACGCTCTAACCGCCGGTCCCCAGCCAGCCCGCCAGCTTTCCGCCCCGCGCCACCGCCCGCAGCCGCGCCTCGGCCGCGTCCCGTACCGGGTCGGTCGCCACCACCAGCAGCTCGTCCCCGCGCCGCAGCACGGTCGACGGCAGCGGTACGAAGCTCCTGCCGTCCCGGACCACCAGCGTGACCGAGGCCCCGGCCGGCAGCCGCAGCTCGCTGACCTCCACGCCGTGCATCCGCGAGCCGCCGGGGATCTCGAACGACAGCAGGTGCCCGCGCAGCTTCTCCAGCGGGGCCGACTCGATCCCGAGGTCGGCCGGGGTGTCCGACGGGCGGCCCAGGTCCAGCGTGCGCGCCACCCACGGCAGCGTCGGCCCCTGGACCAGGGTGTAGACGACGACCAGCACGAAGACGATGTTGAAGACCCGGTCGCTGCCCTCGATCCCCGACACCATCGGGATGGTGGCCAGGATGATGGGCACGGCGCCGCGCAGCCCCGCCCACGACATCAGCGCCTGCTCCTGCCAGGGCAGCCGGAAGGGCAGCAGGCTGACGAAGACCTCCAGCGGCCGGGCCACCATGGTGAGCACCAGGCCGATGACGACGGCCGGCCAGAAGTCGTTGACCAGCTCGTGCGGGGTGACCAGCAGGCCGAGCAGGACGAACATGCCGATCTGCGCGATCCAGCCCAGCCCGTCCGCGAACCCCCGGGTCGCGGGCCAGTGCGGCAGCTTGGCGTTCCCGAGCACCATGGCGGCCAGGTACACGGCGAGGAAGCCGGAGCCGTGGGCGAGCGCGCCGGCCGCGTACGCGCTGACGGCGATGGCCATCACGGCGATGGGGTAGAGGCCCGAGGCGGGCAGGGCGACGTGCCGCAGCCCGTACGCGCCCAGGAACCCGACCGCCAGGCCGATCGCGGCGCCGATGGCCAGCTCCAGGGCGATCTTGCCGATCAGCACGTACCACGGGGCCACCGGGCCGAGCGTGGCGAACGCCACGACGAGGATCACCACGGGGGCGTCGTTGAAGCCGGACTCGGCCTCCAGCACGCCCGTCACCCGCGCCGGCAGCGGCACCTTGCGCAGCACCGAGAAGACGGCCGCCGCGTCCGTGGAGGAGACGACGGCGCCGATCAGCAGCGACTGCCGCCACTCCAGCCCGACCAGGTAGTGCGCTCCGGCGGCGGTCACCCCCACGCTGATGGCGACGCCCACCAGCGAGAGCATGATCGCTGCCGGCAGGGCCGGCCTGATCTCCTTCCACTTCGTCCCCAGACCACCTTCGGCGAGGATCACGACCAGGGCGGCGTAGCCGATGACCTGGGTGAGTTCCGCGTTGTCGAAGACGACGTTGCCTATGCCGTCCTGGCCTATCGCGATGCCTATGCCGAGGTAGATGAGCAGGCTGGGCAGTCCGCTGCGCGAGGAGACGCGTACCGCCGCCACGGCGACGAGCAGCACGAGCGAGCAGACCAGCATGAGCTCGTTGAGCTGGTGGACAGTCAGTGGGCGGTCCTTTCCCCGGAGCGCCTGCCGGATCCTTCCTCCGGCGGCAAGTACTTCGTTACCTTACCTAATCTTTGACGATTTCTTGACTCGCTAGCCACATTGTGAAACGTCCGTTCGCCCTCGTCCCTGACACCGCGTCCGAACAGGTACGGCGCTGCGCCTATGGTTGCTCCCAAGCACTCAGGACCATCAGGACCACCCTGCCCCTCTAAGGACAGCGATGCCCGCCAACGAATCCGCCCCTTCCGCCAAGAAGAAGGGACGACGCGCCCGTCTGATCGTGCTCATCCTGGTGCTGGCGCTCGTCGCGGGCCTCGGTTACGGGGCTTACTGGAGCGCGGACACCCTCCGCTCCTCCTTCCCGCAGACGACCGGCAGCCTCAAGCTCCCCGGACTCGGCGCCCCCGTGGACGTCAAACGCGACGCCTACGGCATCCCGCAGCTCTACGGCGACTCCGACGAGGACCTGATGCGCGCACAGGGCTTCGTGCACGCGCAGGACCGGTTCTGGGAGATGGACGTACGCCGCCACCTCACCGCCGGCCGGCTCTCGGAGATGTTCGGTTCCGGCCAGGTCGAGACCGACGCGTTCCTGCGCACGCTCGGCTGGCGCCAGGTCGCGCAGGCCGAGTACGACACCAAGCTCTCGCCGGAGACCAAGAAGTTCCTCCAGGCTTACGCCGACGGGGTCAACGCCTACCTCAAGGGCAGGTCCGGCAAGGACCTGTCCGTCGAGCACGCGGCCCTCAAGCTCAGCGACGACTACCAGCCCGAGCCCTGGACCCCGGTGGACTCCGTGGCCTGGCTCAAGGCGATGGCCTGGGACCTGCGCGGCAACATGCAGGACGAGATCGACCGGGCGCTGATGTCCGGCAAGCTCAGCCAGCAGCAGATCGACGAGCTCTACCCGCCGTACCCGTTCGACCGGAACAAGGCGATCACCGACGGCGGCAAGGTCCAGGCCGGCGCGTACGTCCCCCAGGGCGGCCCGGGCACCGGGGCCACGGGCACCGGCGCGACCGGCACCGGCGCGACCGGCACCGGAGCCACCGGCTCCGGCGGCGGCTCCGCCGTGAACGGCGGCACCGGCCGGAAGGTGGGCGCCGCCCCGGACCCGGCCACGGCCTCCGGCGCCGTCCAGGGCGTGCGCAGCCAGCTCGGCGCCCTGTCCGACACCCTGGACAAGATCCCGGCCCTGCTCGGCCCCAACGGCAGCGGCATCGGCTCCAACTCCTGGGTCGTCTCCGGCCGCTACACCACCACCGGCAAGCCGCTGCTGGCCAACGACCCGCACCTGGCCCCGCAGCTGCCGTCCCTCTGGTACCAGATGGGCCTGCACTGCCGCACGGCCGGCAACGGCTGCACCTTCGACGTCGCCGGCTTCACCTTCTCCGGCATGCCCGGTGTGATCATCGGCCACAACGCCGACATCGCCTGGGGCCTGACCAACCTCGGCGCCGACGTCACCGACCTCTACCTGGAGCAGGTCCGGCCCGAGGGCTACGTCTACGACAACAAGGTGCTGCCCTTCACCACGCGTGAGGAGACCATCAAGGTCGCCGGCGGCCCCAGCAAGAAGATCACCGTCCGGACCACCAACAACGGTCCGCTGATCTCCGACCGCAGCGACGAGCTCGGCACCGTCGGCACCCGTGCCCCGGTCGCCGGCGCCGCCCCGGACCGCGGCAACGGCTACGCCGTCGCGCTGCGCTGGACGGCCCTGGACCCGGGCCGGTCGATGGACGCGATCTTCAAGCTCGACCGCGCCAAGGACTTCCCGTCCTTCCGGGCCGCCGCCGCCGACTTCGAGGTGCCGTCCCAGAACCTGATCTACGCCGACAACAAGGGCCCCGGCGGCAACATCGGCTACCAGGCCCCCGGCCGCATCCCGGTCCGCAACCAGGGCGACGGCCGGATGCCGGCCCCGGGCTGGGACTCCAAGTACGCCTGGAAGGGCGGCAAGGACGGCAACGCCGGGTACATCCCGCAGAACGAGCTGCCCTGGGAGCTCAACCCGGCCCGCGGCTACATCGTCACCGCCAACCAGGCGGTCGTGGAGTCCGGCGCCGGCAAGTACCCGTACACGCTGACCACGGACTGGGGCTACGGCGCCCGCAGCCAGCGGATCAACGACCTGATCGAGGCGAAGATCAAGGACGGCGGCAAGATCTCGACCGAAGACATGCAGAAGATGCAGATGGACAACAGCAGCGAGATCGCCGCGCTGCTGACCCCGATGCTCACCAAGATCCAGGTCGCCGACCCGGACGTGCGCACGGCGCAGAAGCTGCTGGACGGCTGGAACTACACCCAGGAGCCCGACTCGGCCGCGGCCGCGTACTTCAACGCGGTCTGGCGCAACATCCTGAAGCTGGCCTTCGGCGACAAGATGCCCAAGGAGCTGCGCGTCGAGGGCGACTGCCGCAATGTGAAGGCGGACACCCAGGGCCTGGCCGACGACCTGACCGAGGTGGTCCGCGAGTGCGGCCAGCGCGGCCCGGACTCGGCCCAGCCCGACGGCGGCGACCGCTGGTTCGAGGTGGTCCGCCGCCTGGTCAAGGACGAGAAGTCGGCCTGGTGGCAGTCCCCGGCCCTGCGCAACGAGAAGGCGACCACCAGCCGCGACGAGCTGTTCGCCCGGGCCATGAAGGACGCCCGCTGGGAGCTGACCGCCAAGCTCGGCAAGGACCCGGAGACCTGGAGCTGGGGCCGGCTGCACCAGCTCCGGCTGAAGAACCAGACCATCGGCACCGAGGGCCCCGGCTTCCTGCAGTGGGTGCTCAACCGGGGCCCGTGGAACCTGGGCGGTGGCGAGGCCACGGTCAACGCCACCGGCTGGAACGCGGCCAGCGGCTACGAGGTCACCTGGGTCCCGTCCATGCGGATGGTGGTCAACCTCAACGACCTCGACAAGTCCCGCTGGATCAACCTGACCGGCGCGAGCGGCCACGCCTACCACTCGCACTACACCGACCAGACCGATCTGTGGGCCAAGGGCGAGCTGCTGGACTGGTCCTTCGGCAAGGAGGCCGTCGACAAGGCGACGGTGAACACGCTCACGCTGAAGCCCTGACGGCCGGCCCCCGGGGGCCGGCCCCGACGCCCGGCCCCTGACGGCCGGGCGTCAGCCGAAGCGGCGCACCCCCGACGGGGTCGCCACCGCCTGCACGGGGTGGTCGTGCGGTTCCTCCGGGACCCGCGCGACCACCTCGTCGTCGTAGAGGAGCACCACCAGCGCGGGCCGGGCCCCGGCGGCCGCCAGCCGTGCCAGCACCCGGTCGTACGAGCCCCCGCCCCGGCCCAGCCGCATCCCGCGCCCGTCCACGGCGAGCCCGGGCAGCAGCACGGTGTCGGCCCCCGTCACGGCGTCCGGGCCGAGCCGCGGGCCGGCGGGTTCCAGCAGCCGCATCCGGCCGGGGTGCGCCACCTCGGCGAGGCTCGCGGGGCCCTCGTACGCGGCCCAGTCGAGGTCGTTGTCGGGCAGCAGCACCGGAAGCAGCACCCGTACGCCGTGCCGGCGCAGCGCGTCGAGCAGGTCCCGGGTGCCGGGCTCGGTGCCGACGGAGACGTACGCGGCGACCGTGCCGGCCCGGGCCAGCTCGGGCAGGGCCAGTGCCTGCCGGGCCAGCTCGCGGCCCGCGGCCTCGACCGCGCCGGGGGCCAAGGCCCGTCGGGCGGCGATCAGTTCACGGCGCATCTCCGCCTTGGGGGAGGGCCCGCGGAAAGGGTTCTCTACCACAACCGACTCCAAAATACCGCTATCTATCAGGGTAAAAACGGACGAATTTACCGGAACTAAACGTTCACCTTCGTTGACCCACTATGGTTCTGCCCATGACTCAGTTGCACCCCGTGATCACTAAGGCCGTCATCCCGGCCGCGGGCCTCGGCACTCGCTTCCTCCCGGCGACGAAGGCCACACCGAAGGAAATGCTCCCGGTCGTGGACAAGCCGGCGATCCAGTACGTGGTCGAAGAGGCGGTGGCGGCCGGTCTCGACGACGTCCTCATGATCACAGGACGTAACAAGCGGCCGCTCGAGGACCACTTCGACCGCAACTACGAGCTCGAGTCCGCGCTGGTCGCCAAGGGTGACGACGACCGGCTGAAGAAGGTCCAGGAGTCCAGCGACCTGGCCACCATGCACTACGTCCGCCAGGGCGACCCCAAGGGCCTCGGCCACGCCGTCCTGTGCGCCGCCCCGCACGTCGGCCACGAGCCCTTCGCCGTCCTGCTCGGCGACGACCTGATCGACCCGCGCGACCCGCTGCTGCGCCAGATGGTCGAGGTCCAGCAGCGCACCGGCGGCTCCGTCATCGCGCTGATGGAGGTCCCGCAGGAGAGCATCCACCTCTACGGCTGCGCCGCGGTCGAGGCCACCGACGAGGACGGCGTCGTCCGGATCACCGGTCTGGTCGAGAAGCCGGACGCCGCCGACGCGCCGAGCAACTACGCCGTCATCGGACGCTATGTCCTCAACCCCGCGATCTTCGACATACTGCGGGAGACCGAGCCGGGCCGCGGTGGGGAGATCCAGCTCACCGACGCCCTGCAGAAGCTGGCCGCCGACGAGACCGTGGGCGGTCCGGTGCACGGTGTGGTGTTCCGGGGCCGCCGCTACGACACCGGGGACCGCGCCGACTACCTGCGGGCCATCGTCCGCCTCGCGTGCGAGCGCGAGGACCTGGGCCCGGAGTTCCGCACCTGGCTTCACCGTTACGTCACGGAGGAGATGTAGGACCTTGACCAGCCCCGCACCGCAGGACACCGGCCGGCAGCGTCTGTGGTCGGTGGACGAGCACCTCGCGGACATCCTCGCCGCCGTCCGGCCGCTGGAACCCATCGAGCTGCAACTGCTCGACGCCCAGGGCTGTGTCCTGGTCGAGGACGTCACCGTGCCCGTCGCCCTGCCGCCCTTCGACAACAGCTCCATGGACGGCTACGCCGTCCGCACGGCCGATGTCCAGGGTGCGAGCGAGGAGTTCCCCGCGGTGCTCACGGTCATCGGGGACGTCGCGGCGGGCAGCGGTGAGCTGCCCACCGTCGGCCCCGGCCAGGCCGCCCGGATCATGACCGGCGCCCCGCTGCCGCCCGGTGCCGAGGCCGTCGTCCCGGTCGAGTGGACCGACGGCGGCACCGGTGGCGGTGCGGCCGCCGGCATGACCCCCGCCAGCGCGGCGCCCGAGGGCGCCGCCGGCGAGGTCCGTGTCCACCGTCCGGCCGCGGCACGGGCGCACGTCCGGGCGCGCGGCAGCGACGTCCAGGCGGGCGATCTGGCGCTGGCCGCCGGCACGGTCCTCGGACCGCCGCAGATCGCCCTGCTGGCCGCCATCGGGCGGGGCACCGTACGGGTCCGGCCGCGCCCGCGGGTGGTCGTGCTGTCCACCGGCAGCGAGCTGGTCCAGCCCGGCGAGGCCCTCACCGCCGGCACCATCTACGACTCCAACAGCTTCGCGCTGGCCGCCGCCGCCAAGGACGCGGGCGCGATCGCGTACCGGGTCGGTGCGGTAGCCGACGACGCGGACACCCTGCGCGCCACCATCGAGGACCAGCTCATCCGGGCGGACCTGCTGGTCACCACCGGCGGCGTCAGCGTCGGCGCGTACGACGTGGTCAAGGAGGCCCTCACCGCGGTGGGCGAGGGCGACGTCGACGGCGGCCGGATGGAGTTCCGCAAGCTGGCGATGCAGCCGGGCAAGCCCCAGGGCTTCGGCTCCATCGGCCCCGACCACACCCCGCTGCTGGCCCTGCCCGGCAACCCGGTGTCCTCGTACGTCTCCTTCGAGCTGTTCGTCCGGCCCGCCATCCGCGCCCTGATGGGCCTGCCGGACGTCTCGCGTCCGGTCGTCCGGGCCACCCTCAAGGCGGACCGGCCGCTCGGCTCCCCGGCCGGACGCCGGCAGTTCCTGCGCGGGGCCTACGACGCCCCGACCGGCACGGTCGCCCCGGTCGGCGGATCCGGCTCGCACCTCATCGCCGCGCTGGCGCACGCCGACTCCCTCATGGTCGTCCCGGAGGACGTCACCTCGGTGGAGCCGGGCGCCGAACTGGACGTGGTCCTGCTCGGCTGAGGCCCGCCCGGTACGGGTAGCGTGTTGCACCACACAGGCCCTTGCGGGGCCCAGAGCGGGAGCGGCACAGCAATGAGTACCCAGAGCAGGCTGACCCACATCGACGAGGCCGGCGCGGCCCGGATGGTCGACGTGTCGGAGAAGGACGTCACCACCCGGACGGCCCGCGCCAGCGGCCGCGTCCTGGTCTCGCCCCGCGTGATCGAGCTGCTGCGGGGCGAGGGCGTGCCCAAGGGCGACGCCCTCGCCACCGCCCGGATCGCCGGGATCATGGGGGCCAAGAAGACTCCCGACCTGATCCCGCTGTGCCACCCGCTGGCCGTCTCCGGGGTCAAGGTCGACCTGACGGTCGCCGACGACGCCGTGGAGATCCTCGCCACGGTGCGCACGACCGACCGTACGGGCGTGGAGATGGAGGCCCTGACGGCGGTGGCGGTGGCCGGGCTCACGGTGATCGACATGGTCAAGGCCGTGGACAAGGGCGCCGTCATCACCGACGTCCGGGTCGAGGAGAAGACCGGCGGCAAGTCCGGCGACTGGACCCGGTCGTGAACGCGCCGCGCGGGGGCGAGGTCCACAGCCACAGCCACGGCCCGGCGGCGGACCGGCCGGCGCTGCGCGCCCTGGTGGTCACCGCCTCCAACCGCGCCTCGCAGGGCGTCTACGCCGACCGGGGCGGCCCGCTGCTGGCCGAGGGCCTCGGTCGGCTGGGCTTCGCGGTGGACGGCCCCCGGGTGGTCCCCGACGGGGACCCCGTGGAGCAGGCGCTGCGCGAGGGTGTGGCCGCCGGCTACGACGTCATCCTGACCACCGGCGGCACCGGGATCTCGCCGACGGACCGGACCCCGGACGTCACCGCCAAGGTGCTCGACCACGAGATCCCGGGCATCCCGCAGGCCATCCGCGCCGAGAGCCTGGCGCAGGTGCCCACCGCGGCGCTGTCGCGGGGCCTGGCGGGCGTGGCCGGGCGGACCCTGATCGTGAACCTGCCCGGCTCCACCGGCGGCGTCCGCGACGGGCTGGCGGTGCTGGACCGCATCCTGCTGCACGCGGTGGACCAGATCCGCGGCGGCGACCACCCGAGCTCGGGGAGCCCGAGCTGAACGGACCCACCTGGCCGGCGGTACTGGTGGACGGCGACGTCACGCTCCGGCCGATAAAGCTGCGGGACCAGCGCGCCTGGCGCGAGGTGAACCGGCGCAACCGGGAATGGCTCCGGCCGTGGGAGGCGACCGTACCGCCGCCCGCGCCCTGGGGGCCGGTGGTCCAGCGGCCGACGTACCGTCAGATGGTCCGCCACCTGCGGGCCGAGGCGAACGCCGGCCGGATGCTGCCGTTCGTGATCGAGTACCAGGGCCGGCTGGTCGGCCAGCTGACGGTCGCCGGGATCACCTGGGGCTCGATGTGTGCGGGCCACGTGGGTTACTGGGTCGACCGCGAGGTCGCCGGCCGCGGGGTCATGCCCACGGCGGTCGCGCTGGTGGTGGACCACTGTTTCGGCAAGGTCGGCCTGCACCGGATCGAGGTGTGCATCCGCCCGGAGAACGGCCCGAGCCGCCGGGTGGTGGAGAAGCTCGGCTTCCGCGAGGAGGGCCTGCGCCCGCGCTACCTGCACATCGACGGCGCCTGGCGGGACCACCTGGTCTACGCCCTCACGGTCGAGGAGGTCCCGGAGGGCCTGCTGAACCGCTGGCACCGGGCGGGACAGTCGCAGAAATAGTCGTCGCGGCATGGGGAATCGCAAATACGTTCGATTCTGGTCCCCTTTCATCCATAACCTGATCCGAAGAATCACAAAAAAAGTCCGTGATATCAGCCAGATCGTGCGACACACCGGCCCAATTGGCCGATGCCCTCGCCCGTACCCCTCTACGGTGTGAGATGTGAGCAGCAGCGGCCTCATCTACGCAGTCATCGTCGGGGCCTGGGCCGCCTACTTGGTGCCCATGTGGCTCCGGAGGCAGGACGAGCTGAACGAAGCCCGTCCGACGGAACGCTTCTCCACCGCCATCCGGTTGCTTTCCGGCCGGGCGGGAATGGAGCGCCGTTACGCCAAGGACCTGCGTGAGCGCGGCGAGCAGGCGGAGCCCTACGCGGACCCGGACGCCGCGACGGAAACGGTGAATTCCGTGGACGCCGACGCCCGGGCCACCGGCATGTCCCCGACCAGGGCGGAGCCGAGATCCGCGGCCGCCGAGCGCGAGGAGCGGGCGCGGCGCGAGCGGCGGCTGCAGGTCCTCGCCCGCCGCCGGCGCACGACCGCGATCCTGTTCCTCGCCTTCACCTTCGGCGCGATCGCCGCCGCCGTCGGGGGACTGCGCCTGCTGTGGGCGCCCGCGGTCCCGGCCGTCCTGCTGAGCGCGTACATCGTCCACCTGCGCGTCCAGGAGCGGCGCCGGTTCGCCGTGACCATGGACCAGCGCCGGGCCGAGGCCGCCGCGCGGCGGCTGCGCGAGCACCACGACAGCGCCCGGCCGCGCCGCCGCGAGCCGGAGGCCGCCGCGGGTCCGGACCCGGACCCCGCCCCACCGGTCTCCCCGCAGGAGGCCGGCCGGCGCGCCCTGGTCGAGCAGACCGACCACGCCGAATGGGTGGACCAGCAGCGCGAACGTGAGCGCGGACCGGCCCGGGGCGACAGCTGGGAGCCGGTTCCGGTCCCGCTGCCCACGTACGTGACGGCCCCGGTGGCCCCCCGGGCCACCGGCCCGGTCAACCCCGACGGCTGGAGCCCGTCCCGCTCCAGCACGGCCGAACCCACCGAGC
>NZ_RPRY01000196.1 GCF_003949795.1 Streptomyces sp. WAC06614
CCGTTCCCCCTCTCCCCCCGCCCCCACCGAAGGGACACTGCCGTGACCGGATACGGCCCACGCATCGTGGACCTCAGCGACACCCAGCCCAACCGCAAGCGCGGCGGCGACCTGCGAGCCGTACTGACGCCGACCACGGTCGGTTCCACCAGTGGGTTCATGGGCGTGGCCACGCTGAAGCCCGGCGAGTCGATCAGCGAGCACTACCACCCGTACTCCGAGGAGTTCGTGTACGTGGTCCAGGGCCGGCTGGAGGTCGACCTCGACGGCGAGCCGCATCCGCTGCGCACCGACCAGGGGATCATGGTGCCGATCAACGTCCGGCACAGGTTCCGCTGTGTGGGCGACGAACCGGCCCGGATCGTGTTCCACCTGGGCCCGCTGGCCCCGCGCCCGGAGCTCGGGCACGTGGACACCGAGCCCTATCCGGTCACGGGCGAAGAGGACGACGGGCGGCCCGTGATGTCCGTCGGGGGCGCGCCGTGAAGCGGCGCGTGGTGGTCACCGGGATCGGCGTGGTCGCTCCCGGTGGGATAGGAGTGCCGGCGTTCTGGGACCTGCTGGCCAACGGCCGTACGGCCACCCGCGGGATCACCCTGTTCGACCCGGCCGGGTTCCGTTCCCGGATAGCCGCCGAGGTCGACTTCGACCCCGCCGAGCACGGGCTGACCGCCGAGGACACCGCCCGCGCGGACCGCTACATCCAGTTCGCGCTGGTCGCGGCCCGGGAGGCGGTCCGGCAGGCCGGCCTGGAGGTGGACGAGGACAACGCCTGGCGCACCGGGGTGTCCATGGGCACCGCGGTGGGCGGCACCACCCGGCTGGAGCACGACTACGTCGCCGTCAGCCGGCGCGGGGAGCGGTGGGCGGTGGACCACACCTTCGCCGAACCGCACCTGCAGCGGGCGTTCACCCCGGCGACCCTGGCCAGCGCGGTGGCGGAGCAGACCGGCGCCCGCGGCAAGGTGCAGACCGTGTCGACGGGTTGCACGTCCGGGCTGGACGCGGTCGGGTACGCCGTCCAGTCGATCGAGGAGGGCCGCCTGGACGTGTGCATCGCCGGCGCCTCCGACTCCCCGATATCCCCGATCACGGTGGCCTGCTTCGACGCCATCAAGGCCACCTCCCCCAACAACGACGACCCGGCCCACGCCTCCCGGCCGTTCGACGCCGACCGGGACGGGTTCGTCCTCGGCGAGGGCGGCGCCGTCCTGGTGCTGGAGGAGCTCGACCACGCGCGCCGGCGCGGGGCGCAGATCCTCTGCGAGATCAGCGGCTACGCGACCTTCGGCAACGCCCACCACATGACGGGGCTGACCACGGAGGGCCTGGAGATGGCCCGGGCGATCGAGGTGGCGCTGGACCAGGCCGGCCTCGACCCGACCGACATCGACTACGTCAACGCGCACGGCTCGGGCACCAAGCAGAACGACCGGCACGAGACGGCGGCGGTCAAGCGGGTGCTGCGCGAGCACGCCTACAAGACGCCGATGACCTCCATCAAGTCGATGGTCGGGCACTCGCTGGGCGCGATCGGGGCCATAGAACTGGCCGCGTGCGTGCTGGCCATGACCCGCCAGGTGGTCCCGCCGACCGCGAACTACGAGACCCCCGACCCCGAGTGCGACCTGGACTACGTGCCGAAGACCGCGCGCGACCGCGAGTTGCGCAGCGTGCTCTCGGTCGGCAGCGGCTTCGGCGGCTTCCAGTCCGCCGTCGTCATGACCAAGCCCCGAGGGACGATGTCATGAGCAGGAACCGACCGCCGCGTACGGCGGTGATCACCGGCATCGGGGTCGTCGCCCCGAACGGGCTCGGCGCCGACGCGTTCTGGAAGGCCACCCAGTCGGGCCTGAGCGTCCTCGACCGGGTCACCCGCGAGGGCTGCACGGAGCTGCCGCTGTGGGTGGCGGGCGAGGTGCACGGGTTCGACGCGGCGGCCTCGATCGAGGAGCGGTACGTCGTCCAGACGGACCGGTTCTCGCACTTCGCCCTCGCGGCGGCCGACCTGGCCCTGTCGGACGCCCGGTTCGGGCGCTCCGAGTGGGAGAGCGACCCGTACTCGGTCGGCGTGGTCACCGCGGCCGGCTCGGGCGGCGGCGAGTTCGGCCAGCGCGAGCTCCAGCGGCTGTGGGGCCAGGGGCCCCGGTTCGTGGGACCGTACCAGTCGATCGCCTGGTTCTACGCGGCGAGCACCGGCCAGATCTCCATCCGGCACGGGTTCAAGGGCCCGTGCGGGGTGGTCGCCAGTGACGAGGCGGGCGGGCTGGACGCGTTCGCGCACGCGGTACGGGCCATCGGGCAGGGCAGCGCAGCGGTGCTGGCCGGGGCCACCGAGGCCCCGCTGGCGCCGTACTCGATCGCCTGCCAGCTCGGGTACGAGGACCTGAGCCCGCGCAAGGAGCCGGACCGGGCCTACCGCCCGTTCACCTCCGACGCCTGCGGCTTCGCGCCGGGCGAGGGCGGGGCCATGTTCGTGGTCGAGGACGAGCGGACGGCCCGGCGCCGGGGCGCCCCGGTACGGGCCTCGCTGCTCGGGCACGCCGCGACCTTCACCGGGGCGCGCAGATGGGCGGACTCGGCCGACGGCCTGGCGCACGCCATCCGCGGGGCGCTGACGGAGGCGCGGTGCGCGCCCGAGGAGATCGACGTGGTCTTCGCGGACGCCCTGGGCACCCCGGCGGCGGACGCCGCCGAGGCCCGTGCGATCGCCAAGGCCCTGGGCCGGCGCGGCCGGACGGTGCCGGTGACGGCGCCCAAGACCGGGACCGGGCGGGCGTACTGCGCGGCCTCGGTGCTGGACACGGCGGCGGCCGTGCTGGCGATGGAGCACGGCATGGTGCCGCCGACCCCGAACGTCTTCGACGTGTGCCACGACCTCGACGTGGTCACCGGGAGCGCCCGCCCGGCGGAACTGAGGACGGCGCTCGTGCTGAGCCGGGGCCTGATGGGCTCCAACTCGGCGCTCGTCGTACGCAAAGCCCCTGCGGACCCGTCCGCCTGAGGGACCCGTCCAGGAAGAGAGAGACCGATGTCCGAACGACTGACGCTCGAAGAGCTGGCCGCCCTGATGAAGTCCGGCGCCGGCATCACCGTCGATCCCGCCGAGATGGCGAGCCGGCCCGACGCCCGCTTCGAGGACTACGGCCTCGACTCCCTGGGGCTGCTGGGCATCGTCGGCGAGCTGGAGAACCGCAGGGGCCGCTCGCTGCCGACGGACGCCGACCGCTGCCAGACCCCCCGTGAATTCCTCGACCTGGTCAACAACAGCCTGATGACAGGAGCCTGACGGACCATGCCCGGACACACCGACAACGAGATCACGGTCGGCGCCCCCGTCGACCTCGTCTGGGAGATCACCAACGACCTCCCCAACTGGCCCCACCTGTTCAGCGAGTACGCCTCGGTGGACATCCTCCACCAGCAGGGCGACACCACCCGGTTCCGCCTGACCATGCACCCGGACGAGAACGGGACCGTGTGGAGCTGGGTCTCGGAGCGCACCACCGACCGCGCGGGCCTGCAGGTGCAGGCGCACCGCGTGGAGACCGGTCCGTTCGCCTACATGAACATCCGCTGGCACTACGCGCAGGTGCCCGGCGGTACCAAGATGCGCTGGGTCCAGGACTTCCAGATGAAGCCCGACGCGCCGGTGGACGACCACGGGATGACCGAGCGGATCAACAGCAACTCCAAGATCCAGATGGACCTCATCCGCGAGAAGATCGAAGCCCGCGTCGGCTAGCGCCGCCGGACGAAGGACACATCCCATGCACCGGACCCTCATCGTCGCCCGGATGGCCCCGGGATCGGCCCCCGACATCGCCGAGCTGTTCGCGGCCTCCGACCAGGGGGAGCTCCCCGAGGTCATCGGGGTGACGGGGCGCAGCCTCTTCCAGTTCGGAGAGCTGTACTTCCACCTCATCGAGTCGGACCGGCCGACGGAGGCGCAGATCGCGAAGGCGGCCTCGCACCCGGAGTTCAAGAGGCTGAGCCAGGACCTCCAGGCGTACGTCAGTGCGCACGACCCGGCCACCTGGCGCAGCCCGAAGGACGCGATGGCCCAGGAGTTCTACCGCTGGGAGCGCCCGGCCCTCCGCTGAGGGCGGCGGCCGGCGTGCGCCGCCGGCGCGGACACTGCGCGACGGGCCTCCCCCGGAGGCCCGTTGCGCATGTGTCTGGTTGACTGACCGACCATGCTGACCATCGGATCGATCGTGCTGGGTGTCTCGGACGTGCCGCGGGCCGTCACCTTCTGGACGCGGGCCCTGGACTACGTGCCGCGCGACGCGCTGCGGGACGACTTCGTGGTCCTGCGGCCGGCGGACGGCGGCCCGGGGGTGCAGGTGGCGCTGATGGGCAGCGACACCGCGCCCCAGGAGCACCCCCGGGTGCACCTGGACCTGTACGCGGGGGACGCGGCCGGGCAGGCGGCCGAGGTCGAACGGCTGGTCGCGCTCGGCGCGCGGCGGGTGGACTGGGACCACTACCCGGAGGACCCCGACTTCGTCGTCCTCGCCGATCCCGACGGCAACCGCTTCTGCATCATCGACACTTCGAGGTAGGACACATGGACGACCTCAACGCGCTGGCCGAGGAACACCTGGCCGCGGCCCGGGAACACCCGCACGGGCGCAGCGCCCACCTGGTCCTGCACGACCAGCCGCTGCGCCAGAGCCTGATCGCGCTCACGGTGGGGACCACCCTGGACGAGCACCTGTCCCCGCCCGCCGGGTCCCTGCTGGTGCTGCGCGGCACCGTCCGGCTGACGGCGGCCTCCGGGGACGTCGAGGTGGGGCCGGGGTTCCTGCACGCACTGCCGCCCGACCCGCACGCGCTGACCGCGCTCACGGACGCCGTGGTGCTGCTGACGGCCGTCAACCCCTGACCGGCCGGGGCGGCGGCGGGGCGGGGCCGCGGTTCACCGCTGTCCGAGCAGGTCGGCGTAGCGCGGGAGGTCGATGTTGCCGCCGCTGACGATCACCCCGATCCGGCGGCCCCGCAGCCGGTCGGCGATCCCGCGCACGCCCGCGAGGCCCAGGCAGCCGGTGGGTTCCACCACGAGCTTGAGGTAGGTGGCGAAGGTGCGCATCTCCGCGACCAGTTCGGCATCGGTGGCGGTCAGGATCTCCGGGGGCTCCGGGGCGAGGATGCGGAACGGGAGCTCCCCCATGAACTGGGTCTGGGCCCCGTCGGCGAGGGTCTCGGGCGTGTCGATGCGGACGATCCGGCCCTCCTGGAGCGAGCGGCGCACGTCGTCGCCCGCGGCGGGCTCGACGCCGTGGACGCGGCAGCCCGGGGAGAGGGCCCGGGCGGCCAGGGTGCTGCCCGAGAGCAGACCGGCACCGCCGACCGGGACGAACAGCGCGTCGAGGGTGCCGACCTCCTCGAACAGTTCCTTCGCGGCCGTGCCCTGGCCGGCGATGATGTCGGGGTGGTCGTACGGCGGCAGCAGGGTGAGTCCCCGGCTCCGGGCCAGCTCCTGGCCGATCGCCAGCCGGTCCTCGGTGTAGCGGTCGTAGCCGACGACCTCGCCGCCGTAGGCCTTGGTCGCGGCGACCTTGGCGGCCGGCGCGTCGTACGGCATGACGATGGTGGCGGGGATGCCGAGCAGGCTCGCCGCCAAGGAGACCGCCTGGGCGTGGTTGCCGGAGGAGAAGGCGACCACGCCCGCGCGGCGCTGCTCGGGCGTGAACCGGCTGAGTGCGTGGAACGCACCGCGGAACTTGAACGCGCCCGCACGCTGGAGGTTCTCGCACTTGAACACCACACGGGCGCCGAGCTGTTCGTCGACGAGCCGGGAGCTGAGGACGGGGGTGCGGTGGGCGTGACCGGCGAGGCGGTGGGACGCCGCCACCACGTCCTCGTAGGTGGGGAGGTCATCGGTAAGGTGTGTACTCATACGATGCCCCTTTCCACTCCGGCCCCCCTCCCAACCCCCGTCAGGGGTGTCGGTCCAGGTCGTAGGTGAAGGTGTAGGGGACGGTGGCGGCCCCGTGGGTGTGGGTGAAGCTGCCGGAACCGCGCAGTCCGGTGAGCTCGCCGGTGCCGCTGCCGGGCACCACCTCGAAGGTGCAGTGGACCTGTCCCTCCGCCGTGAACACCCCGCGCTCCTCGGCCGCGAAGCCGCCCCGGCGGCCGTCGACGGTTCCGGTGAAGACCTCCAGTCCGGTGAAGCTGCCGGTGTCGGCGGTGAGGTAGAGGTTGGTGTAGGCGCAGGCCGTGGCGGTGGCCTCGATGCCGCCGGTGAAGGTGTTGGTGACCTCGGCACGGGTCAGCCGGGGGCTCGCGTCCTCGGGGGTCAGGGGGTGCTCCTGCCAGTCGTCGAAGGTGAAGTGGCCGGAGATCTGCACGGGCATGGGTGGTTCCTTCGTCTCGGATCGCGTCGGGACCGCGTCTCGGTGTGCCCAGCCTCCGCGCCGTACCTGACACCTTCTGTCAGGTACGGCGCGCACAATGGGGACGTGCGTGCCGACCGTCTTCTGTCGATCCTGCTGCTGCTCCAGAACCGCGGCCGGATGACCGCGCCCGAACTCGCGGCGGAGCTGGAGGTGTCGGTGCGCACGGTGTACCGGGACGTCGACGCGCTGGGCTCGGCGGGCGTCCCGGTGACCGCCGACCGCGGCCCGGCCGGCGGGTTCCGCCTGATGGACGGCTACCGCACCCGGCTCACCGGCCTCACGGACGCCGAGGCCGGCTCGCTGTTCCTGGTCGGCGCCCCCGGACCGGCCGCCGAGCTGGGGCTGGGCGCCGAACTGGCGACCGCCCGGTTGAAGTTGCAGGCGGCCCTGCCCGACGGCCTGGCGCAGCGGTCCCGGCTGGTGCAGGAGCGCTTCCACCTGGACGCCCCGGCCTGGTTCCGGGACGCGGACCCGGTGCCGCACCTGGCGGCGGTCGCCCGGGCGGTGTGGGCGGCCGAGGCGGTCCGCGTCGCGTACCGGCGGTGGAACGGCGCGCTGCGCCACCGCGAGCTGCACCCGCTGGGACTCGTCCTCAAGGGAGGGATCTGGTACCTGGCGGCCGGGGCGGAGGGCGCGGTGCGCACCTACCGGGTCTCCCGGCTGCTGACCGTGGAGGCGACCGGCGCTTGCTTCGAGCGGCCGGCCGGCTTCGACCTGGCCGCGTACTGGACGGAGCAGTCCCGCCGGCTGGAGGACGAGCTGCTGCGGGGGACGGCCCGGCTCCGGCTCTCGCCGCGGGGGCAGCGGCTGCTGCCGATGCAGTTCGGGGCGGCGGGGAACCGGGCGCTGGAGGAGGCCGGGGAGCCGGACCGGGACGGCTGGGTGGAGGTGTCCTTGGCCGTGGAGACCGAGGCGGTCGCGGTCGGGGACCTGCTGCGGCTCGGCGTCGAGGCGGAGGTGCTCGGGCCGCCGTCGCTGCGCGCGGCCGTCGGCCGGGCCGTGGCGGTCCTGGCCGGGCGCTACGCGCAGCCGGCGGACGGCGGGCAGGAGGTCTGACGCCCGCCCGCGCCGGACCCGGGTCGTCGACGCCGGGCGTCCGGCCGGGCCGTGCCGCGGTGCGGCACGGCCCGGCCCGGCGGCCCGGGCGGTCGTCGCGTGCGCGTGCGTCAGGTGCGGACGGCCAGGACCACGCCGGCCGCCACCACGGCCAGCACCAGCGCGAGGACGCCGTGGCGCGGCTGCGGGGTGCGCAGGACGGGGACGAAGCGGTCGGCCGCCCAGCGGCCGGGGCCGGTCAGGGTGAGGGCGGCCGCGACGGCGGTGAGCAGCAGCTCGTACTCGACGCCCTTCGGGGCGAAGAACGAGCCGGTGCCCTTGACCGCCAGGACGTTCAGCAGTGTGCCGACCAGCGCGGCCCCGGCCAGCGGGGTCAGCAGGCCGACGGCCAGGCCGAGGCCGCCGAGGGTCTCGGCGAGACCGGCGACGACGGCCATGGCCTCGCCGGAGGGGTAGCCGCTCATCTCGAAGAACTGCCCGGTGCCCTCGATCCCGCCGCCGCCGAACCAGCCGAAGAGCTTCTGGGTGCCGTGGGCGGCCATGGTCAGACCGATGACCACCCGGAGCAGGAGCAGACCCGTGTCACGGGCGGCGGTGGACTCCGTACGTGCGGACGCGGAGGCCGCCGAGGCGGTGCGGGAGGCGGAGGTGGCCGTGGTGGGAGAGGTCATGAGGGGGTCTCTCTGGCGGGGGGACGGGTACGGACGGGTGGTGCGCGGCGCACGGGCGCGCGCCGGAGTGATTCGAATTCGAACTACTCCCTCCGACCCTAGCCTTTGATTCACATTGGAACAACCTCGCGTAATGTGGCGTTCATGGGTGACACGAGATGGCTCTCCGCGGAGGAGATGCGGGCCTGGAACGCGTTCCTGGCGGCGCCGGCGCTGCTCAACCGGCAGCTCGACCAGCAGCTGAAGGACGACGCCGGGCTCTCGCACCCGCAGTACGAGATCCTGGTCCGGCTCTCCGCCGCTCCCGACCACGAGCTGCGGATGACCGAGCTCGCCAACGGCCTGATCAACTCCAAGAGCGGGCTGACGTACCAGGTCACGCAGCTGGAGAAGGCCGGACTGGTACGCCGTCGCACCTGCCCGACCGACATCCGCGGGGTCTACGCCGTCCTCACCGACCTCGGCCGCATGCGCTTGGAGGAGGCGGCCCCCGGCCATGTGGCGGCGGTCCGCGCGCATCTGATCGACGTGCTCACCCCGGAGCAGATCACCGCCGTCGCCGACGGCCTCGGCGAGGTGACCGCGCGCCTGCGCGCCGCCGGCCGCTGAGCCACGGCCCGCGACCCGTGACCCGCGGCACGCGCCACGCGGGAACGCGCCACGCGGCGCAATCCCTTCGTCCGGCGGGCCCGGCGCGGCACCATGGCGGTGCCGGGACCGCACCGTCAGGGGGGACGCGGTCCGGCTGCGGACGACAGGGGAACGTCATGCAGGAGACGGCACGGCCACGCGCGGAGTCGGCACGGGGCCGGGGGGTGCTGGAAGGGGCCTTCGCGGTGCTGGAGGCACTGCGCCACCACGGCGGCGAAGCGGGGGTGACCGAGCTCGCCCTGGCCTGCGGCGTACCGAAGGCCACGGTGCACCGCCTGTTGGAGCAGCTGATCGTGCTCGACGCCGTGGAGCGGCGCGGGCAGCGCTACCGGCTGGGCGCCCGGCTGTACCGGCTCGGCCAGGCCTGGCAGCCGCACCCCGGGCTGCGCGAGGCGGCCCGGCTGCCGCTGCACCGGCTGCGGGCCGCCACCGGCGGCAGTGTGCTGCTGGCCGTGCTGCGCGAGGACCGGGCACTGACCGTGCGCGCGGTGCCCGGCTCCGTGGAACCGCTGGTCCCGGTGCGCAGCGGGGCCGCGTTCTCCTTGGACACCGCGCTCGGCAAGGCCCTGCGCGGTCCGCGGGCGACGGGTGCCCTGCTGGACCGGGAGCAGGTCCTGGCCGGCGTCTGCTGCGCGGCGTTGCCGGTCCGCTCCCCCGGCGGCGCCGTGGTCGGCGCGCTGGCGGCGATGGTCCCGGCGGGGCAGCCCCTCGCCACCGTGGCCCGGGCCGTCGCCGAGACGGCCACGGCGGTGACCCGCGGGCTGTCCCGGGGTGCCGGCGGCCGGCCCGTCGCGCTGCCGCCGGGCCTGCTGAACTGAGGTGCGGCGGCGCGCGCGTTCCGGTCAGCGGAACGCGGCGCGCGCGGGGCGGGGGGTGCCGGGCAAGGTGGGTGCCGTGCCGGAGGAACGGCACTCCGCCCCGGGGGAGGGGCGGACGGACACGCACCAGGGGGACACCACCATGCGCCGTACCACCAGGATCGCCACGGCCGCGCTGTTCGCGCTCGGCAGCCTCGCCGGCTTCGCGGGGACCGCCCAGGCCGAGCCGATCGACTACGTGCGGATCGAGCTGCTGGAGCTGACCTGCCACCAGCAGAGCGAGGGCGACCACGACGAGGCGTACATCAAGATCACCGATGCCAACGGCAACGCGGTCAAGGTGTGGCCCGGCAACGCCAAGTACCAGACGATGGGCCCGGGCTACGTCCGCTCGCTGAGCGACGCCAACGGCAACGCGGCCCTGGTCCTCGGCAAGGAGCAGGCCCGCACGCTGACCGTGTGGGACTACGACACCACCAGCTCCGACGACAAGCTCGGGGCCACGCTGGTCACCGGCAGCGAGGCCGGGGGCGAGGTCCAGTACCGCTCGGTCGAGGGCTCCGGAGGCGTCTACACGATCGCCTACCGGGTCGTCGACATCTGATCCGCCGCACGCCCCTGCGGGGCTACGACCGCGCCTTGCGGCTCCGGGATGAAGCCCGAGGCGTGGAAGTAGCCGACGTAGGCGTCCAGCAGGGCCGCGTCGACCGGCGGGCAGTGCAGTCCGCTGCCCGCCAGGTCCCGCTCGATCCGCTCCCGGCCCAGCGCCGGGAAGTGCGTGGTCGCGCACAGCTCCTCCAGGGTGAGGTCGCTGCCGGCGGCCCGGGTGGTGAAGCGGGGCGCGAACGGGGTGAACGAGTGCCCCGGCCGGTCGGCGAGGTGCGCGGTCATCGCCTCGGTCCACTCCCGGTAGCCGATGGTCCTGATCCGGTGGCCGTGCGCGCGCAACCGCTCGACCAGGTCCTCCAGGACCGCCTCGCGCGGGTTGGTGTGGTGGTACGTCTGCCCGGTCGCCTCGGTGTGCAGGGCGAGGTGGACGATGGCCGCGGCCACCACGTCGACGGGGACGAGGTTCAGCGCGACCGGGAGGTCGGGGGCCAGTCCCAGCTCGCAGATCAGCTTGAACAGTTCGCACAGCGCCGCCCCGCTGTTCCACACGTGGCTGCGGGTGTCACCGGTGATCTCGTGCGGCCGGTGCACCGCGACGGGCAGGCCGGCGAGGGCGGCCTTGCGCAGGAGCCCCTCGGCGACCCATTTGCTCTCGGTGTAGCCCATGGACAGCCGCTCGACGTGGTCCAGCGGGGTGTCCTCGGTGACGTGCCGCACGCCCGCCGCGCCGAAGCCGTGCACCACACCGATGGTGGAGACGAAGTGCACCGGCACCGCGCGGGCGGCCGCCAGCGCGATCACCTCGGCCGTGCCGTCGACGTTGGCCGGGCGCAGCTGCTCGTACGGGTAGAGGAAGTTGACGTCCGCCCCGCAGTGGTGGACCACGTCCAGGGTCGAGGCCAGCTCGGTGTACGCGGCCCCGGTCAGGCCCAGGCGCGGCGCGGCCAGGTCACCGAGGTGGATCCGGATCCGATCGGCCGGCAGCGCCCCGGGGATCCCGTGCCGGGTGCGGGCCTGGGCCAGGCGCCGCAGCGCGTGGCCGGTGTCGCGGGCCCGGACCAGCAGGTGCAGCTCGGCGTCGGTCCGGTCGAGGAGTTCGCGCAGCAGGTGGGCGCCGAGGAAGCCGGTGGCACCGGTCAGCAGGACGTGCCGGGGCCGGCTCCGGTCCGGGCGGGGCTCGGCGCCGGTCAGCACGGGCGGGACCGGGCGGTCGAGGTCGGGCAGCCAGCGGTCGGCCACGGGCAGCGCGGACGGGGTCGGCAGGCCGCGGACGGTGGCGGTGACGGCGGCGGTGAAGGCCTTGAGGGTGGGCTGCATCAGGAGCTCACCGACCAGCCGGTAGCTGTGCGAGCCGCCGATGGACAGGGCGTCCTGGACCAGCCGGACCAGCTTGGAGGCGGTCAGGGAATTCCCGCCGCGGGCGAAGAAGTCGTCGTCGCCGTCGTGCGGGGCGTCCTGCGGGAGGGTCCGGTCCCAGATGGCCGCGACCACCTCGGCGACGGTGGCCGGCACGGCGTCGGGCGCCCCCGGGCGGTCCGCGGCGGCGGCCGGTCCGGGTTCCGCGGTGAGGGCGAGCAGGGCGGCCCGGTCCACCTTGCCGTTGGCGGCCAGCGGCAGCTCCGCCAGGACGGTGATGCTCGCCGGGACCATGAACGCCGGCAGCCGGGCCGCGAGATGGGCGCGCAGGTCGGCCGCCGTGGGGCCGGTGCCGTCCGGGGCGGTGACGGCGTAGAGGGCGAGGGAGCGGGTGGTGCCGTCCTCGCGCGGGAGCACCACGCAGTCGGTGACGGCGGGGTGGGCGGCCGCCGCGTCCCGAACCTCGCCGAGCTCGATGCGGAAGCCGCGGACCTTGACCTGGTCGTCGCGCCGGCCGCGGAACTCCAGCAGCCCGTCGGGCAGCCGGCGGACGAAGTCGCCCGTGCGGTAGACCCGGACGGGACCGGTGCCGGGGTCGACGGTCACGAACCGGCGGGCGCTCTCGTCCGGGTTGCCCAGGTAGCCGGCGGCCACGGCCGGGCCGCCGATGCAGAGTTCGCCCTCCTCCCCCGGCGCGGCCTCGGTGCCGTCCTCGCGCAGCACGTGGCAGACGGTGTCGGCGATCGGGCGGCCGATGGGCACCGCGGCGGCCCCGTCCGGCACCTGCCGTACGTCGTGGGCGGTGGCCACACAGGCGGTCTCGGTGGGCCCGTAGGCGTTGACCAGGTGCTCGGGCCGGCCGCGCTCCAGGACCCGCCGGGCGGCGTCGGGGCGCAGCGCCTCGCCGCCCGTCAGGACGTAGCGCAGGTCGGCGAAGGTCTCCGGGCGTTCCTGGGCGATGTGGTGGAAGACGCTGGTGGTCGCGAACATGACGCTGATGCGCTGGTCCCGGAGGAACTCGTGCAGGGCGTACGGGGCCAGCAGGAGCGTGGAGTCGGCGGGCACCAGGCAGGCGCCGCCGAGCAGGGCGGGCCACATCTCCAGGACGGAGGCGTCGAAGGAGAGCGTGGCGGCGTGCAGCACCCGGTCGGTGGGCCGGATCCGGAGGAAGCCGTTGTCGACGGCGAGGCGGACCAGTCCGCGGCGGGGCACCGGGACCGCCTTGGGGCGTCCGGTGGTGCCGGAGGTGAACATCACGTACGCCGGGGCGTCGGTGTCGGACCCGCCGTGGGCGGGCGGTTCCGCGGCCCCGGCGCCGGCCGCCAGGACCCGCTCGTAGTCCCAGGTGGGCACCGGGCTGTCGGCGGCGGTCGGGGCGCCGGGGAGCCGGACGACGGCCACGGCGGCGCCGTCGTCGAGCATGCCGGCCACCCGGGCGGCGGGCAGGCTCTGGTCGAGCGGGAGGTAGGTGGCCCCGGCGACGACCACGCCGAGCAGGGCGACACAGGCCTCGGCCCCGCGCGAGCCGGCCACGGCCACCACGGCGCCGGGCGCCGCACCGAGCGCGCGCAGCCCGGCGGCGAAGCGGACGACGAGGCCGGAGAGTTCGGCGTAGGTGTACCGGGCCCCACCGGGGACCTCGACGGCGGGTCGGTCGGCGTGCTCCCGGGCCCGCTCCAGGAACAGCTCCCCGAGCGGCCGCCCGTACACCTCCGCCCCCGTCGCCCCCGTCGTCCCGGCCGTCACCGCGCCCGTCGCCGTCGCCGCTCGCGCCGCAGCCCCGTTCCCCGTCATCGCCATGACCCACC
>NZ_RPRY01000197.1 GCF_003949795.1 Streptomyces sp. WAC06614
CCCCCAGGTTCCACCCCCGCGCCCTCGTCCACGCCTCCGGCGGCCCCCGCTACGCCGTCGCCCTGGCCGTGGACGCGCTCGGCACCGGTCTGCTGAGGCCGTTCCTGCTCCTCTACGGGGTGACGGTGCTGCGGCTGTCCGCGCCGGTCACCGGTATGGCCATGACGGCCGGGATCGTCGCGGGTCTGGTGTGCATGCCCGCGGTGGGCCGTTGGCTGGACCGGGGCGCCCGCAGCACGGTCGTGGCGGCGTCGATGCTCGTACGGGTGCTGGGCGTGGCGGTGCTGCTGGCCACCCCGGCGGGACACACCGGGCCGTTCGCGGCGGCGGCGCTCCTCCTCGGTGTCGGCAACCAGGCCTGGCCGGCCGCCCACGCGGCCCTCGTCGCCACGGTCGCCCACGGCCGGGACCGCGACGCGGCGCTCGCGGCCGGCCGCGCCCTGCGCAACGCCGGCCTCGGCGTGGGCGCGCTGCTCGCCACCGCCTGCCTGGCGGGCGGCACCACCGCCCTGCAGGCGCTGGCCGCCGTCACCGGGGTCGCCTACCTCGTCGCGGCGGCCCTGGCCTGGTCGGTCCGCCTCCGCGCCCGTACGGCCCCGCACCCGGACCCGGCGGAGGGAACCGACGGAGCGGCGGCCGACGGCTCCCTCGGCCGCCGTCCGGCCGCCGCTCCCCGGATGCGCACCCTGCTGGCCGCCAACGTGGTCTACGTCTTCTGCCTGAACGTCCCCGAGATCGCCCTCCCGCTGATCCTGGTGACACAGCTGGACGCGTCCCCGATGTGGTCGGCGGCGATCTTCGTGGCGAACACCGTGCTGGTGGTCACCCTGCAGGTGCCGGTGACCCTCCTGATGTCCCGCTTCCCCCGGCGGACCGCCCTGGCACTCGCCGGCGGCGTACTGGCCGTGTCCTACGTCGGCTTCCTCGTGGCCGCCTCACGGGGACCTGGCTGGGGCGCCCCGGCCGTCGCCGCCGTGTCCGTGGTCTGCACCCTCGGCGAGATCGTCTACGCGGGCAGCGCCACCGCCCTGGTCACCGCCCTCGCCCCGGCGCACGTGCTGGGCCGCACCCTCGCCCGCTTCGAGCTCTCCACCGGCTTCGGCCTCGCCGTCTCCCCGGCCGTCATCACCGCCCTCGCCCCCCACGGCCCGGCCGCCCTCTGGGGCAGCCTGGCCGCCGCCACCCTGGCCGCCGCCACAGCCGTGGCCGCTCACAGCGCGTAATGATATGCTACCCAACGTGACAATGGAGTCCGAGGGTACCCCTCGCCGCACGGATGCACCCAATCGCGTCTATTACTTCACCATCGGCACCGGCACCTGGCACGGGACGGCCACCTTCCGCGTCACCTCGTGGCGTCGATTCCTGCGCAGCCCCATCGGTGTGACGAACAAACTGCTCGTCACCACCATGCACCTCATCGAGCGGCTCACCGGCCCCCTGCGGCAGGAATCGACGATCGTGGCGAAGCCGGACGTGGAGGAGTTCGGCCGGGCCGACAACGTGGTCCGGATGACCAAGTTCGGCGTGACCCTGTACCTCCTGGAGGAGCAGTACGTCCTGAACGGGAACGGGACCGGGGTCACGGTGCGCGGGCACGAGAGGCTCGGCCCCGTGCCGGGCCTGTTCACGCGGACCCTCACCTACTCCGCGGAAGTGCACGACGACGGGATGGCCGCGACCTATCGCATGCCGCTGCTCGGAAGCGACTGGATCGGGGAATATCGGGTCTCCGCCGACCGCGGGAGCCTCTTCGCGGAACTGCTCTGCGACTGGGGCAGGGCGACCGAGGAAACCCGCCGCATCAGCGCGCCGGCCTAGCGGGCGACAGGAGCCTCCTCCCGATGACCGACGCGTTCATGCTCCCCGCCGAAAAGGTCACCCGGGTCGCCGGACTGCTCGCCGACCGGGTCAGGCAGTACGACGCCGCACAGGACCGCCGGGCCGCGTTCGCCTACACCTACTACCGCCTCACGGCGACGCTCGCCACCGGCCTGGAAGCGGGCGAGCCCGCGTTCCACGACCCTTCCTGGGTCGCCGAGTTGTGCGAGACGCTCGCATCGGCCTATTTCAGCGCGATGGACAGCATCGACGCATGGCTGGCGCAGCGGCCGGGCGGCTCGGCGGACGAGATCCGGCCGAGTGACCTGCCGGACTCCGTCCCCCGGCCGTGGCGGGACGTCATCGCCGCTTCGAGTGCCCGGCGCTCCTACACGCTCGAAGACGTCCTCTTCTCCATGATGGCGCACATCTCGTACGACCTGCCGGAGACCCTGCGGCGCATGGCGGCGTCCACGGACGGACGCAGCCACATCGCGGACTTCCACCGCATGAACGACGTGCTCGGTTCCTGTATCGACGTGGTCCAGGACGACCTCGCGGCCCGGTACATCCACGGAATCGGCTCTCTGGACAGGCTGTTCACCCGCAGCGACGAACTGTTGACCAACTACGGGATCCGGGTCGCACGGGGTCTGGCCTGGTTCAACTGCGACCGGCTCCTGGACCCGGATTCCACCGAGGAAGCGTCGAAGTCGATCGGCAGGAGCACCGCCGCGCTCATCGCCGAGATCCGCCGCCCCGGCGACTGGAAGCTGCGCGCCGGGCTGTGGATCCTGCGCAGGCTGATCCCCGAGCGCCGACACTGGCCCGCACCGACCAAGCCCCTCGTGTAGACCGGTCGAGACGTGACGTCGTACTGCCGCCGGCGTGGGCGTCCCGCTCGCGAGAAGGTCGGCGGCGGTTCGCGCGTGGTGGCTGGGCCAGTCCTGCATGCTCGGTCTCGGCAACAACGCCCGGACCACCGCCAACCTGCTGCGGGAAGGCGAATGCATGCTCGATCCGCCCTCGTCGGCGATGGTCGACGCCGTCGACCGGATCGCGCTCACCACGGGTGAGCCGGCCGTGCCCGACTGCAAGGGCAGGAGCATGCCGCATCAGCTCCGGTCGGCGACCGCCTGAACAGGCGTCCGGCACCCTGCCGAGGCGAAGCCCAGCCAGGTGTGCCGGTTGTTCCACCAGCACCACCCCACCTTGGGCGCGTCACGGCGCTCCCGGCCGTCCCGCCCGGTGCCGTTGCTGATCCAGATCGCGGGGGTACGGGCGTCCAGGGCGCCGCCGGCCTTGCGCAGCCGTGAACCGATGGTCATGAAGCAGTGGTTGCGCTCCAGCGCCTCGGGCTGCTGGAGCAGCCAGTGGATGCCCTCGGTCAGCACGAGCGGGGTGCGGCCCTCCTCGGTGAGGGCGGGCAGGGCCTCCTCCGGGCTCCAGTTGGCCATGCGGTCGCCGCGGTCCGGGCCGGCGACCACGTAGAGGGGCGCGTCGGGCAGCTCGGCGTGGTGGGGCACGAACAGGTCCACGTCGGTCATGTCGGTGACGACGAAGCCGGGCTTGCCCGCGCGCCGGAGCAGCGGCGCGAGGGCGGAGGCCGGGACCCGGTCGGGGTGCACGGCGAGCAGAAGCTCCCCGCGCGCGCCCGCGTCACCGGCCGCGGCTTCCGCGGCGTAGGCCCGCAGCTCGGCGGCGGACAACCCGGCGAGCTCGGGAACCCCGAGCGCGACGAGGCGCTCCGCCTGGGCGGCGAGCGACGGGAGCGGCGGGAGCGGGGTCACGACGTCATCGGAAGCCGATGCCGGCACGGGTGCGGACACGGGCACGGGTGCGGGTGCAGGCGCGGACTTGGGCGTGGGCACGGGCGTGGGCACAGTACTCCCTCGTCTCATGATCGAAGCAGTGGCCCCCGCTCAACGAGAGGCCCCACCCGAAGGTTCCCGGGCCCCGCTCCCCGGCTCCTCGCCCCCGACCAGCGCGGTCACCAGCCGCCGCATGGCGGGCCGCGGGTCGGGGGTGCCCGGCCAGGCGGTCATCAGCAGGTGGTGGGCGGTGCCGACGAGGGCGAGGGCGGCGGTGTCGGGGTCGACCGCGGCCGGCACCCGGCCGAGCTCCTGCTCGGCCCGCAGGTAGCCGGTGACGGCCTCCTGGACGGCGGCGAAGCCCGGCGCCCCGCCCTCCAGCGCCTCCCGGACGCGCAGCGTGGCGGCGGGGCGGGTCATGGCCAGACCCGACAGGGCCGGCCCGCCGGAGTCGAACAGGACCAGGGTGACGGCCTCCAGGTTCCGCGCGACCGTGCCCTGCCCGGCGCACCCCGCCAGCGCGCGCGCCTTCGCCGCGGTCCGGGCGAAGCGGTCGAGGCAGAGCTCGGCGACGAACTCGTCCAGTCCCGCGAAGTGCGTGTGCAACAGCCCCTTGGCGCAGCCCGCTTCGGTGGTCACGGACCGGCTGGTGAGCGCGCCGGGCCCGTCCCTCTCCACGACGCGTTCGGCCGCGGCGAACAGCCGCTCGCGTACGTCCGGCGTCGCCACTCCGCGCGGTGACATGGGCCCCTCTTCCGTTCCGGTCCGTGCGTCCCAGGCGCCGACGATACCCGGCATTGCCAGTTTGGGCACACGACCATACTGTTTGGGCACGTGCCCATTCTTTGTCACCCCACCCCAGGAGGCAGCCGTGCCCCACACCGCCGGCATCGTCAACACCGAGCAGGCGCAGGCCTGGAACGGCTCGGAAGGGGCCCACTGGGCCCGTCACCAGGACCGCTGGAACGCCGTCAACGAGGGCTTCGACGCGCCGCTCCTGTACGCCGCCGCGATCACCGCGCACCACCGCACCCTGGACCTCGGCTGCGGGGCCGGCCAGACCACCCGCCTCGCCGCGCTCCGCGCGCCCCACGGGCATGCGCTGGGCCTCGACCTGTCCGGTCCGATGCTCGCGCAGGCCCGGGCCCGCGCCGCGCAGGAGGGCCTCACCAACGCCTCGTTCCAGCAGGGCGACGCGCAGGTGCACCGCTTCGCGGCGGGCGCCTTCGACGCGGCGATCAGTCGCTACGGGGTGATGTTCTTCGCCGATCCGGTGGCGGCCTTCGCCAACATCGGCCGGGCCCTGCGCCCCGGCGGCCGCCTGGCGTTCGTCTGCCCGGCCGACGCCGCGCTGAACGACTGGGTGGGCGCGATGGCCTCCCTGCGGGACCTCCTGCCGGTCGGCGACTTCGGGCGGACCGGCTCGCCCGGCATGTTCTCCCTGGCCGCGCCCGACCGCCTCCGCGACGTCCTCACCGCGGCGGGATTCACCGCCGTCACCGTCGACCGGGCCCAGGCGTACGGGACGTGGGGACACGGGGCCGCCGACGCGGCGCAGTTCCTGCTGGCCACCGGCCCCGGCCGGTACCTGATGGAGCGGGCCGACGACACCGTACGGTCCCGCGCCCGGCACGCCCTGACGCAGCACCTGCGCGGGCACGAGACCGCGGACGGCACGGTCCGGCTCCTCAGCACCTCATGGCTGGTGACGGCGGACCGCCCCGGCGCCCCGGCCGGGCCGGCGCCGGCCTGACCGGGGCCACGGCCTAACCCAGGCTCCGCAACAGCTCGTTGCACGCCTGTTCGCACGTACGGCAGGCCTCGGCGCACAACCGGCAGTGCTCGTGCTGGTCGGCATGGGTGGCGCACTCGTCCGCGCACGCCCGGCAGGCGGTCGCGCAGGCCTGGAGCAGGGCCCTGGTGATGTTCGCGTCGTAGCCGGTGTGGCGGGAGAGCACCGACGCCGTGGCGTTGCAGATGTCGGCGCAGTCCATGTCGGTACGGATGCACTTGGTCAGGTCACCGACCATGCCTTCGGACAGACAGGCGTCCGCGCACGCCGTACACGCCTGGGCACAGGCCTGGCACGCCTCGATGCACCGGGTGAGCTTGCCCTGGTCCACGCTTCCGAGGTCGGCCGGGTAGGTGGCGAGCATGTCCTTGACCGTGGTCATCGCTCTCGCCTCCCCTTTCTGACGGGGGCCGGCGGGCCGGGCGGGTCGCGCCGTCCATGACCCCTCCTTCTCACGGTAGTGCCGCGTGGCGGCCGCGGCCCCCTTCAGACGGTACGACCGTCGACCGGAACGCCGAGCCGGTCGGCCAGCGTGGTCAGGGCACTGCCCAGAGGCAGCCCGATCCGGGTGGCGGCGTGCCGGTCGCCCCGGGTCGGGTCCCGGTTGATGATCAGCACGGGCGTGCCCGCCTCGGCCGCCTGGCGGACGAACCGCAGCCCCGACATCACCGTCAGCGAGGACCCCAGGACCAGCAGGGCCGCCGCCTCGCGGACCAGTGTCCGGCACTGCTCGACCCGGTGCGGAGGCACCGCCTCGCCGAAGAACACCACATCGGGTTTGAGGACGCCGCCGCAGCGCGAGCAGGGCACCACCCGGAAGTCCGCGACCTGGTCCTGGGTGAGGTCGGCGTCACCGTCCGGGTTGATCCCGGCGGCCACCGGCGCGAAGCCGGCGTTGGCCTCCTCCAGCCGCAGGGCCAGCTCGCGGCGCGGGCCGAACGTGCCGCAGGACAGGCAGACGACCCGCTCCAGGCTTCCGTGGAGCTCCACGACGCCCGCGCTGCCCGCGGCCTGGTGCAGGCCGTCCACGTTCTGGGTGATCACCCCCGAGAGCCGCCCGTGGCGCCCGAACGCGGCCACGGCCCGGTGCCCGTCGTTGGGCCGCGCCCGGCCGAACGTACGCCAGCCGAGGTGGCTGCGCGCCCAGTACCGCTGCCGGGCCGCGGGGTCGGAGGTGAACTCCTGGTACGTCATCGGGGTGTGCCGGGTCAGACTGCCGCCTTCGCCCCGGTAGGCCGGAATCCCGGACTCCGTGGACATGCCCGCCCCGCTGAGCACCAGCACACCGCCGGCACCCAGCGCCTCGGCGACGGGCGCCAGGTCCGTGGAACCGGGGCGCACGTCCCCGTCAGGGCTCCAGCTCAAGGTGGGACGCATCCGCATGCTGCCCAGCGTACGGAACGAGCGCCCGGGGCGGCACCGGGACCACGGCCTGGGCCGAGCCGCCGGGGTGCCCGGGGCGTTCCGATCTTCCCGTCCTTCCCGGCGGTCCGGGCCCCAACTGCCGCTGCTGCGGCTACCGTGAGGGGGAGACCGCCCTGGAGGAGACCGTGAGCGCCCAGCCCGAGCCCGAACGCACGCCCGCAGCGGCGCCCTCGCAGCCCCCTGTGCCGGCGCCCGCACCGGGGGCGTTCCTTCCTTCCGACCCGGACGACACGGACGGGGTCGCCCGGGCCGACACGCGCGGCACCCACCCGTGAACGACGCGCCCTGGCCGTCCCGGCTGTCCCCGGGCGCCCTCGCCACGTTCGAGCAACTCCCGGCCCACGCCCGCGAGATGCTGCGCGACATGATGGGCCTCGCCCGGCGGGACCCCTGGTCCTTCCCGCCCTTCGACCCCCATGACCCCGAGGGCGAGGACGTCCGCTCCGCCTCGGTCGGCCTGCTGAGCACGGTCTACTGGATCAACCGCCCTGCCGCACGCCTGTACGTCATCGCCATCGTCTGGCTGGGCTGACGGGCATCGGACCGGCTCCGCCCGGGCGGTGGCGACGGTCCGCGCGAAGCAGACCAGCACGGCGGCGCAGCCCGTGACTTCGGCATCCGCCGCACGCCAGGCCCCGGCCGCACCGCCCGGACCCGAGATCGAGGACGGCGGCGCCCCGGCCCCGGCCGCCCGCGCCCTTGCCGACACGGTCCGGGCGGCCCCTGAGGCCCTGGACGGGCCGGCCGCCACCCTGCCGGCCCTGCGCGGCCCCGAGGCCGAACGCGCGCTGAACCCCTGGGGCGATGTGACGGCGGACTCCGCGTACTGATCTCGGTGGCGGCTGTTCATGTGGTGATCATCTGGCATTCTAGTGGCATGTGAAATATCACATGTCATCCGAGCTCGTTCTCGTGACCATGGACAAGGAGAACCCCCATGAACCGCTTAGCACTGCTCGCCGCCGGCGCCGCCGGCACGGCCGTCCTCGCGCTCACGCCGGCCCAGGCGGTCGCGGCCCCGGCCGCCGCCACCGGGACCGTCACCACCTGCGGGAACCTCGGCCTCCAGGCAGGCCTGTCGACGAAGCTCTGCGCCGAGACCACCGGCACCACGGTCGTCTTCTACGGCCTGGTGGGGCTGGCCGGCCCGCCCTCCCCGGGCAGCCCGGCGCCGCAGCCGAAGGAGCTGTTCACGACGCTGTCGGCAGAGGTCGTGGGCAGCGGCGCACCCGCCACGCAGGCCCGGCCGGTCCTGTTCACCTCCACGACGGTCGAGGTGCGGGGCGTCACCGTCGACGCCCCGTGCGGCTCCACCGTCCGCGGCAGCTTCGGCGTCGCGTCCTTCCCCTGGTCGCCCCGGCCGGTCACCCACGAGGTCACGGTCACCTGCTGATCCCGCGTCCTCACGCCACAGCCGGTCGGCCCGCGAGCAGCGGGCCGACCGGCCGTCGGCGGGGGTCGCCGTCAGCGGGTGGTCGACCGGCGGCGGGCCGCCGCGAAGCCGACGGCCGTCACCGCCAGGGCGATCAGCCACAGCACCGCCAGGGAGTACGGCATGCCGTTCTCGCCCAGCCAGTCGGCGGCCGCGCCCGCGTACGGGGGGCCGATCACGCCGCCGATGCCCCACACGACGGCGAACGCCGTGTTGCCCAGCAGCAGACTGGTACCGCGCAGCCCCTCGCCCAGCAGGGTGAGGACGATCGGGTAGCCGGCGAACGCGATGCCGCCCCACAGCGCCACCATCGGCCACAGCCACAGGCCTCGGCCCACGAACGCCGGCAGCAGCAGCGCCCCTGCCGTGCCGACGACCAGGGTCAGCATCAGTGCCGCCCGGGCGCCCACCCGGTCGGCCAGCCAGCCCACCGGGTACTGGAAGAGCATCTGCCCGATCAGCAGCACGGTCAGGGTGAACGCCGCGTGCCCGGGCGACAGGCCCGCCCGTTCCCCGTAGAGCGGGATGAACTGCAAGGTGACGGCGTCGAACACGGACACCGCCAGCACCGCGACCAGCAGCACCGACAGCAGCCGCACCAGGGCCCGTACGGGCACCGAGCCGTCCGCCGCCATCGCCGGGACGCGCCGCCGGCCCGACCACAAGGGCCACAGCGCGACCAGCGGGCTGACGACGGCCACGGCCAGCGCCGCGCCCTCGGAGTTCCCCGTCACGGTCAGCACGGACGGGCCCACGCAGAAGCCCAGCGCGAGGACCGAGGTGTACGCCGTCAGCAGCCGGCCCCGGCCGGCCTGGTCGGCGATCTCGCTGATCCAGGTCTCGCTGAGGATGAACATGGCCACCGCGCAGGTGCCGAGCACGAAGCGGAGGACGAACCACACCCACAGCGCGTCCGTCGTCGCCAGCGCCGCCAGCAGCGCGGCGGCCCCCACCGAGGCCGCCGCCATGGCCGCCCCCGGCCCGAAGCGGCGTACCGCCGCCGGGACCAGGGGCGCCGACAGCACCATGCCCAGCGGGGTCATCGCCCCGTTCAGGCCCACCAGGGACGAAGAGGCGCCCTGGCGTTCGAGCATGAGCGAGAACAGCGGGTAGGTGATCCCCAGGGTCACCCCGAACACCCCGATGACCACGATCGGTCCGACGGCCCCGGCGAGTCCGCGCTGACGCCCGTGCCCCTGCCCGTGCCCCTGCCTCCGGCTGTCCCCGTCTCCGCTTCCGTCCCTGCGGACCGGGTGGAGCTGTTCGGTCATCGGCCCGTCAGCCGTTCACCGCGTTCCACACCCGGCTGGGCAGGCCGAATATGTCGATGAATCCCTCCGCGCTGGACTGGTCGAACGTGCACTCCGGCCCGTAGGTGACCAACTCGTGCCGGTACAGGGCCCGTTCGGCCCGTCGAGCGGCGACCGAGGCCCGTCCCTTGTACAGCTTCAGCCGGATCTCGCCGGTCACATGGCGCTGGGTCGACTCCACGAACGCGTCCAGCGCCGCGCGCAACGGGCCGTGCCACAGGCCGTCGTAGACCGTCCGGGCGTACGCGGCCTCCAGCGGCAGCTTGTGCGCGAGGACGTCCGCCGGCAGGGTCAGCTGCTCCAGCTCGCGGTGCGCCTGGATGAGCAGCAGCACGCCCGGAGCCTCGTACAGCTCGCGGGACTTCACCCCGACCACACGGTTCTCGAGCATGTCGATCCGCCCGATCCCGTGCCGGCCGCCGAGCGTGTTCAGCTGCTCCACCAGCGCGGTGGGGCCCAGCGGTACGCCGTCCAGGGCGACCGGGACGCCCGCCTCGAAGCCGATGGCGACGTACTCGGGGGTGTCCGGCGCCTCCTCGGCGGGACGGGTCAGCGCCCACACCTCCTCGGTCGGCTCCCAGGTCAGGTCCTCGATCAGGCCCGCCTCGACGTTGCGGCCCAGGATGTTGAGGTCGATGGCCCAGGGCTTCTCCTTGGAGACGTGCCCGGCGATGCCGAACTTCTCCGAGTAGGCGATCGTCTCGGCCCGGCTGAACGACCACTCCCGGGCCGGGGCGAGGATCTTCAGGCCGGAGTCGAGCAGGGCCACCGTCAGGTCCAGGCGGACCTGGTCGTTGCCCTTGCCGGTGCAGCCGTGGGCGACGGCGCCGCACTCGTAGGCGTGGGCCGTCTCGACCAGCAGGTCGCCGATGAGCGGGCGCCCGAGGGCGGAGGAGAGCGGGTACTGGCCGTCGTAGAGCGCGTTGGCCTTGACGGCGGGGAAGCCGTACTCGCGCACGAAGCGCTCCTTGGCGTCCACCACCAGGGAGACGTCGGCGCCGGCGTGCAGCGCCTTCTGCCGGATCGGTTCGAGCTCGTCGCCCTGGCCGAGGTCGGCGGCCATCGCCACGATGAACTCGCAGCCCATCTCGTGGCGCAGGTACGGGATGCAGGCGGTGGTGTCTACGCCGCCCGAGTAGGCGAGCACGACACGCTTGGCCGAAGCCATGGTCAGACTCCTTGCGTGGGACGGGACGTCAACGGGTGGTGGGCCGGGCCGGCTGCGCGGCGTTGCGGCGCCGCAGCTCGCGGGCGGCCGCGAGGACCAGCTCGGGTGCGGTGCCGCCGGGGGAGCGGCGGCGGCGCACCGCGTGGTCCACGGTGAGGACCTCGGCCGGCAGGCCGGCCAGCCGCGCGTCGAAGTCGGCGAGTCGGGCCGCGGTGGCGTCCCGCAGCTCCAGGCCCTGGACGCCGAGCCACTTGACCAGGCCGCCGACCACGCTGTGCGCCTCGCGGAACGGCAGCCCGCGTTCGGTGACGAGCCAGTCGGCGAGATCGGTGGCGACCGTGTTGCCCAACTCGGCTGCCGCCCGGGTGCGCTCGGGCACGAAGGTGATGCCGCGCAGCATGGCGGCCGTGCTGCGGACGATCAGCTCCAGCTGGTCGGCCGAGTCGAACAGCGCTTCCTTGTCCTCCTGCATGTCGCGGCTGTAGGCGAGGGGCAGGCCCTTCATCACCGTCAGCACCGCCATCAGGTTGCCGAAGACCCGGCCGGACTTGGCGCGCATCAGCTCGGGCAGGTCGGGGTTGCGCTTCTGCGGCATGATCGAGGACCCGGCACAGAGGTCCTCGGGCAGCACCACGAACCCGAACTGCGGGGTGCTCCAGAGCACCAGCTCCTCGCCCAGCCGGGAGGCGTGCACCGCGAGCGTGGCGCCGGCGGCCAGGAAGTCCAGGACGAAGTCACGGTCGGAGACGGCGTCCAGGGAGTTGCGGGTGATGCTGTCGAAGCCGAGCCGCCGGGCGGTGGCGGCGGGGTCGATGGGATAGCCGGTGCCGGCCAGGGCGGCGGCCCCCAGCGGGGATTCGCCGAGCCGCCGGCGGGTGTCGCGCAGGCGGTCCCGGTCGCGCAGGAACATCTCCCCGTACGCCAGCAGGTGGTGGCCGATGGTCACGGGCTGGGCACACTGGAGGTGGGTGAACCCGGGCATCACGTCGGCGTGGTGGGTCTCGGCCCGCTCGGCGAGGAGGTCGACGGTGGCGGCGAGCAGCGCGTCGAGCCGGTCGACGGCGTCGCGCACCCACAGCTTGGCGTCGACGGCGACCTGGTCGTTGCGCGAGCGGCCCGTGTGCAGATGACCGGCGACCGGGCCGACGATGTCGCGCAGCCGTGACTCGATGTTCATGTGGACGTCTTCGAGGGCCGGATCGAAGACGAAGGTGCCGGCGCCGATCTCGGCACGGACCTTTTCCAGCCCCGCCACGATGGATTGCGCGTCCTCGGCGGAGATCACTCCGCTTTCGCCGAGCATCTCCGCGTGCGCGACCGATCCGTCGATGTCCTGGAAGGCCAGCCGCTGATCGAAGCGTACGGACGCGTTGACCTCTTCGAGCAAGGAATCGCCGCCGGTCAGCCAGCCGCCCCAGAGCGAAGATTCGGATTCCGATTTCACGATTCCCCGTGCCTTTTCGTTTCGAGAAGAGCGATTTTGAATGAGAACGAGCAGTCCAGCTCGCGTTTCTTCCTGCGCAGCTCGCGGATGCGGTAGAAGCTCCACAACCACTGGACCGGGTAGACGACCGACAGGTAGAGGCGCCGCCCGGGCCGTCCCGCGGCGAAGTCCTGCTCGTCCGCGAACACGTCGAACCCGGCCTCCCGGACGAGCCCCTCCATCGGTCCGGGCTCGGAGAAGAACAGCAGCAGCCGCTTCCCGGAGGGGGCGAGGGTGCGCAGGGCCCCGCCGAGCAGCTGCCGCCCGTAGCCCTGCCCGCGATGGGCCTCGGGGATGAACACGACCGCGACCTCGGACCAGTTGCCGAGGAGGTGATGGACGAGCAGCGCCCCGAGGAGTTCCCCGGAGGCGCGGTCGACGAGGGCGAAGGTGTCGCGGCGGCCCGTCCATTCGGCCGCGCTGTAGCCGGTTATCTTGGGCGACCGGCGAATTTCCGCCACGACGATGGCTGCTTCGTCATGGGTGAGTGGTCGGCGCTGTAACTCGGTCCTGGTGAGCAGCGTCGTCTGTGCAGACAACGGTATTCCCCTGTTCTCCCTGCGCACGGGCAGGCCCGTGGGTGAGCTGAAGTCTGAGGTGAAGTGGGGCGGAGTGAAGTGACGTAAAGGCGCGGTTCCTTGCATCCCGCACGGAGGGAACACTACGCGTCGGCGCATTCCTGTCAACGGTGTCTCTGATGGTGGACGAGCACTGCCGAATGTTTCATTGCGGAGCCCTGAATTCCTTTTCTCTCCGGGAAACGGCGGGACGACGACCGTGAGAACGCACCACTCCCGTGATCACCCGGATGGCGGCTGCGGGGGCGGGCCGCCAGGTGGTGGGGTGGGGCCTGCAGATGATCTCCAGGTTGGTGAGGGGCTGGTGCGGGATGGGACGTCGGGCAGCCCCGTCGACGACCGCCCGGTCCGTGCTCCGGGCCGGCCTGGTCCCGGGCGTTCCGTTCCCGACGGGCGTGCGCCGGGCCGGCCTGGTGCTGGCCGGACTGCTCCTGATCCCGGCCTGCGGCCCGCCGCCCCCGTCCCACCGCCCCGCCCCGGAC